>DATGKF010000060.1:0-10852 GCA_035294785.1 Caulobacteraceae bacterium | reverse complement strand
GCGACCGCACGCCGGCCGACCAGCGCATTCCGCGCGAGCGCGACCCGCACGCCAAGGGGCTGACGGTCTTCTACACCTCGAAGGCGGCGCTCATGCCGGTGACCGATCCCTACTTCCGCGGGTTTGACCAGGCGTTTCCCGACTATTGGCGCTTCCAGGAGTGGAAGCGCGAGTTCGACGGCTACGTGGCGCGCGGCGATCTGCCGGCGCTTTCGCTGGTGCGCCTTTGCCACGACCACACCGGCGGCTTTGCCGAGGCGATCGACGGGGTGAACACGGTCGAGGCCGAACTCGCTGACAACGACTACGCCGTCGGCTCGCTGATCCAGAGCATCGCCCGCAGCCGCTACGCCAAGGACACGCTGATCTTCGTCGTCGAGGACGACGCCCAGGACGGCCCCGACCACGTCGATGCGCACCGGTCGCTGGCGTTCGTCGCCGGCCCTTACGTGCGGCAGGGCGCGGTGGTGTCGCACCGCTACACGACGGTGAACCTCGTCAAGACGATCGAGGCGGTGCTGGACCTGGCGCCGATGAACCTGAACGACAGCCTGGCCGAGCCGATGGGCGCGGTGTTCGACCGCCGTCAGGCCGACTGGCGGTTCGAGGCGCGCGTGCCGGCGGTGCTGCGCTCGACCGCCTTGCCGCTGCCGCCGGCCGCGGCGAGCGAGCGCGGCTGTCCGACGGCGCCGACGCGCGACGCCGCCTGGTGGGCCAGCGCGATGCGCGGCCAGGACTTCTCGGTCGAAGACCACCTCGACACCCCGGCCTTCAACCACGCGCTGTGGGCCGGCCTCAAAGGCGAGGGCGCGCCCTATCCGGCCACGCGCAGCGGCCGCGACCTCAGGACGAACCGGCCCGCGCTCTTGCGCGCGGCGAAGGTTTCGCCTTGCCGCGGCTGACCGGCCCCGACCCCGCGCCCCCCTCGCGGATGGCCGCGATCACGTCCAGCACGGCCGCGTCCGGCGTCGGTTTGGCGACCGCGCCGTCGTTGGTGAAATCGATCAGGCAGTCGCTCGCCCGTTCATAGGCTGGCCAATGCGGCCGCTCGTCGCCGTTCGGATCGCCGGTCTTGGCGAACGCGAGCCAATAAGCGCTCATCAGCGCGGACTGGGCCTGGTCCATCGCCCCGGTCGGCCAGATCGAGGCGTTCAGCGTGCGAAACACGTACTGCCGCTCCGACGCGTGCGGCGCGCCCTTGAAGGTCTTGGTGATCGCCTCGGACATCACGGAGAAGCGATAGAGGAACGCGGCCTGGCCCGCGGCCGCGTGCAGCGCCGCCAGATGTCGCGCCGGCTCGCCGAAGACGATGTCGCTGATGGCGTGGCGGGTGAAGTCGGCGTCGCTCGGGTAGGCGCCCGCCAGCCGCGCGCGCTCGTCGGCCGACAGCGTCAGCCGCCGCGCCAGCGCCGCCTCGAACAGCCGTCGCGGAATCGGAAACTCGAGCGCGTTGGAGCCCGCGAGATACGGGATCCTGGCCTGCCGTCCGGCGGCGAAGGCCGGCGTGACGTCCTCGGTGAGCAGGGCGCCGTCCAGGATCGGGCCCCAGCCGCGGCTGAGGTCGGGTGGGCCGGCGTTCAAGATCGCATCGGCGGAGATCGCGCGCAGGTCGGCGGCGGTGCTGGGTTTGACCCCCAACCCCTCGACGAAGGCCGCGCCGTCGGCTTCCGCGGCGGCCAGCGGCGTCGCCGTCTCCCGCCCGGCGCCAGACTGGCTGATGGCTTTGGCGAACAGGCCGCGGGCCAGCGGCGAGACCATCAATCGGTTGACCGACATCCCGCCGGCCGACTCGCCAAAGACGGTGACGTTCGTCGGATCCCCGCCGAACGCGGCGATGTTCCGCTGCACCCACTCCAGCGCGAAGATCTGGTCCATCAGGGCGTAGTTGCCCTTGAGCGCATCCGGGGCCTCGGCGCTGATCAACGGGTGGGCGAAGAAACCAAAACGGCCGAGGCGGTAATTGACGCCGACCACGACGACGCCGTCCTTGGCCAGCGCCGCTCCGTCGTACAGCGCCGCCGTCGCCGAGCCGTTCACGTATCCGCCGCCGTGGATCCAGACCATCACCGGCAGGCCTTGGGTCGACGGGTCGGGCGTCCAGACGTTCAGCGTCAGGCAGTCCTCGCTCATCGGCAGCGGTCCGACGCCATTGTCCTCGGCGTTGAAGGCCTGCAGCGCCAGCGGCCCCTGCCGGTCGGCGAGGCGGACGCCGTGCCAGCGGGCATGCGGCCGCGGCGGGCGCCAGCGCAGGTCGCCCACCGGCGCCGCCGCATAGGGCACGCCCTTGAAGACGGTGACGCCCTTCTCGACCACCCCGCGCAGGCGGCCGGTGTCGATTTCCGCATCGCGCCGGCCGCGCACGCCGCGCCAGACCACGATCGCGCCAGCGCCGAGCGCGGTAAGGGCCAAAGCGGCAAGACCAGCGCGTCGCATCGGACCCGAACTCCTTGGGAAGCCTTGAAGGCGCGCAGATTCCACAAGCGCCGGATCGGGCGCCAGTCTTTTCGTGCGGCGGTCCGAGCGCGGCCGGCTAGATGCCGGCGTACCACTCGTAGCCGCGGTCTTCCCAGAAGCCGCCCTTGCCCGAGCCGATCATGTTCAGCTTGTCGACCGCCTCGATGCGCATGACGTACTTGGCCTGCTTGTAGCCAAGCTGGCGTTCGACGCGCAGGCGAAGCGGCGCGCCGTGGCCGACCTCGAGCGGCGCGCCGTTCAGCGCGTAGGCGAGGATGGTCTGCGGGTGGAAGGCGTCGACGAGGTCGATGCTCTCGTAATAGTCGCCGCCAGGGCCCCAGTTGTCGGCGCAATGGAAGACGATGTAGCGGGCGTTTCCAGACAGTCCGGCGAGTTGCAGGATCGGGCCGAGCCTCGCCCCGCTCCATTGGCCGATGGCGCTCCAGCCCTCGACGCAGTCGTGGCGGGTGATCTGCGTGCGGGCTGGCAGGGCGCCGAGCTGGGCGAGCGAAAGGCTGAGGGGCCGGGCGACCATGCCGTCGACGACCAGCTTCCAGTCGGCGAACCGGTTGTCGGCCATCGCCTTGTACGCATCGCCCGTCGGGACCAGGGTCCCATTCAGCTTGAACACCGGCGAGATGTCGCTCTTGGCGTACTCGCGCGCGAGCGGGCCGCCTGCCTCCAGCAGCCGCTGCGAACGGTAGGTCAGCCCTTGAGCCGATTGGAGGATCTGATCGAACGACGGCGCCCGCGCCAAACGGTCGCAGCCGGCGAGGATGAGGCCGCCGAGGCTGGCCGCGCCGGCCACCAGGCCGCGGCGGGAAACGATCAGGCCGCTCATTTGTGGCGCTCCGCCGGCACGACGTAGCGGCCGGTGATCATCGAGCGCACCTCGTTGACGACGCCGGCCAGCAGCACCTCGACCAGATGCACCAGAACGAAGAGGACGATCAGGTTGGCGCAGATGAAGTGGATCGTCCGCGCCGACTGCCGCCCGCCGAACAAGGTCAGCAGGAACGGCGCGATCGAGTCGACCCCCGGCGACATGGTCAGCCCGGTCAGCACCATCGCCGGGACGAGCAGGAAAATCACCGCGATGTAGGCCAGCTTCTGCAGCACGTTGTAGCGTTTGGCCTCTTCGCCCGTGGGGTGCTTCAGGCGCACATGGTCCCAGATGTTCCTCAGGATGTGGCGGGGACCGAGCTGGTCCCGATCGGGGGCGATATCGCGGCGGAAATGGCCGCTGAAGAGCCCGAACAGCATATAAATCAGACCGTTGATCACCAGCACCCAGGCGAAGAAGAAGTGCCAGTGGCGGCCCAGCGCCAGGTCGCGCCACGACGGCACGGTCAGCCAGCCCGGGAAGCCGCGCGCTTCCTGATGGCCCGGCGCGCCCGAGGCGCCAAGCACCCCGGTCGTATCGAACGTCCAGGAGCCGATGGTGGTCTTGCCCACGAGGCCGCCGTTCGTGGTGTGGAACGCCTGCATGGCCAGCAGCGGCTTGTCGGCGTCGGCGCCGTACTGGCCCCAGTACAGCGACGGATGGGCGTTGAAGATCTGCGCGCCGCTCATGATCAGGAGGCTGATCGCCAGCACGTTGATCCAGTGCGTCACCCGGGTGACGAAGCTGTGCCGATAGATCACCTCGCGCGGCCGTTTTGCCAGCGCGGCGGGCGCCGTGACCTCGGGCAGGGTTGCATCCGTCGCCGTCATGGAAATCCTTCCGCGAACGCCCTTCCCCGACCCGACCTTAGCTGGTCGGCCACGATCGCGACACCGCCCGGTTAATCGTCTCGCAAGGCGGCGTCTGCAAGCTCGCGGCCGGCAATTGGGGCTGGCATGACCGAGGCGTTCAATTCTACGGCGGCGCCGGCGCTGCGGATCACGCCAGGCTGGCCCTCGACGCCCGTGCTCCTGGCCGACGGCGGCGACGCCCGCGTGGCCCTCGACGCCGCCACCGGCCGCAACGCCTACGGCTGCGCCCCGACGCCGGAGACTCTCGCCGCCGACGTCGGCTCGTGCACGGCCTCGACGATCTCGCCGCGCGGGTTTGCCGCCGCCCAGGCGCTGAACGCGCGCCTCGCCGGCGCCGCGATCGCGCCGGCTGCGGCGTATGCGCGCGAACTCGAACGCATCCGCCGCCGGCTGCTCGACCTCTGCGGCCTGGGCGGCCAGGGCGTCGAGGTGATCTTCGCCGCCTCGGGCACGGATCTGCACCTCATCGCCGCCGCGTTGGCGGGCGGGTCGCCGGACCGGCCGCTGGTCGCCATCGGCGTCGAGCCCAGCGAGACAGGCAGCGGCGTGCCCGCTGCGCTGGCCGGTAAGCACTACTCCACCCGCACCGCGCTCGCCGAGACCGTGATCCCCGGCGATCCGGCCGGGGCGGCCGGCCAATACGTCGCCATCGCCGCGCGCGACGCCGACGGCAAGGTCCGTGACGCCGCCGACGTCGAGGCCGAGCTCGACGCGATCGTGCTCGCCGCCCAAAGCGGCGGGCGCCGCGCGCTGCTGACGCTGGCCGATGTCTCCAAGACCGGCCTCATCGCGCCGGGGCCGGGCGTTGCGCTGGCGCTCGCCCGCCGGTTTCCCCGCACGCTGGACGTGATGGTCGACGCCTGCCAGTTCCGCCTCGCGCCTGAGAGTCTCTCGGCCTATCTGCGCGCCGGCTTCATGGTGGCGATGACCGGATCGAAGTTCCTGACCGGGCCGACCTTCGCCGGCGCCCTGCTCGCGCCGGCCTCGGTGGCCGAGCGGCTGAGGAGCCGCATTCTGCCGCCGGGCTTGCGCGCCTATTCGGCGCGGGCCGACTGGCCGGCTGGCTGGGTGGGCCGCGCCGGCCTGCCGGACGTCGCCAACCTCGGCCTGCTGCTGCGCTGGGAGGCGGCGTTGGCCGAGCTGGCGGCCTTTCGCGCCCTGCCGCAGGCCGAACTCGAGGGCTTCATGCGCGCCTTCGCCCGCGTCATCCGCCAGCGTCTGGCCGACGACCCGGCGTTCGCGCCGCTCGCCACCCGCCGCCTCGACCGCTCCGCCATCGGCGCCTTCACCGGCTGGGACCGCTCGCAGAGCATCTTCGGCTTCCTCGTCCGTCGCCCGGAGGGCCGCTGGCTGGCGCCGGCGGAAACCGCCGCCGTGCACCGCTCGCTGCTGGAGGAGGGCGGGATTCGGCTGGGCCAGCCGGTCGGCGCCGGCCGCAAGGACGGGGTTCCCGTCAGCGCGCTTCGCATCTGCAACAGCGCGCGCCTGGCGGTGCAGGCGGTAGGCCCGGGCGGGGACCCGGCGGCGGTCATGGCCGCGGCGCTCGCCAGCCTCGACCGGGTGGCGCGCGCCGCTCGCGCTCTCGCCTAGCGACTGCGGAGCATCGCCTCGAACGCCGCGATCAGCCGCCGCATCGGCTCTTGCTTGTAGGCGAAGGGGTCCAGCGGATCCATGGCGTGGACGATCATCGCCGTGTCCGCCTCGAAGATCAAAAGGTCGCCGCCCGGGGTCTCGGCGCAGTCGATGCCGAAATAGTCGAGACCGATGCGCGCAACCAGGGTCTCGAACGCGGCCTTGTGACGGGCGGCGAAGCCGGAGTCGAAGCTGGCCATGAACGCCGCCTCTTCGGCGCGCCGGTCGGCGTCCTCGGCCATGCCGGCGCTCAGATAGTGCACCATCCAGTGCTCGGAGACGGCCAGATGGGCGATGAAGGGCGCCCCCTCGATGAAGACGATGCGCTGCTTGCGATAGAGGCCGTCGGCGGCCGCGTACTCGACGAACGGCGTGGCGTAGAAGTGCGCTTCCGGCTGCGCCTGGAGGTAGCCGAGCAGGTCGCCTGGGGCCCCGATCTTCGCCAGGCCGGCCCCGGCGTGCGAGGCGATCGGGCGCACCAGTAGCGGAAACGCCATCGGCGACGGCGCTCCGGCGGCGACGCGAGCCAGATCCGCACGGTCGAGGCGGGCCGCCATCGGCGCGAGCAGGCCCGGGACTTCGGCAAGGCGCGCCGCCACGCCGTCGCGGGTGAGGGCGGCGATGCGCTCGGGCGCCCCGTTGATCATCGGCCTCGGCCAATCGGCCAGCGCCGGCCCGATCGCCTCCAAGATCGGCGCGTTCGCCTCGGACTGGCCGACGGCGAGAAACGCGACGTCGTGTGGCGGCGGCGACGGGACCGGCTCGCCCGGTCGCACGAAGAGGCTGACGAGGTCGATCGCCGCGTCCTCGAGCAGGAAGTCGAGCGGCGTGTTGGCCATCATGTCGCCCGGCGCGACGAGCGCCAGGAGCGTCGCGTTCGCCCGCGCCCGCGTCGGCCGGCGATAGGCGGCGTTCAGCGCCAGCGCCTCGGCCTGCAGCGCCAGCCCCGCCTCCTGCTGGCCGGTGAGCAGCAGCATCGTCGCCAGGTCCATGCGCGCGCCGGCGTCTGCGGCGCTCGCGCTCGCCCGCGCCATGGCCGCGTCCCAGACCGGCTGCAGGTCCTTGCCCTCGAACACCATGCGGCTGAGACGCGCCGGGCCGAGCACCTCGGCCGGATCCGCGCTCACGCCTGGCCCCGGACGCGGGCGTCGCCGCGCGCCAACACGCCCTCGATCAGCGCGTCGAGGTCGCTCTCGTCCGTGCGGTGGTTGAACAGCGCGGCGCGGATCACCGCCTCGCCGCCGACCGAAGTCAGCGACGGCGCCACGCGGCCCTCCTCCTGCAGGTCGGCGACGATGGCGCGGTTGACCCGGTTCGCGTCGGCGCAGGCGTAACGGAAGCAGACGATGGAGAGCCCGACGGGCGCCATGAGCTCCAGCTTCGGCTGGGCGGCGATGCGCGTCGCCAGACGCTCGGCGAGGTGGCAGTTTCGCGCGATCGCCGCGCCGATTGCGTCCGCGCCCAGCACCTTGAGCGTGAACCACACCTTGAGCGCGCGAAAGCCGCGCGAGAGCTCCGGTCCGTCGTCGCACGGCCACCAGTCGCCGCCCGCCAGGCCGCGGTCTTCGCGCTGCAGATAGGTCGCATCGGCGGCGAAGCTCGCCCGCTGCAGCGCCCCGTCGCGCACCAGGATGCAGCCGGCGTCATAGGGAACGTGCGCCCACTTGTGGAAGTCGAAGGCGAGCGAGTCGGCGCGCTCGATCCCGCGAAGGCGAGGCTTCAGACCAGCCGCCAGCACCGCCAGCGCCCCGAAAGCGCCGTCCACGTGCAGATGCAGGTCGCCTTGCCCGGCGATGTCGGCCAGCGCGTTCAGCCTGTCGATCGCGCCGGCGTCGACCGTGCCGGCGTTGCCGACGATGAGGAACGGCTTGGCGCCGGCCGCGCGGTCGGCCTCGATCGCGGCGGCCAGGGCCCCAAGGTCGATGCGGTGGTCCGCGTCTGTCGGGATGCGCCGCAGGGCGTCGGCGCCCAGCCCGGCCATCTCCATCGCCCGCACCACGCAGCCATGCGCGGCGGTCGAGGTGTAGGCCGTCAGCCGCGCGCCGCCGACGCCGCCGCGGCGGACGCTGTCGCCCAACGCCCGCTGCCGCGCGACCAGGACGCCGATGAAGTTGGCCATCGACGTGCCGCTGACCAGAAGACCGCCGGCGCCCGCCGGGAAGCCGAACAGCTCGCGCATCCAGCCGACGACCGTGCGTTCAAGCTCGATCGGCATGTGGTCGCGGCCGCCCAGGTTGGCGTTCAGCCCGCCGGCCAGCATCTCGGCCAGCATGCCGACCGGCGTCCCGGCGCCTTGCACCCAGCCCATGAAGCCCGGGTTGAGGTTGCCGCCGGCGAAGGGGATCACCTCGCGCATGAACCGCGCGTGAGTCTGGGCGAGGTCGCCCGGCTCGGCCGGCAGGGCCTCGCGCAGCGCGGCGCGCGCCGCATCCGGGATCGGCCGCCAGACCGGCTGCTGGCGCAGGCTTTCCAGATGGTCGAACAGGTCGTCCAGCATCCGATGACCCTGCGCCCGCGTCGCGCCCCAGTCCGATGGATCAAGCCCGCTCTGCGCCACGCCCCGGTCCTTCTTCAGCGTCCAGCCGCCACGCGGATCGGCGTCGGCGGCGCGAGCTCGCGTTTCAGCGTCTCGATCGGGACGGGACGGCCGAACAGGAAGCCCTGCAGCGCGTGCACGCCGGCCGCGCGCAGGAACCGATGCTGGCCCGCCGCCTCCACCCCCTCCGCGACGACCTTCATCCCCAGCGCGCGCCCGATGCTGATCAACGCGTGGACGAGCGTCGCCGACTGCACGTCCTCGCTGCAGCGGTCGATGAACAGCCGGTCGATCTTCAGCTTGTCGAACGGGTAGAGCTGCAGATGGCTGAGGCTCGAGTAGCCGACGCCGAAGTCGTCCAGCGCCGTCTTCACGCCCAGGCCGTGCAGGCGCTCCATCGCGCGCAGCACCTCCTCGCCCCCGGCCAGGATGGCGGTCTCGGTGACCTCGATCTCGAGCCGGCGCGCGTCGTAGCCATGGCGGGCGATGACGACGGCCAGTTCGTCTGTGAAGGCGGGGTCGGCGAACTCCACCGCCGAGGCGTTGATGGCGACGGCGAGGCCGTCCAGCCCCTTCGTCTCGGCCAGCGTGCGATCGAGGACCCAGCCGGTGATCTCGCGGATCAGGCCGGCGCGCTCCGCCAGCGGGATGAACAGGGCCGGGCTCACCGGCCCCCGCGTCGGATGCGTCCACCGCAACAAGGCCTCGACGCCCAGGACGGTCTGTCCATCGCGATCGACCTGCTTTTGATAGACGAGGCCGAATTCGCCGCGCTCGCGCGCCAGTCTGAGATCGGCGAGCAGACGCGCCTGATCGTCGCCGGCGTCCCCGTCATCGCCGTCCGCCGCGCCGGCCAGATCGGCCAGCGTCGCCAGCAGAGCGCGTTGCAGGGACTCCACTTCCGACTGAGCGACGTCGCGCTCGCGCGCGGCCGCTTCGATTCCGGCGGCCTGCTCTGCGACGACGCGCGCGCCGATCGCGCCGCTCATCGACTTCAGCGAATGGGCCGCGTGCGCGCACTCGGCGCGGTCGCCCGCGTCCACCGCCTCGGCCAGCGTCCGCACGGCGACCGGCGCATGCTCGCGGTAGAGGCGACGGACCCGTTCGACAAAGTCGGCGCGGCCGTTCAGCGCCATCTGGTCCAGCTCCGCGGCCACCGCCGGATCGATCAGCACGCCAGGGGAAACGAGGGCCTGGGGCGTGAGCGCGGCGGCGGGCTCGGGCGTTGCGGCCGGTTCGGTCGGCTCGATGAACGGCATGAGCGCCCGCGCCAGGCCGGCCACGGTGAACGGTTTCAGAAGCACGCCGTCCATGCCCGCGGTTCGCCAAGCCTCGCCGCCGGCGCTCAGGACTTCCGCGGTCAGCGCCAGGATCGGCGTGCGCTCGCGGCCGCCCTCGGCCTCGGCGGCGCGAATGGCGCGGGCGGCCTGGTAGCCGTCCATCAGCGGCATGGCGCCGTCCATCAGGATCAGGTCGAACGTCTCGGTCAACGCGGTCTCCACGGCTGCGCGGCCGTCCACCACGACGGCGGTCGAAACCCCCAGCCGCGCCAACGCCTCCATGGCCACCTCGCGGTTGACGGCGTTGTCGTCGGCGACCAGCACCCGGCGCCCGGCGAAGCTCGGCAGAGCCTCGGCCTCGCCACGCGCTTCCTCCACCAGCGCGTCGGAGAGGGGCGCGCCCTCGGCCAGCGCGCCGAGCAGCGCCGCCAGCTCATGGCGACGGAGCGGCTGCACCAGCACCGCCTGAGCCTGGCCGGCGTGGCGGAGCGCCGCCGGCTGCGGATCGCCGTACTCGCCGATGCAGATGGCCTGAGCCGCGCCCCGCGCCAGCGTCGCCAGTCTGGCGGCGTCGGCGATCACCACGATGGCCTCATCGCCGGCCTCTATCGCTCCAGCGGCGGCGAGGAAGCGGCGCAGCGCCGCGCGCGTGGCGACGCCGGCGCAGTCGAGCGCCACGGCCGCGCCGGAGAGGTCGGGCCAGTCCGGCGCGGGCTCGATCACCTCGGGCGTGAATTCGAAGCCGAAGGTCGACCCGCGGCCCGGTTCGCTGGCGGCCACCAGCCGTCCGCCCATGGCCTCCACGAGACGGCGGCAGATGGCGAGGCCGAGGCCGGTGCCGCCAAAGCGGCGCGTGGTCGAGGCGTCAGCCTGGCTGAAGGCGGAAAAGAGCGAACCGATCTTGTCGGAGGCCACCCCGATGCCCGTGTCGCGCACCTCGATGCGAATGGCGCCGGCGTCGCCCGGCGCGACCAGAACCAGCACGCCGCCGGTCTCGGTGAACTTGAGTGCGTTGTTGACCAGGTTTCCGATCACCTGTCTCAGCCGCACCGCGTCGGCGGCGATCAGCGCCGGCGTCGCCGGATCGACGCAGACGGCGAGATCGAGCGACTTCTCGCGCGCCCGCTCCCAGAACAGGCTGGCCACGTCCTCGGCGACCTCGACCAGATCGGTCGGCGCGGCTTCCAGCGTCATC
>DATGKF010000059.1:0-6033 GCA_035294785.1 Caulobacteraceae bacterium | reverse complement strand
CCATGGCCGACAACATCGCCTGCGAGGCGCCGGAGACCGAGTTCGTCCGCCCCTGCAACCTCTGCCCGCACATGAAGCGGATCTCGCTGGAGAACATCTACGAGGCGCTGGTGAAGGAGCAGTATGAGGTGACGATCGATCCGGACGTCGCCGCCCGCGCCCGCCTCGCCGTCCAGCGCATGATCGACATGCCCCCGCCGGTCCAGCCCGCCCGCTACGACCTGGTCAAGGCCAAACACCACGTCGACGTGGAGCTGATCTAGGCCTCGCCGATGGCCCGGTCTCTCTCCCGCCCATCCCCGCGAAAGCGGGGACCCAGGTGTTTTTCGGGCCGTTCGGCTCGCACGAACGGCGGTCGGCTGGCGCTGAGCAGGTGCGAGAGCAACAGAAAGAGCCTGGGTCCCCGCGTTCGCGGGGATGAGCGGTGGGGGGGATGACGCCGCCGGACAACATCACCCCGCCGCGCGGGCCGTGGGACGAGCCGGTCGCGCCGATCGCAGCGCCGCAGCCGGCCGCCGTCGCGGCGCCGGTGGCCGCGCCCGCCTCGCCGCTGAACGAGATCGTCTGGGCGGCCATCTCCACGTTGCTGCTCGCCGCCTGGATCGCCTGGCAGATGGGCTGGGTCTGGGCGCTGGCCGGCGTTGTCGGCGTCTTCGTGCACGAGTTCGGCCACGTGCTGGCGATCAATGCGCTCGGCTGCGGCCCCGGCCGCATCCGCATCATCCCCTTCCTCGGCGGCGCGGCGACGATGGCGCGTCCGCCCACCAGCGACTTCAAAAGCGTGCTCATCTCCCTCGCCGGTCCGGCCTTCGGCCTGCTGGCCGCGATCCCCTTCTTCGTGCTGGCCCGGATCGACGACCCGGCCTGGGCCGGCGGCGCCTTCTTCATCGCCCTCATCAACCTCATCAACCTCGCGCCGGCCCCGCCACTCGACGGCTCCAAGGCGCTCGGCCCGGCGCTCGCCCGCATCCACCCCATGGTCGAGCGCGCGGCGCTCGTCCTGGTCGGCGCCGGCGCGGTCTATTGGGCGATCACCACCGGCAACTGGATCTTCGGGGCCTTCGTCGGGATCGCCACGCTCGGCGCGATCAGGACCGGCATCCCCCGCCTACAGGCCCGCCCGCTGACCGCGCCCGAGTGGCTGGCCAGCGTCGCGCTCTGGCTGATCGCGCTGGCGCTCTGCCTCGGGGTGATCGTGGCGGTGGCCAACTTCGGCGCCCTTTCAGCGAGGTTCAGATGATCGAGCCGATCGAACTCGTCGACCTTCCCGCCCGCCATCTGGCGGCGGTGAAGGCGCGCGCCGGCCGCGACCAGCTCGGCGCGACCATCATGCGCAGCCTCGACAAGGTCTATGCGCTGCTGCGCGGCCGCGGCGTCACCGGTCTCGGCCACAACGTCGTCGTCTACCGCGATCCGGCGCGCGGCATGCCCTTCGAGCTCGAGATCGGCGTCGAGACGCCGGCGCCCATCGTTCCCGAAGGCGAGGTCGAAGCGATCACGTTGCCCGCCGCCCGCGCGGCCGTGGTCGCCTACTGGGGCCCCTACGACAAGATGATCGAGGGGCACGCGGCCATGCAAGCGTGGCTCGCCGAGCGTGGCCTCAAGGCGCGCGACAACGTCGAGGTCTACGGCGACCACGACGACGATCCGGCCAAGCTGCGCACCGACCTCGTCTACATCCTGGTGCACGCATGAGGCGCGTGTTCGATGGCGTGATCGTTGTGGGCGCCGGCCTCGCCGGGCTGTCCGCCGCGCTGGCCGCCGCGCCGCGCAAGGCGCTGGTGCTGACCGCCGCGGCGCTCACCCAGGGCGGCTCGTCCGCCTGGGCGCAAGGGGGGATCGCCGCCGCGCTCGGCCCTGACGACAGCCCGGCGCTGCATGCCGCCGACACCATCGCCGCCGGCGCCGGCCTCGTCGACGAGGACATGGCCGCCAGCCTCACCGACGACGGCCCGGACGCGGTGCGGCGCCTAGCCGCGCTCGGCGTTCCCTTCGACCGCGACGCCGACGGCCGTTTCGTCCAGAGCCTCGAGGCCGCTCACTCCCGCGCCCGCGTAGCGCGGGTTAAGGGCGACCAGGCCGGCCGCGAGATCATGCGCGCCATGACCGCCGCCGCCATGGCCAGCCGGTTGATCGAGGTCCAGCCCGAGACCCGCGTCCGCGCCCTCCTCACCGACGCTGCCGGCCGCGTGCGCGGCGTGCTGGCCGAGCGCGGCGGGGCGCTCACCGAGATCATCGCCGCCGCCGTTGTGCTGGCGACCGGCGGCGTCGGCGGCCTCTACGCCGTCACCACCAACCCGCACGCGCTGTTGGGCGAGGGCCTGGCGCTGGCGGGCCTCGCCGGGGCGCGCATCGACGATCCCGAGTTCGTCCAGTTCCATCCCACCGCCATCGCCGTCGGCGCCGACCCCGCTCCGCTGGCCTCCGAAGCCCTGCGCGGCGAAGGCGCGAGGCTGGTCGACGCCGAGGGCGCAGCGATCATGGCCGGCCGCCATCCGCTCGGCGACCTCGCCCCGCGCGACATCGTCGCCCGCGCCATCCACAAGAGCCTTACGGAGGGCCGCGGCGCCTTCCTCGACGCCCGGACCGCCATCGGCGAGGCCTTCCCCGACCAGTTCCCGGCCGTCTTCGCCGCCTGCATGGCCGCCGGCCTCGACCCGCGCCGCCATCCGATCCCCATCGCGCCGGCCGCCCACTACCACATGGGCGGGATCGCCACGGACGGCGAAGGGCAGACCACCGTCGCCGGTCTCTTCGCCGCGGGCGAGTGCGCCTCGACGGGCGTGCATGGGGCCAACCGGCTCGCCTCCAACTCGCTGCTGGAGGCGGCGGTGTTCGGCGCCCGCGCCGGCCGCGCCGCCGCCGAGGAAACCAGCCCGGCGACCCCGACCCTGGCCGCCCGGCCGGCCCCCGATCTCGACCCGGACGATCTGGCCGCGCTGCGCGAGGCGATGAGCCGCGACTGCGGCGTGGTGCGCGACGCCGCCGGCCTGCAGCGGCTGGTCGAGCGGCTCGAAGCGCTGCGGGTCCGCTCCGGCAACGCGCTGCCGCTCGTCGCCGCGCTGGTCATCGCCGGCGCGGCCCTCGACCGCGAGGAGAGCCGCGGCGGCCACTTCCGCGCCGACTTCCCGCAGGTCGGGCCGGTCGCCAGCCACAGCCAGTCCTGGCTCGCCGGCGCCGACGGCCGCCCCTTGCGCCACGCGGCCGAATGATCGCCGAACTGCCCGATACGCTCATCGAGCCGATCGTGCGCGCCGCCCTGGCGGAGGACCTCGGTCGCGCCGGCGACGTGACGTCGGCCGCCTGCGTGCGGGCCGACGCGCGCCTTGCCGCCGTCTTCGCCGCCCGCGCCGACGGGCGCCTCGCCGGCCTCGCCTGCGCGCGCCTGGCCATCGCCGCGCTCGACCCGGCCGCGCGCTTCGAAACCAACGCCGCCGATGGCGACGACATCGGCGAGGGCGGCGTCATCGCCCGCGTCGAAGCCAGCGCCCGCGCCCTCCTCGCCGCCGAGCGCGTGGCGCTGAACTTCATGGGCCGCCTCTGCGGCGTCGCCACGCTGACCCGCGCCTACGTCCGCGCCGTTGACGGAACCGGCGCGCGCATCGTCTGCACCCGCAAGACCACCCCGGGCCTGCGCATCCTGGAGAAATACGCCGTCCGCTGCGGCGGCGGGGTCAACCACCGCTACGGCCTCGACGACGCCATCCTGATCAAGGACAACCACGTCGCCGCCGTCGGCTCGGTCGCCGAGGCGGTGCGCCGCGCGAAGGCCGCCGCCGGCCACCTGATGCAGGTCGAGGTCGAGGTCGACACGCTCGCCCAGCTCGACGAGGCCCTGCCGCTCGCGCCCGACATGATCCTGCTGGATAATTTCACGTTGAACGACCTTGCAGAGGCCGTCCGTCGCACCGCCGGCGCCGTGCGCCTGGAAGCCTCGGGCGGCGTCACCCTCGCCACCGTCCGCGCCATCGCCGAAACCGGCGTCGACGCCATCTCCGTCGGCGCCCTCACCCACTCCGCCCCCGTCCTCGACATCGGGCTGGACGCGGCCTAGGCGCCGGCTCAGCAGCCAGGCGTCGAGAGGCGCCGCACGCTGAGCGTCGTCCGCGGCCCCGCGTCCTCCACCTGCGTTTGGTCGAACGTCGTCACCCATCCGTCGCGGGTGGAGACCCGGGCGTGCGCCTCGATCGTTTGGCGCGAGAAGACCCGCCCGTCCCGTCCCGCGACGGCCGAGCCGCTCAGCCTCAGCTCGGCCTGGCAGCTCGCCGTGTCCACGCCGTCCAGGTCGATCGACCGGCTCGCCACCACATCGGGCAACACCCGCTTGTCGCTGAACAGCACGGTGTGGCCGGGCGCGATCGGCGTGCGCGGCTGCGCGTCGGCGATCACGTAGAGCACCGACTCGGTCACGGCGTTCGTGACGCTGTTCTTCGCGGCCTCGGGCGCGGAGTCGAACAGCGCCCGCTCGTTCGCGCTCACCGCCGGGGCCGCCCGCGCCGCGACCGCATCCCAGTTGTCGATTCCCGTCGGCCGCCCTTCCGGCGTGACGGTGAAGATGACCGGCACATCCTTCATCGCGTCGAGAAAGCTCTGGCCGCTGGCGTAGACGCCTGAAAGCTCGACGCTGCGCAGGGTGTAGACCACGCGCCCGGCGTCCAGCACCTGCACGTCGAACGCCCAGCGCCGCGCGCCCACCGCGTTCGCCGCCGCGTTCCCCATGATCTGCGACTCCGCCGCGAACCGCATGGTCGGGCCGGCGCGCAGCGTCGGCAGCTGCAGCGGCGTGGGCGGATCGGCCAGCGCGGCGCCGGGCGCGGCTAGGCTAAGCAGGGCCAAAGCAATCGCGATGGGCCGCATCATGCCGACCCCCTAGACGGCGATTCCCGCCGCACGCCCACCGCCTTCGACAATCGCGTGCGGCGCTGAAGATTTGCACTGGCGCGCTCGCATGCTCATCTGCGCTCCATGCCCGCCGCCATGCCAGCCCTCTTCGTCGGTCACGGGTCGCCGATGAATGCGATCGAGGACAACGCCTGGACGCGCGGCTGGGAAGCGGTCGCGCGCGAGATTCCACGCCCCGACGCCATCCTCTGCATCTCCGCCCACTGGGAGGCGCCGATGGCGGTCACCGCCGATGAGCGCCCGCGCACCATCCACGACTTCGGCGGTTTCCCGCAGGCGCTCTTCGACGTCGCCTACCCCGCGCCGGGCTCGCCGGAGCTGGCCGAGACCGTCCCCAACGTCACCGCCATCGACACCCGCCAGGCGCTCGACTGGGGCCTCGACCACGGGGCGTGGAGCGTGCTCTGCCGCATGTATCCGGACGCCGACGTGCCGGTCGCCCAGCTCAGCCTCGATCGGCGGCTCGGGCCGCGCTGGCACTACGAGGTCGGCCGGCGGCTGCAGCCGCTGCGCGACGCCGGCGTCCTGGTGATGGGCTCAGGCAACATCGTTCACAACCTCCGCGCCGCCGACTTCCGCGACCCGACCCCGGTCGAGTGGGCGCCCGGCTTCCGCGACCTGACCAACCGCTTCATCCTCGACGGCGAGCACGATCGCCTGATCGACCTCGCCGAACAGGGCCACCCGGCCATCAACAGCGGCGAGCACTACCTGCCGCTTCTCTACGTCCTCGGCGCCCAGCGCGACGGCGAACCGTTGCGCCTCTTCAACGACGACGTCTTCGCCGCCATCTCGATGACGTCGGTGGTGATCGGGTGAACGGGGCTCTCGATGTTCCTGTCATCCTCGGCCGGAGCGAAGCGGAGTGCCGGGGACCCATGAACACTCTCGGTCCACGGTGATCATGGGTGGCCCGGACAAGCCGGGCCATGACGGCGTTGGGCTGGGCGAAGCGTGGGCTACAGCCGCGCCGCGGCCGCTTTGGCTTGCGCCAGGCGCTTCGGCATCGCCGCATCCATGTTGGCCTTCACGCGGGCCAGGATCTCGGGCGGCGCCGTTTCCGGGCGGCCGCTGTTGAACGGGGGCGCGGGCGCATATTCCAAGCCCAGTTGCAGCCCTTGCGCGAAGTCC
>DATGKF010000058.1:0-13558 GCA_035294785.1 Caulobacteraceae bacterium | reverse complement strand
GACGTGCGCCTGGACGGGGCGCCGATCGAGCTGCCCGCCGCCGCGCGCGCGGCGTTCGGGCGCCAGGGCGTCCAACGGCTGGCGCTTGGCCCGCTGGCGGCCGGCGAGCACATCCTGGCGGCCGAGGCGCGCGTGTCGCGTGGCGGGGGCCGCAACCCGCCCGGCGTCGGCGCGCTGGCGGCCATGCTCAAGCTCGTGCTCGGCGACGGGCGGGTCGAGCGACGCGTGAGCGGCCCGGACTGGCGCGTCAGCCTGGACGTGTCGGAGGACTGGGCCGAGCTCGGCTTCGACGATCGCGGCTGGACGCCGGCCGAGCCGGCCAAGGTCGACCCCGGCCAGCCCTGGCCGCCGACCGGCGCGGTGCTGCTGCGCCGCGCGTTCGAGGCGAGGGCGGTCGCGCGGGCGCGTCTCTATGTGACGGCGCTTGGCGCCTACGAGGTCTTCATCAACGGGGCGAAGGTCGGCGACGCGCGCCTCGCGCCGGAAAGCACCGACTTCCGCAAGCGCACCCTCTACCGCGTCTTTGACGTCACCGATCTTGTTCCCGCCGGCGAGAGCGTCCTGGCCGCCCACGTGGGCGACGGCTGGTACGCCAGCTATGTCGCTCCTGGCGGCCGCTTCGCCTTCGGCCCGCCGCCGCGCCGGTTCCTGGCCCAGCTGGAGCTGACGTTCACGGACGGCCGTACGTCGGTGGTCGGGACCGGGCCGGGCTGGAAACTCGCGCCATCGCCCGTGCTGGCGTCCGAGATCTACGACGGGGAGATCGTGGATGCGCGCCTCGAGCCGCGCGGCTGGGCCGAGCCGGCCTTCGACGACGCCGGCTGGACGACGCCGCACACCGCCGCGCCGCCGCCGGGCCTGCTCACCGCCCACGTCGCCCCGCCGATCCGCGCCACCCAGGTGCTGAAGCCGGCAGCGGTCAGCGAGCCCAGACCGGGCGTGTTCGTCTTCGATTTCGGCCAGAACTTCGCCGGCGTCTGCCGGCTGCGCGCCAAGGGCCGGGCGGGCGATCGCATCGAGCTGCGCTTCGCCGAAATCCTGAAGGACTCGGGGGAGGTCGATCAGGCCAACCTGAGGGCCGCCAAGGCGCGCGACATCTTCGTGCTGGCCGGCGATGCGGGCGGAGAGACCTTCGAGCCGCGCTTCACCTATCACGGCTTCCGCTACGTGGAGATCGAGGGCTATCCGGGGACCCCGACGCCGGAGGATCTGGACGGGCTGGTCCTCAACTCCGACCTGCCCGAGACCGGGCGGCTGCGCGTCGACAACCCGCTGATCGAGCGTCTTTGGCTCAACAGCCTGTGGAGTCAGCGCTCCAACTTCGTCGGCCTGCCGACCGACTGCCCGCAGCGCGACGAGCGGCTGGGCTGGACCGGCGACGCCAACGTGTTCTGGGACGCGGCCGCCTTCAACATGGACGTCTACGCCTTCACGGGGCGGTTCCTGGACGACATGCGCGATGCGCAGACGCCGGCCGGCGCCTTCTCGGACTATGCGCCGGCGGCGCGGCGTTTCGGTCCTGAGCCGGCCCCGGGCTGGGCCGACGCGGGCGTCGTGCTGCCCTGGACCGCCTGGATGCGCAGCGGGAACGCCTCCATCGTGGAGCGGAACTGGGACGCGATCACCCGCTACCTGGGCTACATCGCCGACGCCAACCCCGATCACCTGTGGCGCAACAACCGCGGCCTCGATTTCGGCGACTGGCTGGCGCTGGACGCCAAGGAGCCGGGCGATCCGACCACGCCCAAGGACCTGATCGGCACCGCCTGGTGGGCGCACTGCGCCGGGCTGGCCAGCCAGATGGCGACCGCCATCCAGCGCCGCGCCGAGGCCGAGCGGCTGGCCGCCGTGCGGGCCGCCATCGTCGAGGCCTTCCGCGCGGCTTACGTCGGCGAGGACGCGCGCATCGGAAACGGCAGCCAAACCGGCTACATTCTGGCGCTGCACTTCAACCTTCTGCCCGAAGCGCAGCGGGCGGCCGCGGTCGAGCATCTGGTCGCCGACATCCAGCGCCGCGGCGGGGTGCTCTCCACCGGTTTTCTGGGCACGCCGTTCAGCCTCGACGTGCTGGCCGACGCCGGGCGCAGCGACCTCGTCTACGACCTTTTGCTGCGCACCGAGTTCCCCTCCTGGGGCTACATGGTGGCCAAGGGCGCGACGACCATCTGGGAGCGCTGGAACGGCGACGTCGGCGACGTGGCGATGAACTCCTTCAACCACTATGCGCTGGGCGCGGTCACCGGCTTCCTGTTCCGCCGCGTGGCCGGCATCGACGCCGCGGCCCCGGGGTTCAAGACCATCCGCATCGACCCGGTGCTGGATCCGCGGGTCAAACGCGGCGGCGGCGACTACCGCTCGGCCGTCGGCCTGATCTCGACCGACTGGGCGCAGGGCGAGGATGGCGGCTTCCGCCTGACCGCGACCGTTCCCGCCAACGCCGTCGCCGAGATCCACCTGCCGGCGCGCGCCGGCCAGACGATCTCGCTGGGCGGCGCAGCGGCGCCGCATGCCCGCCGCGTCGGGGAGACGGCGATCCTCGAGGTCGGGTCGGGCGTCCACGACCTTGCCGTCGGCTAACCTCGACGCCGTCATCATCGGCGGCGGCCACAACGGGCTGGTCTGCGGCTTCTATCTGGCGCGCGCCGGGCTGAATGTGCGCGTGCTGGAGCGGCGCGGCGTCGTCGGCGGCGCCGCGGTGACCGAGGAATTCTTCCCCGGCTTCCGCAATTCGACCGCGAGCTACACCGTCAGCCTCCTGAACCCCAAGGTCATCGCCGACATGCGCCTCCACGAGCGGGGCCTCAGCATCGTCGAGCGGCCGATCGCCAACTTCCTGCCGCAGCCGGCCGGCGGATACCTGAAGGTCGGCGGCGGGCTCGAGCGCACCCAGGCCGAATTCCGCAAAGTCTCCGCCCACGACGCCGCGGCGCTGCCCGCCTATTACGCGGCGCTGGAGGCGGTCGCCGACGTGCTGCGCGAGCTCGCCTTGAAGACGCCCCCGAACGCGGGCGGCGGCCCGCGCGCGCTCCTCGCCCTGGCCGCGCAGGGGCGCGGGCTGGCGCGCCGGCCGATCGCGACACAGCGCGACGTGCTCGACCTGTTCGCCAAGAGCGCCCGCGCCTTCCTGGACGGCTGGTTCGAGAGCGAGGCGGTGAAGGCGGCGTTCGGTTTCGACGCGGTGGTCGGCGCCTACGCCAGCCCCGATGCGCCAGGCTCCGCGTACGTGCTGCTGCACCACGTGTTCGGCGAGGTGAACGGCAAGAAGGGCGCGTGGGGCCACGCCATCGGCGGCATGGGCGCGATCACCCAGGCCATGGCGGAGGCCTGCGAGGAGGCGGGCGTCGCGATCAGCCTCGACGCGCCGGTGGCGCAGGTGCTGACCGAAGCCGACGCGGCGGTGGGCGTCAGGCTCGAATCCGGCGAGACGGTCATGGCCGCGCGCGTCGTCGCCAACGTCGGCCCGCGCATCCTCTACGAGCGCCTGATCGACCCCGCCGCGCTGCCGGACGACTTCCGCCGCCGGATGCGCGGCTACCGCACCGGGTCGGGCACGTTCCGCATGAACGTGGCGCTCTGCGAACTGCCGGATTTCACCTGCCTGCCTGGCAAGGACCCGGCGGAGCATCACATGAGCGGCGTCATCATCGCCCCGACGCTCGACTACATGGACCGCGCCTTTTCCGACGCGCGCCAATTCGGCTGGTCGAAGGCGCCGATCGTCGAAATGCTGATCCCGTCCACCGTCGACGACAGCCTCGCGCCGCCGGGCGCGCATGTGGCCAGCCTGTTCTGCCAGCAGTTCGCGCCGGTGCTGCCCGACGGCCGCAGCTGGGACGACGAACGCGAGGCCGCCGCCGACCTGATCGTCGAGACCGTCACGGCGCATGCGCCCAACTTCAGGGCCTCGATCCTCGGGCGGATGATCCTCTCGCCGCTGGACCTGGAGCGCAGGTTCGGGCTCGCCGGCGGCGACATCTTCCACGGGGCGCTGAGTCTCGACCAGCTCTGGGCGGCCCGGCCGGTGCTTGGCCACGGCGACTACCGCGGCCCGCTCAAGGGCCTCTACATGTGCGGCGCCGGGACCCACCCCGGCGGCGGCGTCACCGGCGCCCCAGGCCACAACGCCGCCCGCGAGATTCTGGCGGACCGCAGCCTGCTCGGACGCCTGCTGCGCTAGGCTTGCCAGATGGGCACGGATGTCGTCTCCTCCCCCGACCGGAGGCGGCGCGGGAGGGGGGCGGTGTCGACGAACGGATTTCGCGTCATGGCCCTGAACGGGCTCGTCATGATCGCGCTGGCCATGGTCGCGGCCGGTTTCCCATTGATCTGGGCGGTCGGCCGCGAGTTCTACCACTCGCCACAACCCATCAACCTGCCGGGCGACTCCGCCGCCTGGCTGTCGGCGCACATGATCGCGCTGATGAGCGGCATGGTCGTCATCATCGTCGCCCAGGTGACGCGGCTGAAGCCGATGGCCCGGCGCGCCGAACGCCTGCTGAGTTTCGCGCTGCTCGTCGCCGGCTGGGGCAACACCATCGGGTCGCTCGCCGCGCCGCTGCTCGGCGTTCGCGGCATCGAGTTCGACTGGGACTGGGCCAACAACGTCCTGGTCGTCCTGTTCGGCCTTGCGGCCATGGGGATCATCTACGCGATCGCCGCCGCGATCCTTCATCTCGCGCGCCCGATCGAGCCCTGACCGTCCGGCCGCTTCGCTTGCCGTTGACGCGGCGCGGCGGATCGCCTCGACTGCGCCGATGGCCGCAAAACCCGAGACCGAGCAGGAAGCCTTCTGGCGCGGCGCCTTCGGCGACGAGTACACCGAGCGCAACGCCGACGAACGGCTGGTCGAAGCCAACATCGCGCTCTTCCGGCGCATCCTCGAGCGTGCGCCGCGCGTGCGCTCGATCGTCGAGCTCGGCTGCAATCGCGGCCTGAACCTGAAGGCGCTCGCCTCGGTCGACCCTTCGCTGGCGCTCTCGGCCTACGAGATCAACGCCGGCGCGGCGAAGCTCGCGAGCGCGCTGGGCGTCGCTCAGGTGCACTGCGCCAGCATCCTCGATCTGGACCTGGGCGCGATCGAGCCCAGCGACCTCGCCTTCACCAAGGGGGTCCTGATCCATATCGGGCCGGACGACCTCGAGCGCGCGTACGCGGCGCTCACCGCCCTGGCGCGCCGCTACGTAATGGTGTGCGAATATTACAACCCGACGCCCGTGACCGTGTCCTATCGCGGGGCCAGCGAGCGGCTGTTCAAGCGCGACTTCGCCGGCGAGCTGATGGACCGCCACGGCCTGACGCTGGTCGACTACGGCTTTGTCTACCACCGCGATCCCCGCGTCCCGCAGGACGACCTGACCTGGTTCCTGATGGAGAAGCGGCCGGCGTCCTAAGCCGGCGCCGTCATCCAGGCGGCGGCGGCGTCCAGGATCTCGTCCAGCACCTCGGCGTCCTTGCGGCCTGTGCGGGCCGGAACGTGGAAACTGTGGTCGGCGTTCTCGACCAGCTTCAGCGTCGCTGGCCCGCCCAGGCCGGCGACCATCGGCTCGAGCAGGCCGCGTTCGGCCAGCAGATCCTTGGTCCCTTGCAGGAACAACATCGGCACATGGATGTCGGCGAGGTGCGCGGCGCGGGTAACCGAGGGCTTGCCGGCGGTGTGCAGCGGGAAGGCGAAGAAGACGAGGCCGCGCACGTTGTCCAGCGGCTCGGCCGCCTGCGCCTGCGATGTCATCCGCCCGCCGAACGAGCGGCCGCCGGCGAAGAGGGCCGCATCGCCCGCCCGGCGGTTCGCCTCAGTCACCGCCGCCCTCACGGCCGCCTGGGCGACGGGCGGGGCATCGACGCGCTTTCCGCCCTTCTGCATGTAGGGGAACTGGTAGCGCAGACTCGCCACGCCGCGCGCGGCGAGCCCTTCCGCCGTCGCCGCCATCGCCCGGTGCGTCATGCCGGCGCCCGCGCCATGCGCCAGCACCAGGCACGCCCGCGCCCCGGACGGGGCCATCCACAGTCCGTCGACGGGTGCGGCGCCCGGAATGGGGATGCTGACGGGCTCGGCGTCCATGGTCGACAAACGCGTGGCGGTGAGAGAGGGATTCGAACCCTCGATAGGGATTAACCTATACACGCTTTCCAAGCGTGCGCCTTCGACCGCTCGGCCACCTCACCCCGCTCGCGGGAGCGCCGCCAATATAGCGGCGAGGCTTTCCGCGCAACAAGGCGCGCACTATCTTCGCCGGGCAACCCGCGAAGGAGCCGGCCATGCTGTTTGGACGCAAGTCTCTCGAATTGCCGAGCGCGGAGGCGGCGCTGCCCGGGCGGCCGTTCCCGATCCCGACCGAAGAGCTTCACTTCGTGAACCACCGGCCGCTGAAGGGCCCTTATCCGGAGGGGATGCAGCTGGCGCAGTTCGGCATGGGCTGCTTCTGGGGCGTCGAGCGGGTGTTCTGGCAACTGCCGGGCGTCTGGGTGACGGCCGTGGGCTACGCCGGCGGGATCACGCCGAACCCGACCTACGAGGAAACCTGCTCCGGCCGCACGGGCCACACCGAGGCGGTGCTGGTGGTGTTCGATCCGAAGGTGACGAGCTACGAGGCGCTGCTGAAGGCGTTCTGGGAGGGCCACGATCCCACCCAGGGGATGCGGCAGGGCAACGACATGGGCACCCAGTACCGCTCGGCCATCTATACCTACGACGCGGCCCAGGCCGCCGCGGCGACGGCGTCCCGCGACGCCTACCAGAAGGCGCTGGATCAACACCGCTTCGGCCCGATCACCACCGAGATCGCGCCGGCCGGACCGTTCTACTTCGCCGAGGACTATCACCAGCAATACCTGGCCAAGAATCCGCACGGCTACTGCGGCGTCGGCGGCGTTGGCGTGACCTGCCCGATCGGCGTGGGCGTCGCCAGCTAGGGCGCACGCAACCGCGGCTTTCGTCATCCGTTTGCCGACTATCGGCGGACGGAGGCTTTCGATTGCTGTTGCACACCTTTTTGAAAGCGCGTCTGCGCACCGGACGGCTCGCGGTCGTCTACGCGAACGGCCGGGTCGAGACCTACGGCGACGGCTCGGGCGAGCCGCTCGCCGTGCGCCTGACCCCGCGCGGCGAACTGCGGATTCTCGCCCACCCGGCGCTGGGCCTGGGCGAGGCCTACATGGAGGGCGACCTCAGCCTCGAGCGCGGCGACATCGGCGACCTTCTGGCGCTCTGCGCCCGCAACCTGCCCGAGGCGACGCCCATCCGCCACGGGCCGCTCGCGCGGGCCTGGATCGCCTTGCGCCACCATCTGAGGCAGGCGAACGACCGACCCCGCGCCAGAGCCCACGTCGCCCATCACTATGACCTCGGCGTCGACCTCTATCGGCGCTTCCTGGACGAAGACCTGCAGTATTCCTGCGCCTACTTCTCGCGCGGCGACATGAGCCTGGACGAGGCGCAAAGCGCGAAGAAAGCTCACATCGCCGCCAAGCTGCGCCTTCAGCCCGGGATGCGGGTGCTGGACATCGGCTGCGGCTGGGGCGGGCTGGCGCTCACGCTGGCGCGCGATCATGGCGTCGAGGTGCTGGGCGTCACCCTTTCGACGGAGCAATTCGAGGTCGCCAGGGCCCGCGCCGCCGCGCAGGGGCTGGCGCGGCGTGCGCGGTTCGCGTTGTGCGACTACCGCGACGTCGACGGCGCCTTCGACCGCATCGTCTCGGTCGGGATGTTCGAGCACGTCGGCGAACCGAACTACGCGGCCTTCTTCGCCGCTGTCGCGCGGCTGATGAGGGACGACGGCGTCGCGCTGATCCACTCGATCGGCCGCCGCGATCCGCCGGACGTCACCGCCCCGTTCATCCGCAAGTATATCTTCCCCGGCGGCTACATCCCGGCGCTCTCGGAAACGACAGCGGCGGTCGAGCAGAGCGGACTTTGGATCACCGACATCGAGATCCTGCGCCTGCACTACGCCCTGACGCTCCATCACTGGCGCGAGCGCTTCGCCGCCGATCGGGACGAGATCGCACGGCTCTACGACGAGCGGTTCTGCCGCATGTGGGAGTTCTACCTGGCGGTCAGCGAACTCAGCTTCCGCGTCGGCGGCCACATGAACTTCCAGATGCAGCTCGCCAAGCGCGTCGAGGCGCTGCCGATGACCCGCGACTACATGCTCGACGCCGAGCGGGCTCTGGTCGCCGGCGGCCGGCGCCGCGCCCGCGCGTGAGGCGCTAGATCCGTCCGATCAGCACCAGGACCACGACGATGACCAGCACCAGGCCGAGCCCGCCGCTGGGGTAGTAGCCCCACCCGCGGCTGTAGCCCCAGCGCGGGAAGGCGCCGATCAGCGCCAGAATGAGCAGGACAATCAGGATCGTTCCAAGCACGTTCGCCTCCGTTTGACGCATCGGCGGCGCGTCCTGGCCGCCTGATCGCCTTAGGGAGACAACCGTCACGGCGCGGCGCGGGTTCCCGTGAGGCCAGCGAGGGGGCGCACGCGTTTAGGGAGTGACGTGCGACGCGAGGAGACTTCGGATGGCCTACGACCTCTACTACTGGCCGAGCATTCAGGGGCGCGGCGAGTTCGTGCGGCTGGCGCTGGAGCAGGCCGGCGCCGCCTATCGCGACGCCGCCCGCGAGCCCGACGGGACCCGGGCGATGATGCGGCTCATGCGCGACCAGGGTCAGGCGCATCCGCCGTTCGCGCCGCCGTTCCTGGTCGACGGCCGTGTCATGGTGGCTCAGACCGCGGCCATCCTCGCCTACCTCGGGCCCAGGCACGACCTCGCGCCCGCCGAGGAGGCTGGGCGTCTCTTCACCCACCAGCTGGCGTTGACCATCGCCGATGTCGTCGCCGAGGCGCACGACGTCCACCACCCCGTCGGAACCGGCCTCTATTACGAGGACCAGAAGCCGGAGGCGCTCCGTCGCGCGGCGGCGTTCCGCAAGGACCGGATCGGAAAATACCTGGGCTATTTCGAGCGTGTGCTGGCCGCCAACCCGGCCGCTTCCGGCTGGCTGGTGGGCGAGAAGCTCACCTACGCCGACCTCGGGCTCTTCCAGCTGGTGCAGGGGCTGAGCTACGCCTTCCCGCGCGCGATGGCGGCCCAGCGCGATCAATGGCCGGCGGTGCTGAGGCTGGCGGAGAGCGTGGCGGCCGCGCCGAACGTCAAAGCCTACCTGGCCTCGCCCCGCCGCATCCCCTTCAACACCGACGGCATCTTCCGCCACTATCCCGAACTGGACGGCTAAGCCCGTTCGCCGCTGGGCGGATGGGTCGGGACTTGGCCTGGCCGGCCCGCGGGCGCAAAAGTGATCCACGATCATGAACGCGCGCGAGGACGCCATGCTCACCAAGACCATCGACTACGCGACCGCGACGGCGGGCGAGCTGGCGAAAGCCGTCGCGGCCGGCGACGTCTCGGCGGTCGAACTCTGCGACGAGGCCATCGCCGCCATCGAGGCCAAGGACGGCCCGATCAACGCCGTTGTCGTGCGCGACTTCGATCGCGCGCGCGAGCAGGCCAAGGCGGCCGATGCACGCATCGCCCGCGGGGAACGCGCCCCGTTGCTGGGCGTGCCGATGACGGTGAAGGAGAGCTTCCGCATCCTCGGGCTGCCGACCACCTGGGGCTTCGAGCCGTTCAAGGGCTGGGCGCCGAACTTCGAGGGGCCGCCGATCACCCGCCTGCGCGACGCCGGCGTCGTCATCCTTGGCAAGACCAACGTGCCGCCGGCGCTGGCCGACTGGCAGTCGGACAACCCCATCTATGGCCGCACCAACAACCCTCACGATCTGGGACGCTCGCCGGGCGGCTCATCGGGCGGCAGCGCCGCGGCGCTGGCGGCGGGCATGGTCCCGCTGGAGCTGGGCTCCGACATCGGCGGTTCCATCCGCGTGCCAGCGCACTTCTGCGGCGTCTTCGGGCACAAACCGACGGTCAAGCTCGTCCCGGCCTGGGGCGCGGCCGGCCCTGGGATCACCGAGCCCGGCCCGGCGCAAGACCTTTCGGTGGTCGGACCGATGGCCCGCTCGGCCGAGGATCTGCGGCTGGCGCTGGACGTCATCGCCGGCCCGGACGGCTACGAGGCGACCGCCTATCGTCTGGAGCTGCCTTCGCCCCGGCATGCGAAGCTGGCGGACCACCGGGTGCTGGTGCTGGCCGAGCATCCTCTCTGTGGCACGGACGACGAGGTGCGGGCGGTCGTGGAGAGCGCCGCGGCGGTGTTCGAGAAGGCCGGCGCCAAGGTCGCCCGCGCCAGCGACCTCCTGCCGGACCTGGACGCCGCCCATCGTCGTTACATGCGCATGCTCAACACGTCGATGAGTCGCGGGCAGCCGAACGCGGACCCGATGAACGCTCACGAATGGCTCGACACGTTAGGCGCCCAGCACGTGCTGCGCCGCCGCTGGGGCGAACTCTTCGCCCGGTTCGACGTGGTGCTCGCCCCGCCGCTCGGCGTGCCCGCCTTCCCGCACATCGGCGCCGCCGCGATGCAGACGGCGACGCTCACGATCAACGGCAGGCAAGAGAAGTACTCCAACCAGCTGGCCTGGGCGGGAGTCGCCACCTTCCCCGGCCTCCCGGCCACCGTGGCGCCGGTGGGCCAGAGCAAAGGCGGACTGCCGATCGGCGTGCAGATCATCGGGCCCTTCCTCGAGGACCTGACGACCATCGCCGTCGCCGATCTGCTCGCCGAAGCGATGGGGTGAGGCCCAAAGCCGCGCCGATATTTCGCCGATCAGACCGGGCGGACGGTTGCCGGGCCGGGGTGCGATCGCTTAAGGCGCGGGTCGTTCCCGCGTCCCAAGGTGCCGCCGATGAAATCCGCGCTGTTCGCCGCCGTCCTGGGCGCGGCTGGCTTCGCCGCCGGCGCCGCGAGCGCCGACGAGGGATTTTGGACCTTCGACAACGTTCCCGCCGCAAAGGTGCGCGCCGCCTACGGGGTCGACATCACGCCGGCCTGGCTCGATCACGTCCGCGCCGCGGCGGTGCGGCTCTCCATCGGCTGCTCGGGATCGGTGGTGAGCGCCGAAGGACTGGTGCTGACCAACAACCACTGCGTCGCCGACTGCGCGCACGATCTCTCACCCGCCAACGCCGACTATTTCACCGACGGCTATTTCGCCTCGACGCGCGACAGGGAAAAGACCTGCGCCGGGCTGCGCGCCGAGATTCTGACCGCGATCACCGACGTCACCGCGCCGATGCAGGCGGCCGGCGCCAAGCTCACCGGCGCGGCCCTGATCAAGGCGCGCGACGCCGAGATGGCGAGTCTCGCCAACGCCGGGTGCGGGACTGACCGCAAGCTGCACTGCGAGGTCGTCAGCCTGTTCCGCGGCGGTCAATTCAAGCTCTATCGCTACCGGGTCTACGACGACGTGCGGCTGGTGTTCTCGCCCGGCGACCGCACCGCCAGCTTCGGCGGCGATCCGGACAACTTCAACTTCCCCCGCTACGCCCTCGATGCGGCCTTCCTGCGCCTCTACGAGGACGGCCACGCTGTCGCCTCGCCCGAGCACCTGCGCTGGAACCCGACGCCGCCAGTCGCCGGCCAGCCGGTGTTCGTGGCCGGAAACCCGGGGCAAACCTTCCGTGGGTTGACCGTGGCGCAGCTCGAAACCCAGCGCGATCAGGCGGCGCCGATGCTGATGAGCCAGCTTTCGGAGCTGCGCGGGCGGCTGATCCGCTTCGGCGAGGAAAGCGACGCCGACCGCAAGATGAGCGGCGATGCGCTGATGGGGATCGAGAATGACTACAAGATCTTCGTCGGCCGACTGACGGCGCTCGACGACCCCGCCTTCATGGCCGCTCGCCGCGCGGCCGAAGCGGACCTGCGCGCCAAGGCGCTGGCCCGCATGGGCTCGGCGTTCGGCGATCCCTGGGCCGAGATCGCCGGCGTGCAAGGCGCGGCCCAGTCGCTCTTCGTCGAGGAGCGGATGATCGAGGGCGGGCCCTGGGAGTCGCTGCTGTTCAATGACGCCCGGACGCTGGTGCGCGCCGCCGCCGAGCGCGAGCGGCCCTCGTCGGACCGGCTGCCCGAGTATGCCGACAACCAGCTCGCCCTGCTCGAGCGCGGCGTGCTCGATCCGACGCCGGTGCAGCCGGCGCTGGAGCAGCTGATGCTGGAGTTCTGGCTCTCCAAGAGCCGTGAGTACCTGACCGCGGACGACCCGGCGACCAAGCTCCTGCTCGGGCGCGAGAGCCCCGAAGGCCTGGCCGCACGCCTGGTCGGCGGCACGCGGCTGGGCGACCCGTCGGTGCGCAAGGCGCTCTGGGACGGCGGCTGGAAGGCGATCCAGGCGTCCGACGATCCCATGATCCAGTTTGCGCTCAAGCTCGACCCGGAGGCGCGGCGCATTCGCGAGCGGGCTGAGGACGCGGTCCAGGGACCGACCGCCCGCGCGGCCGAGGCGATCGCCAAGGCCCGCTTCGCCGTCGACGGCGCCGACGCCTATCCGGACGGCACGTTCACGCTGCGCTTCTCCTACGGCGCGGTGGACGGATGGACCTATCGCGGCAAGACCGTCCCGCCCTTCACCACCTTCGCTGGCCTCTACGACCGCGCCACCGGCCAGCCGCCGTTCGACCTCGACCCGCGCTGGCTCGCGGCCAGGGACAAGCTCGACCCGGCCACGATCTTCAACATCTCGACCACCAACGACATCATCGGCGGCAACTCCGGCTCGCCCTTGCTGGACGCGCGCGGCGACGTCATCGGCACGGCGTTCGACGGCAATATCCTCAGCCTCGGCGGCGACTATGGCTACGACGGCAGAGTGAACCGCGCGGTCGCCGTGACGGCCGTCGCCATCAGCGAGGCCCTGACCAAGGTCTACGGCGCCGATGCGCTCGTGCGAGAGCTGGAGGCGCGCTGACGCTACCGCGCCAGGATCACGTCGATCTCGTGAGCGCGCAGCAGGTCGAGGTCGCTTTCGCGCACGCCGGCGTCGGTGATGACGATGTCGATCTCGTCGAGGGCGCAGACGAGGAAGGCCGCGGAACTCAGGAACTTCGAGGAGTCGGCCAGCACGATCAGCTGGTCGGCCTTGTCCATCAGCTTCTGCTCGGCCTGGATCAGCACCACGTCGGCCTGCATCAGGCCACGTGGCCCCACCGCCGCGGCGCCCATGAACATCTTGGCGGCGTGGTAGCGCGAGAGGCCGTCGTCTTCGAACGGCGAGAGGATGATGTTCTGCTCGCGGAAGATCTGGCCGCCCGGCGCCGCCAGCCGGGTGCCGGCCTGCGGGATGAGCTCGCCGATGATGTGCAGCGAGTTGGTCAGCACCTGCAGCTCAAGGCCCGCCAGGTGCGAGCACATGGCGAATGTGGTGGTGCCGCCGTCGATGATCACCGCCTCGCCTGGACGGCAGAACGCGGCCGCGGCCCGGCCGATGGCCGCCTTCTGCGCCGCCTGGCGGGTGCGGTTCAGCTCGAACGGCGTGCCGACCAGCTTCTCGGCGTCGGGGCCGGCCAGCCGCGCGCCGCCGCGCACCCGGCTGATGCGGCCCTCGCCCTCCAGCCGCTCCAGGTCGCGGCGGATGGTGGCAGAGGAGGCGTCGAGGCGGGTGGAGAGCTGGCG
>DATGKF010000057.1:0-15583 GCA_035294785.1 Caulobacteraceae bacterium | reverse complement strand
TCGTCGAAGAGGCCGGCGATGAGTTCCCGCGCACCGGGGCGGACGATCATCGGTTCGATGGTGAAGCCGTCGACTCTGGCCGTCGGCGCATGCGCCGCGACCTCGCGCAGGATCGCCGCCGCGGCGGCCTCGACCTCGGCGGCGTCACGCAGGTTCAGGCGCACGCCGCCGACATCGGACTTGTGGGTGATGTCGCGGGACAGGATCTTGAGCGCGAAAGGGCCGCCGCCCTCGCCCGCGAGCCGCGCGGCGGCCGCCGCGTCCTTGACCGTGTGTGTCGGGACGACGGGAACGCCGTAGGCCGCCAGCAGCCGCTTCGACTCAGCCTCGGTGAGCACGGTGCGGCCGTCGTCCAGCGCGGCCTTCACCAGCGCGGCGGCCTCGGCGCGCGCCGCCGCCTCGATCGCGACGCCAGCGGGCGGCGTTTCCATCAGGAGGCGCTGGTTTCGGCGGTAGTCGACCGCATGCATGAAGACGCGCACCGCCTCGTCCGGGGTCTCGTAGGTGGGAACACCGGCGGCGGCGAAACGCGCCCGCGCCGCGCCGGCGGTGGCGTCGCCCAGCCAGCAGGTGAGCGCCGGCGCGTGCCGCCGTGCGGAGAGGCGGCCGAGGACGGCCGCGCTGGCGTCCTCAGGTCCCACGAGGCCGGTCGGACAGTTCATCACCAGGATCGCGTCCTGTTCAGGATTGTCGATCAGCGCGTCGAGGGCCTCTGCATAGCGCTCGCCGGGCGCGTCGCCGATGATGTCGACGGGATTGGCGCGCGACCAGGTTGGCGGCAAGACCGCGGAAAGCTTTTCCAGGACCTCCGGCGACAACGCCGCGAGTCGCCCGCCGCGCGCCTCCAGCGCATCGGCCGCCAGCACGCCCGCGCCGCCGCCGTTGGTAAGGATGGCCAGCCGGTCGCCCCGCACGGAAAACCCGCGAGCCAGCGTCTCGGCCGCCTCGAAGATCTCGCGCAGCTCGAAGACCCTGAGCATGCCGGCGCGGCGGAAGGCCGCCTCATAGACCGCGTCCGCGCCGGCGAGCGCGCCTGTGTGGGAGAGCGCGGCCTTCGCCCCGCCCTGGCTGCGGCCCGACTTGATGACGATCACCGGCTTGGCGCGGGCGGCGATGCGGGCCGCGGTCATGAACTTGCGCGCCTCGCGGATGCTCTCGACGTAGAGCAGGATCGAGCGTGTCGCGTCGTCCTGGGCCAGGTGGTCCAGGAGATCGCCGAAGTCGACGTCGCTCATGTCGCCCAGCGAGACGACATGTGAGAAGCCAAGCTCGCGGGTCGCAGCCCAGTCGAGCACCGCCGTCACCAACGCCCCGGATTGGCTCAGAAAGGCGATGTCGCCGGCGCGCGGCGCGATGTGGGCGAAGCTGGCGTTGATCCCCGTCGGCGTCGACATGAAGCCCAGGCAGTTGGGGCCGACGATGCGCATGAGGTGCGGGCGCGCGGCCTTCAGCATCTCCGCCTTGAGCGCGTCGCCGGCCGCCTGCCCGCCCTCGCCGAAGCCGGCCGTGACGACGATGGCGGCGCGGCAGCCGCGCCCGCCGAGTTCGGCGACCAGCCCGGGGATCGTGGGCGGGGGCGTGGCGAGGACCGCAAGGTCCGGCGAGATCGGCAGGTCGGCGACCGATCGGTAGCTCAGCGCCGATCCGATCGCGGTCTCATGCGGATTGACCGGCAGGATGGGGCCGTGAAAGCCGCCCGCCTCCAGGTTCCGCGCCAGCACGGCGCCCACCGAGCGCGGCGTGTTGCTGGCGCCGACCAGCGCAATGGATGCTGGCCGGAAGAGGGCGTCGAAGTTGCGCGTGGTCATGCCGCTCTCCGTCCGAGCACCGGGCCGCCCCGCGGCAATTGATATCGATCAAAGCGCGATCTCATCGCAGGCGCCAGACTTGCCTCGTTGCGGTGTCTGGCCGCGACAGCTGCCGACGAAATGATCGTCTTCGTCGCAGGAACGGCGCGGCTCCCGCCCCCGAACCCGACGCCGCGCCAAGGGGGGCCTTCCGGCCATGGGAAGGCCCCCTTTCCTTTCGCCGCGAGTTACGTCAGCGAGAACGCGGGCTGCAGGTGAATCATGGGCGAACCGGACGAGCCGGAGGAAGACCGGTACCAAGGTCTGCTCGGCGTCCTGCGGGTCTTGGGCCCAGGGCTGATCACTGGCGCGGCGGACGACGATCCATCGGGCATCGCCACCTACTCGCAGACCGGCGCCCAGTTCGGCTTCGGGCAACTGTGGACCGCCCTCTATCAGATCCCGCTCCTGCTCGCCGTGCAGGAGGCCTGCGCACGCATCGGCGCGGTGACCGGACGCGGCCTGGCGGGCGTCATCAAGGCGCACTACTCGCGGCGGATTCTGGTCGGCGTCGTGCTCCTGGTCGTGGTCGCCAACACCATCAACATCGGCGCCGATATCGGCGCCGTCGCCGCGGCGGCGCGGCTCGTGGTGGACGTCCCGTTCGCCGTGCTCGCGGTCGCCACTGCGGCGCTGGTCGTCTCGCTCGAAGTCCTTGTGACCTACAAGACCTATGCCCGCGGGCTGAGGTGGCTCGTTCTGGCGCTGCTCGCCTATCCGGCGACGGCGCTCATCGTGCAGGAGCCGTGGACGGACATCCTCTACGCGACGTTCGTGCCGCACATCGAGTTCAGCTTCGCCTTCTTCTTCATCATCACCGGGGTCTTCGGCACCTCGATCTCGCCCTACATGTTCTTCTGGCAAGCCTCGGAGGAGGTCGAAGAGGAGATCGAACTGGGGCTGACCGACGGGAGCGGCGCGCCGCCGCGGCTGCCGCGGCATTTCATCCGCAACATGCGGCTCGACACCACGCTCGGGATGGTCGCGGCCGAGGTCGCCCAATGGTTCATCATCATGACCACGGCGACCGTGCTCTTCCGTCACGGCGTCAAGAACATCAACACCGCCGCCGACGCGGCCAAGGCGCTCGAACCCCTGGTCCGATCGTTTCCCAATTCCGGCCAGCTGGCGAAGGACCTGTTCGCCGTCGGGGTCGTCGGCCTGGGCTTGCTCGGCATCCCGGTGCTGGCCGGCTCGGCTGCCTACGCGCTCTCCGAGGCGCTGGGCTGGCGCGAAGGCCTGTCGCGAAAGTTCCGCGACGCGCGCGGCTTCTATGGCGTCATCATCGTCTCGACAGTGGTCGGCCTGGCGCTCAACTTCATCGGGATCGACCCGATCAAGGCGCTGGTTTTCACCGCCGTCTTCAACGGCGTCGCCGCCGTGCCGCTGCTGTTGCTGATCGCGCTGATCAACCGCGATGCGGCGATCCTGGGCGCATCGCGCGGCGGCTGGCTGTCACAAACGTTCGTTTGGATCACCTTCGGCGTGATGGGCCTTTCGGCCTTGGCGCTCCTCTACACGCTGGTCGCGCCGAAGTGAGAGCGGCCGCTCTTGCCGCCGCGTCGTCGCCTCGCTCGCCGGGCCGGCCGCGGCAACGCTTATTGACCCAGATCAATGCGCCCAGCCCGGCCGGCCGGCCAATGACGCACTTGCGCGGTCGCCCGCGCCGGAGTGCGTCATGGATTCTACGCCGCGGGGGCCCACCGTCGTGATCATCGAAGACGATGCCGATCTGCTGGGCTCGCTGAAGTTTGCGTTCGAGACCGCCGGGTTCGTCGTCGACGCGTACGTCAGCGCCGAAGCCTTCCTCGACCGTCCGCCGCAGAGCAACCGCTACTGTATGGTGCTCGACCACCGGCTGCCGGGGATGGACGGGCTGAGCCTGTACGACCGGCTGCGCAAGCGCGGCGCGGCGCCGCCGGCGGTGATCATCACCACGCCGAACACCGCGGTCGCGCGGCGGGCGGCCGAGGCGGGCGTGCCCATCGTCGAGAAGCCGCTGTTGGGGGATGCGTTGGCGACTCAGGTGCGCGACATGCTACGCGCGGCCAGCGGCCCCGCCTGAGCCCGCACGAGGCGACGCATGCCGGACGGCTCATCCACAGCGCATCTGCTGCGCCCGAAACTCGCCACGACCTTCGAGGAAGGCTACGGCGTCAGCGCCTTTCGTCGCGACGCGGTCGCCGCGCTGACGGTGGCCATCGTCGCCCTGCCCCTTTCCATGGCCATCGCGGTCGCCGCGGGCGTCTCACCCGAGCGCGGCCTCTACACCGCCATCGTCGGGGGCTTCATCGTCTCGCTGCTCAGCGGCAGCCGCTTCCAGATCGGCGGCCCGGCCGGCGCTTTCATCGTACTGGTGAGCGCGACGGTCGCTCGTTTCGGCCTCGATGGCCTGCTGCTGACAGTGTTCCTGTCCGGCCTGATGCTGACCCTGATCGGCGTGCTGAGGCTGGGGTCGCTGATCCGCCACGTGCCGCACGCCGTGACGATCGGCTTCACCTGCGGCATCGCGGTCACCATCGCCGCCAGCCAGCTGAAAGACGTCGGCGGCCTCCAGCTCGCCGCTGCCGAGCCCGGCCCTTTGATCCCCAAGCTGTTGGCGCTCGGCGGCGCGCTTCCGACGATCGGCGTCGCGCCTTTGGCCCTCGGCGCGGGAACGGCCGCGATGATCTTCGCCATCCGCCGCTATCGCCCGACCTGGCCCGGCATGCTGATCGCCGTGGCGGCGGCGGCGGCGACGGCCGCCGTGCTGCACCTTCCGGTCCAGACCATCGGCAGCCGCTTCGGCGGCCTTCCACACGGCGTGCCAGCTCCGCACCTGCCGAAGCTGTCACTCAGCCTCGTTCTCGCCGTGCTGCCGGCGGCGCTGTCGTTCACCCTGCTGGGCGGCATCGAAAGCCTGCTCTCGGCGAAGGTGGCCGACGGCATGACCGGTCGCAAACACCGCTCGAACATGGAGCTGATCGCTCAAGGACTGGCCAACATCGCCTCCGCCTGCTTCGGCGGCGTCGCGGTCACCGGAACCATCGCCCGCACCGCGACCAACGTACGCGCCGGCGCCGCCAGCCCGCTGGCGGGGATGATGCACGCGGCGCTCCTGCTGGTCTTCATCCTGGTCGCGGCGCCGCTGGCGAGCTTCACGCCCCTCCCGGCGCTCGCGGGCCTTTTGATCGTCGTCGCCTGGACCATGGCCGAAAAGGCGGAGTTCGTCCGCCTGCTGCGCAACTGGCGGAGCGCCGCCGTGCTGCTGGCGACTTTCGGGCTGACGCTGGTCCGCGACCTCACGACGGGCATCGTCGCAGGCTGCCTGCTGGCTGCCGTCTTCGCCCTCTTCCACCGCGGCGTCGCGGAGGAAGGCGACTAGGCCTTGCTGCTGTTCAGCGGGCCGGCGCGCTCGCGGCCGCGATGGCCGGGGACGTTTCCAGTGACGGGATGAAGGTCGGCGGGCGGCGGGCCTTGGTCGCCTGCTCGAAGGCGTAGCCGAGCTGAAGCAGTTCGGCCTCGCTCCAGGCGCGGCCGATGAAGGAGATGCCGATAGGAAGTCCGCGCACGTCGGCCATCGGCACGGTGAGGTGCGGGTAGCCGGCGATGGCCGGCAGGCTTGACGAGCGGCCGGAGTCGCGGTCGCCGCCGACGATGTCGATGCGCCAGGCCGGGCCGTAGCTGGGCGCGATCAGGGCGTCGAGGCGGTTGTCGGCGATCAGCTTGTCGATGCCCTCGGGCCCGGCGAGGCGGAGCGAGAGCTCGCGCGCCTTCTTGTAGTCGAGATCGTCGAGGCCCTTGGTCTGTTCCGCCTGCTCGAACAGCTCCTGACCGAACAGCGGCGTTTCTTCGGCGTGAGCGTTGTTGAAGGCGATGAGGTCGGCGAGCGTTCGCGTGCGCACGCCGGGCGGCGTGGTCGCAAGATAGGCGTTCATGTCGACCTTGAGCTCGGTGAGCAGCACGGCGAGTTCGGCCTCGCCGATGGCCGGATCGGGCTTGTAGTCCTTGAGCTCGATCACCTCGGCGCCCTGGGCGCGCAGGAGCGCTACGGCGCGTTCGAAGGCGGCGTCGACGGCCGGCGAAAGGCCGGTGGCGAAGGTGAGCACGCCCAGCCGTTTGCCCCTCAGCGACGCGCCGGAAAGGGCCGCGGCGTAGTCGGTCAGGTGCCGGCCGGCGTCGGCCGTGGCCGGGTCGGCGGGATCGGGGCCGGCCATGCCGGAGAGCAGGATGGCGACGTCGGTGACGCTGCGGCCCATGGGGCCGGGCGTGTCCTGGCTGTGCGAGATCGGCACCACATGCGTGCGCGAGACCAGGCCGACCGTGGGTTTCAGGCCGACCAGCGCGCTCAGCGCAGAGGGGCAGGTGACCGACCCGTCCGTCTCGGTGCCGACGCCGACCGCGGCGAGCGAGGCGGCGATGGCCGCGCCCGTGCCCGACGAGGAGCCGCAGGCGTTGCGGTCGAGCACGTAGGGGTTCTTGACCAGCCCGCCCACCGCCGACCAGCCGCTGATCGAGCGGGTGGAGCGGATGTTGGCCCACTCCGAAAGGTTGGTTTTGCCGAGGATGACCGCGCCGGCCGCCTTCAGCCGCGCGACGACGGGCGCGTCGCGGCCGGTGACGTTGGCGGCCAGGGCTAGCGAGCCGGCGGTGGTGGGCATGCCGTCGTCGGTCTCGATGTTGTCCTTGATGAGCACGGGAATGCCGTGCAGCGGGCCGCGCACGTGGCCGGCGCGGCGCTCGGCGTCCATGCGCCGGGCCTCCTCCAGCGCCTGCGGGTTGATGGCGATGATGCTGCGCAGCGTCGGACCCGAGCGGTCGATCGCCTCGATCCGCGCCAGGTAGGCCCTGACCAGGCCCTCCGAGGTGACGCGCCCGGCGGCCATGTCGGCCTGGAGCTCGGTCACCGACTTCTCGACCACGGGGTAAGAGTCCGCCGCGCTGGCCGCGCCGCCGTAGAGCGCCAGCATCAGTCCGCAGGCGCCGATCGCGCCGCGCCACCTCGATCCCGCCATGGAAGCACCCTCCGCGCGCCGACCTTAGAATGGCGGACGGGCTGTCTCCAAGGCGTTCTGGCGCGGGCCCCCAAAATGCGGGCATAGTCGGGCGGCCATGAGCGCCCGCCTCGACCTCATCGCCATCGGCCGCGCCCTGGTCGACCTTTACGGCGAGCAGGTGGGCGGGCGTCTGGAGGACATGGGCTCGTTCGCCAAATACGTCGGCGGCAGCCCCACCAACACGGCCATCGGCGCGGCGCGGCTCGGCCTCAGCGCCGGGCTGATCACGCGCGTCGGCGGGGACCACTTCGGCCGCTTCATCGCCGAAGAGCTGGCGCGCGAGGGCGTCGATGTGAGCGGCGTGACCAGCGATCCGGCGCGGCTGACGGGGCTCGCCCTGCTCGGCATCCGCGACGCCGAGCGCTTCCCCCTGGTGTTCTACCGCCGCGACTGCGCCGACATGGCGCTGAGCGAAGCCGACATCGACCCGGCTCTGATCGCCCGCGCCGACGCGGTCGTGCTCAGCGGCACGCACCTTTCGACCGAGGCCGTGTCGAAGGCCAGCCTGAAGGCGGCGCGGCTGGCGAAGGTCGCCAGCGGCAAAGTGGCGTTCGATATCGACTACCGCCCGGTGCTCTGGGGCGTGGCGCCGCAGGACGCCGGCGAGACCCGCTTCGTGGCTGATGCGGCGGTGACCGCGCGGCTCAGCGGAGCCGCGGCGCTGGCCGACCTCATTGTCGGCACCGAGGAGGAATTCCAGATTCTGGGCGGCGCGGACGAGCCGATCGCGGCGCTGCAGGCCGTGCGGCGGCAGACCGATGCGCTGCTGGTGTGCAAGCGTGGACCGCTCGGCGCTGTGGCCTTTCCCGGCGCGGTCGGGGCTGACTTCGACAGCGGTATAGCCCGCGCCGGCGTCACGATCGAGGTGTTCAACGTGCTGGGCGCCGGGGACGCGTTCATGGCCGGCTTTCTGCGCGGCTGGCTGCGCGACGAGCCGCTGGAGACGGCGCTCGACTGGGCCAACGCCTGCGGCGCCCTCGTGGTTTCGCGCCACGGCTGCGCGCCGGCGATGCCGAGCTGGACTGAGCTCATGGCGTTCCTGAACGACGGCCCGTGGCCGACGCGCCTGAGGGACGATGCGCGGCTGGCGCACCTGCACTGGGCGACGACGCGCAAGCCCGACTGGCCGGAACTTTTCGTGCGCACGCTCGATGGCGGACCAGCGCCGGACGGCGGCGCGGGCGTTGGCGTTCTGGCCGAGGGCGAAGCGGATTTGCTGGCGCTCTATGCGGCGGCCGATCGGCGGCTGTGGCTCGGCCGGCGGCTGGACGACCGCGCCGACCTGCGCGATTGGCCGCTGACGCATGTCGCGGTCGTGTACGCCGCCGGGCAGGGCTCGGCGGCGCTGATCGAGATCGCCGCGGCCTGCCGCGCCACCCGCCACGAGCTGATGCTGGAGACCACGGACGGCGCGGCGACCATGGCGCGCGTCTATGCGCTGGGGGTGCGGCCGGACTGGTGGGCGGTGGACGCCGACGCCGACTGGCCGGCGGTGAGTGCGACGCTGGCGGCGGCCGATCCCCACTGCCGCGGGGTGCTGGTCGTCGGCGGCGGCAGCGGGGCGGTGGCGGCCGCGCGCGAGCCCTGCGTGCGCGGGTTCATCGGGCCTGCGGCCGGGTTCGCCGAGCGGATCGAGGCTTGGCGGACGACGAAGGCGGCGGCGATGGCGGAGCCGGTCGCGTGAGCGTGCGTTTGACCGCCGCCCAGGCGCTGGTGCGCCATCTGGCCGCGCAGTTCGTGGAGATCGATGGGACCGAACCCCCCTACTTCGCGGGGTGCTGGGCGATCTTCGGCCACGGCAACGTCGCCGGGCTGGGCGAGGCGCTGGCGACGGCGGGCGATGCGCTGCCCACCTTCCGCGCCCACAACGAGCAGGCGATGGCGCACGCGGCGATCGCCTTCGCCAAGGCGAACCGCCGACGTCGGGCGATGGTCTGCACAACCTCCATCGGGCCGGGCGCGCTCAACATGGTCACCGCCGCGGCGGTCGCGCACGTGGACCGGCTGCCGGTGCTGTTCCTGCCTGGCGACGTGTTCGCGGGCCGCGCGCCCGATCCCGTGCTGCAGCAGGTCGAGGACTTTTCCGATGCGACGGTGACGGCGAACGACTGCTTTCGCCCGGTGTCGCGCTTCTTCGATCGGATCACGCGGCCAGAGCAGCTGCTGGACGCCGCGCCCCGCGCCCTGGCGACGATGCTCGACCCGGCGACGTGCGGCCCGGCGACGCTCGCCTTCTGCCAGGACGTGCAGACCGAGGCCTTCGACTGGCCGGAGGCTTTCTTCGCCCGCCGCGTCTGGACCATCCGCCGCCAGCCGCCCGACCCGCGCGAGCTGGACGCGCTGGCAGCGCGTCTGCGGGCGGCGAGGCGGCCGCTGATCGTCGCCGGCGGCGGGGTGATCTACGCCGGCGCGGAAGCGGCCTTGGCGCGCCTCGCCGAGACCGCCGGCGTCCCGGTCGGCGAGACGCAGGCCGGACACGGCGCGGTGGCCTGGGATCATCCGATGGCGCTGGGCGGAATCGGCGTGACCGGAACCAGCGCCGCCAACGCGGCGGCGGCCGAGGCCGACCTCGTCATCGGCGTCGGCACGCGGCTCACCGACTTCACCACCGGATCGCGCGCCCTCTTCGCCCAGGCGGCGCTGGCGCAGATCAACGTCGCCGCCCTCGATGCCGCCAAGCACGGCGCGCTCGCGGTGGTCGGCGACGCCGGCGCGGCGCTGGAGGGCCTGGCCGAGCGGCTGGCCGGCCATGCTGCGCCGCCCGCCTGGCGCGCGGCGGTCGCTGATTTCAAACGCGCCTGGGACGCCGACTGGGCGTCGGCCGTGGCCGCGCCGGCGGACGCAAACGCGCTCCCCTCGGACGCCCAAGTGATCGGCGCGGTGCAGCGGAGCGCGGGCGAAGACGCCGTCCTTGTCTGCGCGGCCGGCGGGCTGCCGGGCGAGCTGCACCGGCTTTGGCGGCCGAAAGACGCCGGCGGCTACCACCTGGAATACGGCTTTTCCTGCATGGGCTACGAGATCGCCGGCGGGCTCGGCGTGAAGATGGCCGCGCCGGAGCGCGAGGTCGTCGTGATGCTGGGCGACGGCTCCTACCTGATGCTGAACTCGGAGATCGCCACTTCGGTCATGCTGGGGCGAAAGCTCATCCTGGTGGTGCTCGACAACGGCGGCTTCGGCTGCATCAACCGGCTGCAGCAACAGGCGGGCGGGGCGCCGTTCAACAACCTCTTCGCCGACGCGCGCCACGCGGCGTTGCCGGCGATCGATTTCGCCGCCCATGCGCGCAGTCTGGGCGCCGAGGCCGAGACCGTCGACGACATCGCCGGATTGGAAGCGGCGATGGACCGCGCACGGGCGGCGGAGCGGACCTACGCCATCGTCATCGCCACCGACCCGGCGCGCTCGACCGAGGCCGGCGGCGCCTGGTGGGACGTGGCCGTGCCGGCGGTGTCGGAGCGGGCCGCGGTGGCGGCGGCCCGGGTGGGCTACGAAGCGAAGCTGAAGGCGCGCGAACCATGAGCGTCCGCTTTGGCGTCAGCCCCATCGCCTGGGCCAACGACGACATGCCGGAGCTGGGCGCCGACACCAGCGTCGAGACCATCCTGGCGGACGCCGCGCAGATCGGCTTTTCGGGCGTCGAGCTGGGCGGACGCTTCCCGCGCGATGCTGGCGTGCTTGGGCCGATGCTGGCGCGCGAGCGGCTGGCGTTGATCGGCGGCTGGTGGTCGACCCGCCTGCTCACGCGGAGCGTCGAGGACGAGATCGCCGCGATGGCCGGCCACATCGCGCTGTTGAAGGCGCTCGGCTCGACCGTCTTCATCGCCGCCGAAACCTCGAACGCCGTGCACGGCGACCGCGCCCGGCCGCTGGCGGAGCGCCCGCGGCTCTCCGACTGGGCGGGCTTCGGCGCGGCGCTGAATCGGCTGGCCGCCCACTGCGCCGGGCAAGGCCTCGCCTTCGCCTACCACTTCCACCTCGGCACCGTGGTCGAGGACCAGGCGGACGTCGGCCGCTTCATCGCCGCGACCGGCAGCCACGTCGGCTTCGTCGTCGACACCGGCCACGCGGCGCTGGGCGGGGTGGATGCGGCCCGCCTGATCCGGGAGCATCCGCAGCGGGTGGCGCACGTTCACGCCAAGGACGTCCGCCCGCCGGTGTTCGAGCGGGTGCGGCGCGAGCGGATGAGCTTCCTCGACGGCGTCCTGGCCGGGATGTTCACCGCGCCCGGCGACGGCGCCCTGAACTTCGCGCCGGTGATGGCGGCTCTGGCCGGGATCGGCTACGCCGGCTGGGTGGTGATCGAAGCCGAACAGGACCCGAACCTGGCCGACCCGGTCGAATACGGGCGCCTGGGCCTTCGCACGCTGAGGGCGGCGGCCGAGGCGGCGCACGCATGACGACGTTGCGCGTCCGCCCCCGCTCGCCCGACCGCGCCGGGCTGGTCACCAGCGTCACGCCCTCGAACGCCGGCTGGCGCTACGTCGGCTTCGAGGTCCGCCAGCTGCGCACGGGCCAGGTCGTCGAGCTCGCCTATTCGGGCCGCGAAGCCTGCATCGTGGTGCTGGCGGGCGCCGCCGACATCGACGTCGGCGGACAATCGTTCGCGCATGTCGGCGGTCGCAGCTCGGTGTTCGAGGACGCCCCGCCGGGCGTCGTCTATGCCCCGGCGAGCCTGCCGATCCGCATCACGGCGGCCAACGACGCCGAGGTCGCCATCGGCACCGCGCCGGGCGCCGGCGGCGGCGCCGCGCGCCTGATCCCGGCCGAGCGGATGAGCCAGGAAGTGCGCGGCGAAGGGACGAACCAGCGCTTCGTGCGCAACATCCTCCCCGAGACGGAGCCGGCAGAGAGCCTCTTGGTGGTGGAGGTGATCACGCCGGCCGGCCACTGGTCAAGCTACCCGCCGCACAAGCACGACGCCGACCGGCCGCCGGAAGAGACGCAGCTGGAGGAAACCTACTACCACCGGCTCGACCCGCCGCAGGGCTTCGCCTTCCAGCGCGTCTACACGGACGACCGGACGATCGATGAGACCATCTGCGTCGAGGACGGCGACGTCGTTTTGGTGCCGCGCGGCTATCACCCGGTCGGCGCGGCGCACGGCTACCGGCTCTACTACCTCAACGTCATGGCCGGCCCCAAGCGCCGGTGGATCTTCAAGAACGACCCCCGACACGAGTGGATGCTGAAGCCTCGATGACTCCCTCTCCCCCGCGAAAAACGGGGGAGAGGGCAGGGTGAGGGGGCCGCAGCAGTTCCGTTCGCACGCGCGACAACCGGTTGACTGCAGCCGCGCCGCGCCCCTCACCCTGCCCTCTCCCCGCGACGCGGGGCGAGGGTTCAAAGGTTGACGACTTTGTTCGTCCGCACGCTCTCGGCGGCGGCTTCGGCGAGGGCGAGGGCGGCGAGGCCGTCAGCCACGCCGATCGCGGGAGCCGCGCCGGACAGAACGTCGGCGAAGTGCGCCATCTCGTCGCGATAGGCGGCGGCGTAGCGGTCGAGGAAGAAGGTCTGGAACGGCGCTCCGGCAGGACCCGCCTCGCCCCAGACCGCGGTCTCGCTCTCGGCGACGTTGCCGGCGCGGAGCATGCCGGCCGACCCGAACGCCTCGATGCGCTGGTCGTAGCCGTAGCCCGAGCGGCGTGAGTTGCTGATCAGACAGAGCTGGCCGGCGGCGGTGCGCAACAGGATTTTGGCCGTGTCGATGTCGCCGGCGGTGGTGATTTCGGGCTCGATGAGGCCGGCGCCGGCGGCGAACACTTCGGTCACGGGCGCGCCCAGCAGCCAGCGGGCGGTGTCGAAGTCGTGGATCGTCATGTCGCGGAAGAGGCCACCGGACACGCGCACATAGGCGATCGGCGGCGGCGCCGGGTCGTGACTGGTGATGTTCAGCGTCTCGAGCGCCCCGATGCGGCCCTCGTCCATCGCCGCCTTCAGGGCCTTGAAGTTGGGATCGAAGCGCCGGTTGAAGCCGAGGAAGAGCCGGGCCTCTGCCAGTTGCTCCGCCGCCGCGCGCGCCCTGGCGAGGTCGAGGTCGAGCGGCTTTTCGCAGAAGATCGCCTTGCCCGCGGCGTGGGCGGCGAGGCAGAGGTCGAGGTGCGTGTCGGTGGCGCTGGCGACGATGACGCCGGCGATGTCCGGATCAGCGATCACGGCCTCCGTGTCCGCGACCTCGGCGCCGGTCGCATCGGCCAGCGCCCGCGCCGCTTCAGGGACCGGATCGATGACCGCCGCCAGCTCGATCCCAGGGGTGGCGACGGCGTTGGCGGCGTGGATGCGGCCGATGCGGCCGGCGCCGAAGAGGGCGATCCTGGCCATCAGACGCTCTCGACCATCACGGGCGCCCCGCTTTGCGCCGAGCGGCCGGCGGCCTCGGCCAGCGCCAGGGCGCGCTCGTTCGCCGCGTGGCCGACGGCCGGCGCGGCCTCGCCGGCCAGGACGGCGGCGAAATGGTCCATCTCGGCGGCATAGGCGGCGGCGTAACGCTCGGCGAAACCGCCTGCGATGCGCGCGGCGGCGGAGCCCGCCTCGCTCCAGCCCTCCAGCGTCGTCGAGCGTGGATTGTCGACCCGCGCCATCCCGGCCGAGCCATAGACCTCGGCCCGCTGGTCGTAGCCGTACCCGGAGCGCCGCGAGCTGGAGATGGTGCATAGCCGCCCGGACGTCGTTTTCAGCACGATGCGGGCCGTGTCGACGTCGCCGGCCGCGGCGATGGCGGGATCGACGAGGCAGGAGGCCCAGGCGAACACCTCGACCGGCTCCTCGCCCATCAGCCAGCGGGCCATGTCGAAATCGTGGATGACGAAGTCGCGGAAGAGGCCGCCGCTGGTCGGGATGAATCCGGGCGGCGGGGCCGCCGGATCGTGACTGATCAGGGATAGCGTCTCGAGCGTCCCGATCTCGCCGGCGTCGAGCCGCGCCTTCAGCGCGCGGAAGTGCGGGTCGAAGCGGCGGTTGAAGCCCACCACCAGCGGGGCGTCGGCGAACACCCCGGCGTGGGCGCGCAGGCGCGCGAGGTCCAGATCGAGCGGCTTTTCGCAGAACACGGCCTTGCCCGCCGCCAGCGCGGCGAGGGCGAAATCGAGGTGGGTAGCGGTGGCGCTGGCGATGACGACGCCGGCGATCGCGGGATCGGCCAGCGCGGCGGAGAAGGGGGCGACCGGCCGCTGGAGCGCGTCGGCCAGTGTGGCGGCCGAGCCGTCTGGCGTCTCGGCCACGCAGGCGAGCTCCAGGGCCGGATGCGCAGCCGCGTTCCGGGCGTGGACGGTCCCCATGCGCCCCGCGCCGATCACGGCGATCTTGAAGCGGTCATCCTGCATCCCGAGGTCTTAAGCGTGCGGGCGGGTGCGCGGCAACCGGCCAGCCAGCGTGGCCGCGCCGATCCTTGAAAATAGAGGCCTCGGCTCCCACCTCTTGAGGGTTCGCCGTGCGGTGAAAGGGCGCCTCGAAGGGCCCGAATGCGCCGGTCGGCGGGCGGAGTCGCTTCGTTTGCGAGGACTTCGGATGAATCGGACGACCATTCTCTTCGACAGCCCGTTTCTGCTCGGCTTCGAGCACACGCGAGCGCTGATCGAGCGGGCGGCCAAGGCCGCCGGCGAGAGCTATCCGCCCTACAACGTGGAAGACACCGGCGAAGGCCGCGTGCGCATCACGCTGGCGGTGGCCGGCTTCTCGCCCGATCAGCTCAGCGTCGTGGTCGAGGACAACCAGCTGACGGTCGCCGGCCGCAAGGACGGCGAGGTGAAGGAGGCCGACGACCGCGCCTTTTTGCACCGCGGCATCGCGGCGCGCGGTTTCTTGCGCGCCTTCGTGCTGGCCGACGGGATGGAGGTCGCCGACGCGACCCTCGAGCACGGTTTGCTGCACATCGATCTGGTGCAGCCCGAGCCCGCCAAGCGGACGAAGCGGATCCCGATCCGGACGGCCGGCTGAACTCAGCGGCCATCCGACACGTTGAGTCTTGAAAGGAGGCGGTCATGACGACGCCTGAATTTACCCCTGAGGCCTTCGCCGCCCTTGGCGGCCCGAGCCTGGTCTACGTGAAGCCCGTCAAGGCGCGCGAGGTCATGGGCGGGACGCAGCTTGAAGGCGTGCAAGGCATTCCGATCGATCCGGATCAGATCCTCTACGCGGTCCACCGCGCCGACGGCGCGCGCCTCGCGGTCCTCGGCGACCGCGACCAAGCCATCGCCGCGGCGCTCGCCAACGACCTGGCGCCGGTGGCGCTGCACTAAGACGGAGGCGTCCCCGGCTCGGTTGAAGCCCGGGCGCCGCCTGCTATCCTCCCGCGCAACGCGGGGGGACCATGCCCGACATTCGAGGATTGGCGCTCGGCTTCGCCGGGCTCTGCCTTGCGGCCCGCACGACGGAGCTCGGCGAGCCGCCGACCCCTGTTCATGTCGCGCCGCCGGAAGGGTGGGTCGCGCCGCCGTCGATCGCGCAGGTGCAGGCGGCCTACCCCGACCGCGCCAAGTCCGCACACGTCGTTGGAACGGCCGAAGTCACCTGCGTGGTGACGGCGGCGGGCGCGCTCGGCAATTGCGCCGTCACCCAGGAGGAGCCGTCCGGTTGGGGCTTTGGGGAGGCGGCGCTTTCGCTCGCTCCCGCATTCAAAGTCGCCGCCGGGCCGGACGGCCGCTCCGACCAATTCAGCGCAACGATTCGCTTCGCGCCGAGCTACGACCGGGCGCACGAGACCGA
>DATGKF010000056.1:0-21097 GCA_035294785.1 Caulobacteraceae bacterium | reverse complement strand
GCCAGCGACGTGCTCGAGGTGCTCGACGCGCTCGGCATCGCCCGCGCGCACTTCCACGGCTACTCCATGGGCGGCGGGCTGGTGGCCCAGCTGATGGCGCGGCGGCCTGACCTCTTCATCACCGCCGGCTTCGGCGGCTCGGGCGTGCGCGAGAGCGACGAGGCGCTGGCCGCGAAGGCGGCCGAGGCCGATCCGCAAGGCGTCGATCCCGACCAGGACCGCGGCCGCGCGACGCTCGCAGCGCGCGCCGACCGCGACAACGAGGCGCTGAAGGCCGTGCAGGACGGCCGCCAGGCGAGCCCGTCGACGGCGCCGAGTCTGGACCTGACGACGATCGCTTTTCCGGTCATCGCCGTGAACGGCGAGTTCGATGCGCCGATCTCGAAAACCCAGCGGATGCAGCGGGAGCTGAAGGACTTCCGCGCGGTGATCCTGCCGGGCCACGGGCACAACACGGTCACCACGGCCGGCTTTACGCCGCAGCTCTACATCGACACCGTCGCCGACTTCGTCCGCGCCCACGATCCAGCCTGAGTCGTCTCCTCCTGCGCGCCCCTTCTCCCCTCGCGGGAGCAGGGCGCCAATTCGTCAGGCAGAGCGTTCGGTCGGCGGAGCGCCTCGTCGACGCCGCTCCCCCGCGTTTCGAATGACGACGGTCGCCGCCCGCGCGGCGATTCTGCAACACGACTGCATAAATTGGCGGCTAGCTAGGCGCCCGCTTCGGCATTTAGAAGCAGTCGCGCAACGCGCGACCTCCTTTTGGCGGGCCGTTGGCGCGCGGTCAGGCTCTTAAGAGGAATCCGGATGGCGGCGCCACGGCGGCGGTTCAGGTGGGGGTTCGCTGTCGCGGGCATCGTCCTCCTCGCGCTGATCGCTTGGATCTGGGTGTCGAGCCACCAGCCGCCCAAGCAGCCGCCGCGACCGACCCCGGCCGTGTCCGTCGCCCAAGCGACGCTGCAGGACGTTCCGATCACCATCACCGGGCTTGGCGCGGCGCAGGCCTGGAAAAGCGACATCATCCGCAGCCAGGTGAACGGCAAGCTCTTGGCGGTGTACTTCCAGGAAGGCTCGCCGGTGCACGCCGGCCAGCTCCTGGCGCAGGTCGATCCCGCTCCGTTCCAGGCGGCGCTGACCCAGGCCGAGGGCGCGCTTCGCCGCGACGAGGCCGTGCTTGAGAACGCACGGCTGGACCTCAAGCGCTTCCAGCTGCTGGCGGCTCAGGACTCGATCGCCCGTCAGCAACTCGACACGCAGGCCGCGGTGGTCAAGCAGGACGAAGGCACGGTCATGCTCGACCGCGGGGCGGTCCAGGCGGCGCAAGTCAACCTGCGCTGGACGCGGATCACCTCGCCGATCGACGGACGCGCCGGCGTTCGGCAGGTCGATCCCGGCAACCTGGTCTCGATCAGCGACCAGAACGGCATCGTCATCGTCAACCAACTGCAGCCGATCGCCGTCACCTTCACGGTGCCGCAGGGGAGCTTCCAGCAGCTGTCCGACGCCTCGAACGGCTTTCGCACGCCGCTGGCGACGGAGGCGCTGAGCCAGGACACCGGTGAGCCGCTCGGGCAGGGCGAACTCAGCATCGCCGACAACAAGGTCGATCCGGCGACCGGCACAGTGGAATTGAAGGCCAAGTTCCCCAATGACGGCGACCGGCTCTTGCCAGGCCAGTATGTCAACGTGCGGCTGACGCTGAGCACCCTGTCGCAGGTCGTGGCCATCCCGGCGACGGCGGTAAACCAGGGGCCGCGTGGGACGTTCGCCTACGTCGTCGGCCCGGACAGCAAGGTGCAGATGCGGCCGATCGTGGTGGCGACGACGCAGGGCGACAGCGCCGTCATCCAGAGCGGGCTGCGCGCGGGCGAGACGGTGGTGACCGACGGGCAGATGCAACTTCGCCCGGGCATCGCCGTCAGGATCGCGGGCGCGCCGCCGGGCGGGCGGCCGAACGGGGGGCGCGAACGGCGGTGAACGGCCTCTCTTCACCCTTCATCCGCCGACCGGTGGCGACGTCGCTGATCGCGCTCGGCCTTCTGCTGGTGGGCGTCATCGCCTACGTGAACCTGCCGGTGGCGGCGCTGCCGCAAGTCGACTTCCCGACGCTTTCGGTCAACGCCTCGCTGCCGGGCGCGAGCCCGGAAACGATGGCCTCGAACGTGGCCACCCCTCTCGAGCGACAATTCTCTCAGATTCCAGGCGTGACGCAGCTGACGTCGGTCAGCGCCAACGGTTCGACGTCGATCACGCTTCAGTTCGACCTCAACCGCAACATCGACGCCGCCGCCCAGGACACCCAGTCGGCGATCAACGCGGCCACCGGCCAGTTGCCGACGAACCTTCCAAGCCCGCCCAACATCCGCAAGGTGAACCCCGCCGACGCCCCGATCATGATCATGTCGCTGAGTTCCGACACCCTGCCGCTGTCGCAGGTCAGCGACTACGCCGACTCCATCTTCGGCCAGCAGTTGTCGCGCATCGACGGCGTCGGGCAGGTGATTGTCGGCGGCCAACAGAAGCCGGCGGTGCGCATCCAGCTCGACCCGCGCAAGATCGCCGCGCTCGGCCTGCAGATCGACGCCGTGCGCGCGGCCATCGCCGCGGCGACCGTGAACGCGCCCAAAGGCACCATCACAGGAGTCACGGAGAACCGGGCCGTCTACGCCAATGACCAAATCCTCGATCCGGCCGTCTGGGGCCATGTAATCGTCGGCTACAGGCACGGCGCGGCGATCCGCGTCCAGGATGTCGGCCAGGCGATCTACAGCGTCGAGAACAACCAGATCGGCGCCTGGGCCTATCCGGGCAAAGCCAACACGGACAAGACGCTGACCGGCGGCCAATCGATCCTCTTGATCATCTTCAAGCAGCCGGGCGCGAACGTCATCCAGACGGTCGACCGCATCACCGCGGCTATGCCGTCGCTGCAGGCCGACCTGCCGCCGGCGATCCAGATTCACACCGTCGCTGACCGCACCCAGACCATCCGCGCCTCGGTCCGCGACGTGCAGATCACGCTTTCGATCACCGTCGTGCTGGTGATGATCGTCATCTTCCTCTTCCTGCGGAATCTTCGCGCCACGCTGATCCCAAGCGCCGTGATCCCGTTGGCGCTGCTCGCGACCGCGGTGGTGATGCTGCCGCTGGGCTTCAGCGTCGACAACCTGTCGCTGATGGCGCTGACCATCGCCGTCGGCTTCGTCGTCGACGACGCCATCGTCATGGTCGAGGTGATCTGGCAACGGATCGAGCGCGGGCAGGACCCGTTCACGTCGGCTTTGGATGGGTCGAGCGAGATCAGCTTCACCATCCTGTCGATCTCCGTGTCCCTGATCGCGGTGTTCACGCCGCTGATGTTCATGGGCGGCGTGGTCGGGCGCCTCATGCGCGAGTTCGCCATCACGCTGTCGGCGGCGGTGATCCTGTCGCTGGTGCTGTCGCTGACGCTGACGCCGATGCTATGCGGCCGCTTCCTCCGCCAGCCGCGGCCGGCGCGTACGCCGATCATGCGGGCGCTCGAGAATGGCTTCCGCCGCCTCGAGAGGGGCTATGCCGACGCGCTCGACTTCGTCCTGCGACACATGTTGATCACGCTCGGCGTCTTTCTCGTCACCATGGCGCTGGCGGTGGTCATGTATATGACCTCGTCCACCGGCTTCTTCCCACAGCAGGATACGGGCTTCATCACTGGGGTGATGGTCACCGCCCAGGACGCCTCGGTTGAAAAGACCAAGGCAAAGATTCAGCAGGTCGCACGCGTTATCGGGGACGACTCGGCGGTCGCTGGGATCGGCCTTTTCATGGGCAATGGCGGCGCCAATCAGGCCAACCTCAACATCTCGTTGAAGCCGAAGGACTCCGGGCGCAAGGCCACCGTCGACGAGGTCATCGCCCGCTTGCGGCCCAAACTCGCCAACCTGGTCGGCGTGCAGACCTTCCTGCAGGCGGCGCAGGACATCAACATCGGCGGCCGCGCCGCCCGCGCCCAGTATCAATACACCCTCTCGGACGCCGACCTGAACGAGCTCAACACATGGGCGCCGCGGCTCGAACAGGCGCTGCGGCAAATTCCCGAGCTGAAGGACGTAAGCTCCGACCAGCAGACCGGCGCCGGTGCGGTGAACCTGACCATCGACCGCGACGCCGCGGCCCAGTTCGGCATCGCCCCCGCCGACATCGACGCGGCCATCTACAACATGATCGGCCAGCGGCAGGTGGCCCAGTACTTCACGCAGCTGAACAGCTACCACGTCGTGGTCGAGGGCCCGCCGAGCCTGCAGGCGACGCCGGACCTGTTCAACTCGGTCTACGTCCTCTCGCCGGTGACTGGGAAAACCGTGCCGCTGTCACTGTTTGTCAAGGTCGATCCGAACGCGACGTCCAGCCTGACCGTCGCGCACCAGGGCCAGTTCCCCGCCGCGACGTTGTCCTTCAACCTTGGGCCAGGCGTCTCACTCGGCAAAGCGACGCAGCTGGTCGAGCAGGCGCGCGAGCGGCTGAACGCCCCGGCCTCGCTCACCGGGTCGTTCCAGGGGACGGCGCAAGCCTTCCAGCAGTCGCTGGCGGACGAGCCGGTGCTGATCGCCGCGGCCCTGCTCGCCGTCTACGTGATCCTCGGCGTGCTCTACGAGAGCTACATCCACCCATTGACCATTCTCTCGACGCTGCCGTCGGCGGGGCTCGGCGCGCTGATCGCGCTGAAGGCCGCCGGCCAGGACCTGAACGTCATCGGCATCATCGCCATCATCCTTCTGATCGGCATCGTGAAGAAGAACGGCATCATGATCGTCGACGTGGCGCTCAGACTCGAGCGCGAGCGCGGGTTCACCGCCAAGGAGGCCGTCCGCCAGGCGTCGCACCAGCGGCTGCGGCCGATCCTGATGACCACGGCCTGCGCGGCGCTTGGCGGGGTGCCGATGATCCTTTTCCGCGGCACCGGCTCGGAGTTCCGCCAGCCGCTCGGCTTCGCCATCGTCGGCGGACTGATCGTCTCGCAGGTGCTGACCCTGTTCACGACGCCGGTCGTCTACATCTACCTCGACCGCCTGCGCCGCCGCGGCGAGGAGCCCGGCGGCGAGTCGCACGTCACCGCGCTCGTCCCGCGGGAAGACGGCGGCGAGGCCTCGCCGGCCTAGCGCCGTCTACTGTGGCGCCCCTTTGGCCAGCCAGGTCTCCACCGCGACGCGGGCGTCGAGGCCGGTGTCCACGCCGCCGGGCACGCCGGCCTGGGCGACGAAGTCGGTGGTGGCGACGGTGTAGGTCTTCGCCGGGTCGAGGTCAGCGGGCGCGATGGTCGCGTGCATGACGCCGCCGAGCGGACTCGGCCTGGCGATCAGCGCCTGGATCTGCGCGCCGGTCAGCTGCCCGCGCCAGAGCGTGTCGTGAAACGGCACGATGGCGTGGATCTGGTAGCGGGTCACCTTCGCGGTCCGGAAGCTCTCGAAGAGGTCGCCCTCGGGCTGCAGGCCGACGTCGACGCCGGCGGCCGTCTTCCAGGCGGCGGCGAGATCGAGCGCCGTGATCCGCGTCCGTTCCGCCGGCGTCGCGCCCACCGCCGGGACGCGCCCGACAACCACGTCCAGCGGGCGGGCGTAGTGCTCGACCAGCCGCGCCACGGCCGGGTCGGGCGGAATCGCGGCGTCGACCGGGACGAGCTCGTCGGTCGCGCTCGCCACCTTCCAGCCGTGTTCGCGATCGCCCTGCAAGGTCAGGCGCATCTCGCCCAGCCGCACCCCGAACTCGCCGTCCTGGACGATCATCACGGGCTGGCCGTCGAGGTTGTCCTGGCTCAGCGGCTGATAGAGGTAGGTGTGGGAGTCGCCGCCGATGATGGCGTCGATGCCGCGACTGTTCTTCGCCAGCCGCACGTCGTCGGGCGTGCCGATGTGGGTGACGGCGATGACGATATCGGCCTCGGCGCGGGCGCGAGGAACCCAGACCTTGGCCGCCTCGACCGGGTCGGTGAACGTCAACCCCTTGGTCTGCGGGTAGTTCTGCGAGCGCTGGGTGGTGAGGCCGAGGAACGCGACCCGCACCGGCCCGATGCGCTTGACGACGAACGGCGACACGCCTGGCAGCGGCTTGCCGTCGGCGTCGGTGACGTTGGCGCAGATCCAGGGGAAGCGCGAGCGCCGGATCAGCGTCTGCAGCGCGGCTTGCGCGCCGCGCCAATCCCGGATGTCGGCGGCGTCCTTGAGCTTGAACTCGTTGTTGCCGACCGCCGCGAGGTCGTAGCCGATCAGGTTCATCGCCGCGACTTCGTCGACGCCCTCGTACTCGGTCGCCAGCGGCCCGCGCGTCGTCGTGTCACCGGAGTCGATCACCAGCACCGGCGTCGTCGCGTGCGCGCGCAGGCGACGGATCAGCGTCGCCCGCCGGGCCGCGCCTCCGGTCTGGCAATGCTCGTCCTTGGTCTTGGCGACTTCGACGTAGCAGAAGTCGCGCAGGTGCCCGTGGATGTCGTTGTCGTGCAGGATCAGCACCGACTGGGTGGCCGCGCGCGCGCCGCCCGCGACGGCGAACGCCAGCGCCAGCCCCGCCGTGATCGCCTTCAAAGCCCCCATCGCCATCCCTCCCGCGCCATACCGCTTCTTAGGATGGACGCCGGGCGCGACCAAGCTAGTCTGGCGGCCAAAACGCGTGGGAGCGAGCGTTCATGCTGGAAGGGTTGAAGGTCGTCGAGTTCTCGACCTGGGTCGCCGGGCCGAGCGCGGCCATGGTCATGGCCGACTGGGGCGCCGACGTGATCAAGGTCGAGAGCCGGACGGGCGATCCGGTGCGCAACCTGTTCGCGGCCCGCGAGGACGTGACCGGCAACCCCGTCTTCGACCTGCAGAACCGCGGCAAGCGCAGCCTGGTGCTCGACACCGGAACGGCGGACGGACGCGCCGCGCTGCTGCGCGTGCTGGCGGGCGCCGACATCTTCATCACCAACCTTCGCCCAGGTGCGCTCAAGCGGGCGCGGCTCGACTACGACGCGATCAAGGACGAGCTGCCGAGGCTCATCTACGCCAGCGTGACCGGCTACGGCCTCGAGGGCGACGGCGTCGACCTGCCGGCGTTCGATCTGGCGGCCTTCTGGACCCGTTCGGGAGTCGGCGGGGCGACCATCCCCGACGGGATCGATCCCTTCTTCTGCCGGCCGGGCATGGGCGACTCGGCCTGCGCGCTGGCCACCGCCTCGGCGGCGCTGGCGGCGGTGATCGAGCGCGGCCGCACCGGCAAGGGACGGCTGGTCGAGACCTCGCTCATTCGCACGGGGTCCTACGCGGTCGGCTGGGATCTTTCGATCCAGCTCAAGTTCGGCGAGCACAATCGCGCCGTGCCGCGCGCGCGGACGCAAAGCGCCGTCTCCAACTACTTCAAGACCGCCGACGGCCACTGGGTCTCGGTCTCGGTCCGCTCGCCGCGCGACTGGCCGGCCATCGCCGCCGGGATCGGCCATCCGGAGCTGGTCGCCGACCCCCGGTTCGCGACGCCCATGGACCGTGTCGCCAACGCCCAGGCGCTGCTCGCCATCCTCGACGCGGCGTTCTCCCGCCTCAGCCTGGACGAGGCGGCGGAGCGGCTGACGAAGGCCGACGTCATCTGGGCGCCGCTGCAGAGCCTGGCGCAGGTGGCGGAGGACCCCTACGCCCACGCAGCCGGCTGCTTTATCGAAGTCGAAAACGCGCTCGGCGAACGCTTCATGGCCCCCGCCTCGCCCGCCCGCTTGCCGGGCGACACCGAACCCGGGCACCGAAAGGGCGCGCCGCCCCTCGGCGCCCACACGCGCGAGATTCTCATCGCTGCGGGCTATGCGCCGGGCGAGGTCGACGCGCTGGTGGAGAGCGGCGCGGCGGTGGATCTGCGCGAGGACGCGTGAGCTTCCCGGCGCTAGCTGCGCCTCTCGCCGGCCTTAAGGTCGTCGAGACGCCCGGCGGCCTCGCCACCCGTTACTGCGCGCGCCTCTTCGCCGTGCTGGGCGCGGAGGTGGTTCGCGTGCAGGACGACAGCGAGGCGCAGCCCGACCCGCTGTTCGCCGCCTGGCTGGATCAGGGGAAGGTGCGGGCGCCCAGCGTGGCCGCGGCGTTCGACGCGCTCGGCGCGGGGCGGTCCCTGGTGATCGCGGGCCAGACGCAGAAGGCCGTCGAGGCGGCCGTGCGGGCCGCAGGCTCGCGCGATGCGACGCTGCTCGCCCTGACCTGGTTCGAGCCCGGCCCATACGGCGATTGGCGGATCAACGACCCGTTGATGCAGGCGCTCACCGGGTGCGCCTACGCCTTCGGCGAACGCGACGGCCCGCCAACGCTGGCGCAGGGCCACGCCCCGCAGCTGCTGGGCGGCCTCGTCGGCTTCATCGCCGCGCTTGCAGGCCTGATGAACCCCGACCGCGGGCCGCGGCGCATCGACGCCAGCATCTTCGAGGCGGCGCTGTGTTTCTCGGAGACCGGCGCCGTGGCCACCTGGGCCAGCGGGTTCAAGTCGCATCGGCTCGGGGTCAACCGCTACGCGCCCACGTACCCGGGCACGATCTACGAGACGGCCGACGGGCACGTCGGGATCACGGCGCTCACGCCGGCGCAGTGGCTGTCGCTCTGCGGCCTGATCGAGCGGGCCGATCTGGCGGCCGACCCGCGCTTCCGCTCCACCTACCTGCGTCTGCCGATCGCGGACGAGATCGATTCGATCCTGGCGCCTATATTCCGGAGACGGACGACCGACTGGTGGGTCGAGGCGGGCGATCGCCTGCGCATCCCGACGGCGCCGGCGCTCCGGCCGGGCGACCTGCCGGCCCGTCCGCACTGGCGCGTCCGCGAGAGCTTCGCCACGATCGGCGAAGGCGTTGCGGCGCCGACGCTTCCCTACCGCTTCCGCTTCGAAGGCGCGACCGCGCCGCGGCCGGCCGGCGGAGCGGCGGGACCGCTGGCGGGCGTGCGCGTGGCCGACTTCTCCATGGGCTGGGCCGGCCCGCTGGCCACCCGCTATCTCGGCGATCTCGGCGCCGACGTGCTCAAGATCGAGTCGCATGCAAGGCCGGACTGGTGGCGCGGCTGGGAGGCGGTCGAGGCCCAGGATCCGCCGCCGCACGAGGTGCAGCGCAACTTCATGGCCGTGAACCGCTCCAAGCGCGGCCTCGACCTCGACCTGGGCGATGCCGCCGCCCGCGCCGCCGCCGAAGCGATCGTGCGCTGCTCGGACATCGTGATCGACAACCAGGGCCCGAACGTCATGGACAAGCTAGGGCTTGGCCCCGCCGATCAGCGGCGAATGAGCCCCGCGGTCATCTCCATATCGATGCCGCCGTTCGGCCGCAGCGGGCCGCTGGCGGGCTTGCGCGCCTATGGCTCGACGGTGGAGCAGGCGAGCGGGATGCCGTTCGTGAACGGCCGCGCCGCCTGGGCGCCGTCGCAGCAGCACGTGGCCTACGGCGACGCGGCGGCCGGCCTCTACGGCGCGGCGGCCGCCTTGATCGGCCTCTATGCGCGCGAGCGGCTGGGCGGCGCCGAGATCGACCTCTGCCAGGTCGAGTGCCTGTTCCAGCTGGGCGCCGACGCCATCATCGCCGAGCAGGCGCGGGGCGCGTCGAGCGCGCGGGACGGGTCGCGCCGCCGCACGATGGCGCCGTCGATGGTCGCCCGCGCGGCCGGCGAGGACGAAGCGTGGCTGGCCGTGTGCCTCGACGATGACGCCGGTTGGCCGGCGCTCTGCCGCGTGATCGGACGAGATGACCTCGCCGCCGATCCGGCGCTCGCCACGCTGGCCGGCCGCAAGACGCGCGAGGACGAGATCGAGGCCGCCATCGCGGTCTGGGCGGCGGCTCTGGGCCGTCGCGAGGCGGCCGCGGCGCTGCAGGCCGCCGGCGTGTCCGCGGCCCCGGTGCTCGCCGTCCACGACCTCTCCGCGGACCCGCAGCTCACCGCAAGCGGATTTTGGCTGACGCAGGAGCGGCGCTACGTCGGCCGACACCTCACGCCCGCGCCGCCGTTCCGCTACGACGGCGCCCGTCCGGGTCTGACGCGCCCGGCGCCGGTGCTGGGCGAGCACACCGCCGAGGTGCTCGCCGAGCTCGGGATCGATGCTGTGACGCGCTAGAAAGCCGCCGGCGGAGCCGTGAACGAAGTCGCCTTCGAGGGGTTACCCAGGCGAAGGAGCCTCCCATGTTTTCCCTGCCAAAGCTGCCCTACGCCTACGACGCGCTCACGCCGGTGATCTCCGAGCGGACGATGAAATTCCACCACGACAAGCACCACGGGACCTACGTCAAGACGGTCAACGAGCTGCTCGAAACGTCCGGCGCGCGGATGCAAAGCCTCGAGGACGTCATCCGCGACGCGGCCGCCGACGGCGACAAGAAACTGTTCAACAACGCCGCCCAGGCCTGGAACCACGCGTTCTTCTGGCCCGCGATGACGGCCAAGCCCGAGCAGCCGGAAGGTGACCTCGCCGAGGCGATTGAAAAGGCGTTCGGCGGGCTCGACGCGCTGAAGGACAAGTTCGTGACTGAAGGCGCCGGCCATTTTGGCTCCGGCTGGGTCTGGCTCGTCGCCGACCGCTCGGGCGCGCTCTCGGTCCGCGCCACCCACGACGCCGACGACACGCTGACCAAGACCGACATCACGCCGCTCCTGGTCTGCGACCTCTGGGAGCACGCCTACTATCTGGATCACCAGAACGACCGGAAGGGCTTCCTGGAGGCCTGGTTCGACGCGCTGCCTCACTGGGACTTCGCCCGCTATCAGCTGAAGGCGGCGCGCGGCGAGGGCGAGCCCTGGCGACACCCGGCGCCGGACGCCGGCGCGGCGGAGCGAAAGCACGGCGCCACGCGTTAGACGGCAGAGCTTTAAGTCCCAGCAGCGCGGAGGCGTCACGTGAACGAGATGAGCAAGCCTGGCGGCCAGGCGGCCGAGCCCTTCCTGACCGACGTGAAGACGTTGCGCGCGCAGGCCCGCAAGAACATGGAGGAAGGGCCGGTCAGCAAGACCTACGACGCCGACGTCAAGCGCACGATCGAGATCCTCCAGGCGGTGCTGTCCACCGAGATCGTCTGCTGGCTGCGCTATTCGCAGCACGCCGTCGTCGCCACCGGCCTCGCCAGCGAGAGCGTCAAGAACGAGTTCGCCGTGCACGCCGGCGAGGAGCAGGGCCACGCGATGATGGTGGCCGAGCGCATCAATCAGCTCGGCGGAACGCCGGACTTCAATCCCGACACGCTCACCAAGCATTCGGCGTCCGAGTATCAGACCGCGGACGACCTGGTCGGCATGATCAAGGAAAATCTGGTCGCCGAGCGCATCGCGGTCGACCACTACCGCGAGCTCATCCGTTATTTCGCCGACAAGGACCCCACCACCCGGGTGATGATCGAGGCGATCCTGAAGGTCGAGGAAGAGCACGCCAGCGACATGCTCGACCTGTTGCAGACGCACGCCGGCGGCTAACCGGCGCATCTTGCGCGCCTGACGCCTTCGCCGCCTTGACCCCGCGCGCCGGCCCCGCTCTTTTGGCGCCAGCGGAGGCCGGGATGAGTCTCATGGCGCGCCTGAGGCGCGAGCTCAAATTCCTGACCGGCGTCCTGCGCACGCTCGGCCGCGTCCGCGGCATCGCCGCGAACTCGCCGCGGCTGATTTGCGATGATCTCGAGGCGGCGGTCGACGCCTATCGCGCGCGGCGCGCCATCACCGAAGGCCGCCGCACGATCAGCTTCGGCGAGTTGGACGAGATGGCCAACCGCTTCGCCCACTGGGGCATGGAGGTCGGCCTTCGCCGCGGCCAGACCGTGGTGCTCTATGCGCCGACGCGCATCGACTACCTGGCCATCTGGTATGGGCTTTCGAAGATCGGCGTCGTCACCGCGCTGATCAATCACAATCTGACCGGCGCGCCGCTCTCCCATTGCATCGAGATCGCCCAGGCCGTTCTGGCCATCGTCGACGGCGAGACCGAACCGGCGTTCGACGCGGTCAACCGCAGCTTCGATCGGCCGCTGCCGATCTGGACGCTGGGACCGGCCGAGGGCGACCTGCACGACCTGACCCAGGCGCTGCGGAGCTGCAGCCAGCTCAGGCCCGACCGCGCGGTGCGCGAGGAGCTGACGGCGCACGACACCGCGCTGCTGATCTACACCTCCGGGACCACCGGCCTGCCGAAGGCGGCGAAGATCAACCACATGCGCGCCCAGCTCTACATGCGCGGGTTCGCCGGGGCGACGAACGCCAAGGCCGACGACCGCATCTATGTGACGCTGCCGCTCTATCACGCCACCGGAGGCCTCTGCGGCTTCGGCGCGGCGCTCCTGAACGGCGGCTCGGTGGTCCTGAGGGGCAGGTTTTCCGCCAGCCACTTTTGGAGCGACATCGCGGCCGAGGGCTGCACCATGTTCGTCTATATCGGCGAGCTCTGCCGTTACCTCGTCAATCAGCCGCCGCAGCCGGACGAGCAGACCCACAAGCTGCGCATGGCCTTCGGCAACGGCCTGCGGGCGGAGATCTGGGCCGAGGTGCAGAGCCGCTTCCGCATCCCGCACATCCTCGAGTTCTACGGCTCGACGGAAGGCAACGTGGCGCTGTTCAACCTCGACGGCCGTCCGGGCGCCGTCGGGCGGGTGCCGAAGTATCTGCGCGGCCTCTTCAACGTCCGTCTGGCCCGCTTCGACGTCGAAAACGAGACGGTGGCGCGCGGCCCGTCCGGGCTGGGGGCGGAGGCGGCGCTGGGCGAGGTCGGCGAATGCGTCGGCGAAATCAACGCCGGGCCGCGTTCGGACTACTCGGGCTATGCCGACAAGGCGGCCAGCGAGCGCAAGGTCGCCCGCAATCTGTTCAAGACCGGCGACGCCTGGTTCCTGACCGGCGATCTGATGCGCCAGGACAGCGAGGGCTATTTCTATTTCGTCGATCGGGTCGGCGACACCTTCCGCTGGAAGGGCGAGAACGTCTCGACCGGCGAGGTCGAGCACGCACTCTCCCGCGCGCCGGGCGTGCAGGAGGCCAGCGTCTATGGCGTCAAGGTCGGGGAGCTGGACGGCCGCGCCGGGATGGCCGCGCTTGTCGTCGGCAAGGACTTCGACATCGCGGCCTTCGCGCGCGAGGTCGATCATGCGCTCCCACCCTACGCGCGGCCGGTGTTCTTGCGGCTTTCGGACGCGATCGCCGTCACCGGCACGTTCAAGCACCGCAAGATCGACCTGGTCGCCGACGGCTTCGACCCGGCGAAGATCAAGGGGCCGCTCTACGCGCGCACAGGCGACGCGTACGAGCCGATCACCCGCGAAATCGCCGGCAAGATCGCCGCGGGCGTGCTGCGCCTCTGACGCGCGCTAGGCCGACTGCACGGCCGCCGCGGCGGCGTCGAGGGTTGCGAATTCGTCAGCCGTCAGGGTCCAGCTCAGCGCGGCGAGATTGTCCTCGGCATGGCGGGCCTTCGATGCGCCGGGGATCGGGATGACGCAGGCGTCGCGCGCCAGGAGCCAGTTCAGCGCCACCTGGCTCTGCTTCGCCTGGTGCGCGGCGGCGATCTCGCCCAGTTTGCGCTGGAGTTCGTCCAGTTTGCCCGGCTTGGCCGGATCGGGCTGGCGTGTCAGCCGGCCGGAGGCGAGCGGGAAATAGGCGACCAGCGCGACGCCGAGCTCGCGGCAGGCGTCCAGCACGCCGTTGGTCTCCGGCTTGCGGTTCAACAGGCTGTAGTGGACCTCGTTGGCCGCCAGCGGCACGTCGGCCTTGGCGAGGCGCTCGGCGATCTCACGCATCTGCGCGGCGCTGAAGTTGCTGACCCCGACCGCCTTCGCCTTGCCCGACTTGACCGCCTCGGCCAGCCCATCGGCGAAGGTCGCCATGTCGGTGAACGGGAAGGGGAAGTGCACGTAGTAGAGGTCGACGGCGGTCAGCTTCAGCCGCTCGAGCGAGGCGTCCAGCGCGCCCATCAGCTGGCGGGCTGACGTTCGCCCGATGAAGGGCGCGAACTTCGTCGCCACCACCGCGCGCCGCCCGTCGGCGGCGATGCAGTCGCCGATCAGCCGTTCGGATTTGCCGAAGCCGTAGACCTCCGCGGTGTCGATGAAGTCGGCCCCGCCGTCGAGCAGGGCCTTGTACGTCTCGGCGACGGCGGCGTCGTTGTCGCCCTGCCGCCAGCGGTTCGTCCCCGTCCCCAGCGCCGAGACGGCGATGCCGGTGCGCCCGAGCGGGCGGGTTGGGGTCTGCTGCGCCAGATCCATGCGCCACCTTAGATGGGTCCGGGCCGCCGCCTCAACAGTTGACCCGCCGGCAGGCGGGCTTTCTCATATCGCAGCGCGGGTGGAGGAAGCGGCGTTGGACGAGACGGCGGGCGCCGACATCGAGGCGGTGATCGACGGCATCGCGCACAAGATGGCGGTCGAGATGGGCGCTGAACTGGTCCGCGTCCAGGGCGCCGTCGCCATCCGCTATCGCTCGCCGTTGCATCATCCCTGGCCCCGAGCGGTGGATCTCACGCTCGACATCCTCGCCGCCGATCTGCCGTCGACAGTCGCCGCGGCGCAGGCGACGGTCGCGGCGGGCGAGCCGCATCGCGCGCATGTGTTCGGCTGCGACGTGGGCGGCCACGCCGCCGCGATCGAAGCGGCCGGCTACGACGGCTGCTGGAACACGCAGCTGCTGGCGCTCGATCTGGCGGCGGCGCAGGTGGCGACGGCGGCGGACCTCGCCATCGAGACGGTCGAGCGCGAGGCGCAGATCGATGAGCTGAACGCGCTTCAGCCGGAGTTCCCGTCCTACCGCGAGAGCCGCGGGCGGCCTGAGTTTTTCGATCTGCTCGGCCGGCGCGCCGGCGCCGCCGTCGCCAAGGGGCAGATTGTGTGCGCGTCGCGGCACGCAGCCTATGTCGCCGACATGTTCACCGCTGCGCGCGAGCGGAACACCGGCTGCGCTGGCGCGATGCTGTCCGCGCTGCACGAAGAGGCGCGGCGGCGCGGCCTGCGTCGCGCCGTCCTGATCCCTTCGCTCATGGCGGCCGAGACGAGCTTTTATGACAAACGCGGCTATCGGCGCGTGAGCACCGACGCCGTCCTGCTGTCGAAGAGCTGACGCGTTGGCGTCGGGGGCGATCGCGCAGCTGAAGACGGCCATCGCGTCCGGCGACCAGGCGGCGTGTGGAGCGCTGATCGCGGCCGAGCCGTCGCTCGCGCGGGACTGGCGTGCGATCATGGAGGCGGCGCTCCACGTCGATCTCGACCTGATCCGTCTTCTGCTGGACGCCGGCGCCGATCCGAATGCGCAATCGCCGGCGGAGTCGCGTCATCGGCCGCTGCACCGCGCGATCGAGCCGAAGGCGTCGGTGCGCCCGCGCGGCGATCGCGCCGAGGCGGTCGGCGTGCTGCTGGACGCGGGCGCCGACGTCGACGCGCCCGGCTGCTGGTACGACGGCCGGCCGCTGGAGACCGCGGCGCGGGGGGCGGACGCAGAGCTGGCCGCGCTGCTCGTTGAGCGCGGGTCTCGGCGGGACGTCTATGCGGCTGCGCTGACGCAGGACGCAGAGCTGCTGAAGCACGAACTGGCGCGCGATAGGGGCGTCGCGGCCGCGGCCAGCCAAAGCGGCGCCGGCGCGTTGCATCTCCTTTGCGCCAGCCGTTTGAACCGCGCCGACACGCCGGCGCTCGCCCGGCGGCTGCTGGACGCGGGCGCGCGGGCCGACGCCATCGCCGAGATGCGGCACGGCCGCTTCCCGGTCATCCACTTCGCCTGCTGGGGCGGCGAGGCGGACGTCGCTCTGCTGGCGTTGCTGGTCGCCGAAGGGGCCGACCCGGCGGGCGGCCTCTACGAGGCGCTGTGGAGCGGCGACCTGGCCGCCGCTCGGGTGTTGGTCGATCTCGGCGCTTCGGTGGACGGCTGGTCGCACGTCGGCAAGCGGCCGCTGCTGCATGACATGATCCAATGGGGCCGCACGAAGGCCGCGCTCTGGCTGCTCTCCGCCGGCGCCAATCCGAACGCGACCGACGACAAGGGCTGGACGGCGCTGCACTACGCGGCCTCGCGCGGAGCGAAGGCCGACGTGGTCGATGCGCTCGTCGCGGCCGGCGGCGACCGGTCCAGGCGCGATGCCGCGGGGCTCGACCCGGAAGCCGTCGGTCGCGCCCGGCGGGGCTAGCCGGCGCGCCGCGCCAGCCAGACGGTGTCGCCGTTGCTCTGCGGATCCTCGGCGACGAAGGCGACGACCTCGAAGCCTCGTGCAGCGAGCAGGGCGCGGTATTCCTCTTGCGCGAGGCTCGCGTGGTACAGCGTTTCGCCCTCGAAGCGGCCCAGCGCCTCGCCGTGCGCCGGGCCGCTCGTGAACATCAGCGCCGCCGTCGGCGCGGCGTGGGCGGCGAACACGTCGAACATCCGCCGCTGGTCGTCGTGGGTCAGGTGGAAGAAGCTGTGCCAGGCGATGAGGCCGTCGAAGCGGCGGCCGAGCGCGACCTCGCGCATGTCGCCGACCAGCCAGGTCTGCGCCGGCATACGGGCGCGGCAGAGCTCGATCAGGGGCGCCGAGCCGTCGACGCCGGTGACGGCGAAGCCCGCGTTCGCCAGGTGGCGGCCGATCGGTTCGCCCGAACCGCAGCCGAGGTCCAGCACCGCGCCGCCGGCGGGCAATAGTGCGGCGAACCGGTCGATCCACCCCCGCTCGGCGAAGCGCGTGCGCCCGCGCGCGGCGTCCCAGGCGTCCGCGTGGCGCTCGTAAAGGCCGACGATCTCGGCGGACGAGGGATCGGGCGGCGGGTCGGCCATTCAGCGCGTCTACCAATACCTGAGATCGAGGAAGCACTCGCCGAGCGTCGGCGGCAGCGAGGGCGCGTAGGGGCTCCATTCCAGCGTGCGCGACTCCATGCGCGGCTCCAGGTCGTCGAGCGCCGCCTTGACGGCTGGCAGGTGCTCCAGATCGACGATCAGGGACTGGCGGCCCTTCTCGGCGGCGAGGCTGGCCAAATTTCGGATCAAACACGCCAGCGCGGCTTCACAGCCTTCGGCGCAGCCCAGATCCAGGGCGGCGGCGACTTCGACGCGGCGCTCTTCGCCGCTCGCCGAACGCCAGACCTCGCGCATGCCGCGGCCGCGGTCCCAAAAGCCGGCGCAGGCGACGATGCGGCCGTCTTCCTCGAGGACGAAAAAGTCCGCCCAGCCGTAGACGGACGGTCGCCAGGGCGCGCGATCGCCCCAGTAGCCTTCGTCGAGCACGAGCTTCAGACGGTCGGCGCTGTACGGCGCGAAAAGGTCCAGCCCCGCGTGGGTGCGGTTGATCAGCGCCGCGCAGGCGGCGAGGTCGACTTCGGCGACCGGGCGGAGGCCCGCCGGCGGCTCGCTTCGCCGCGCGGTCAGGTAGGTGACGCCGACGACCTTCTGCGGCCGGTCGCTCTCGGCCTGGAACTTCACCGCCTCCAGGAAACCAGCCATGTTGGCGTTGCCGATACGCATGAACATGACCTGGCCGATGCTGGGCTTCCTCAGCGCCGGCGAGGGCAGGCGGCGAACCAGATCGCCCAAGCCTTCGCCGCGCATCCCGTCGCGCACGCGCAGGCCCTGGGCGTAGTGGATCGACACCGGCTTGCCGCCGATGAGGCAGTTGGCCTGCGCCCACACCGTGCAGGCGACCAGCACATGCGCCTTTTCGATGACCGAGATGGTCGCGCCCGGCTGCAGGCTGAACTGCGCCAGGGCGTTCGGGGAGCGCTCCACGGTCACGGACCAGTCGTCGCCGACCTTTTCCGGCGAATTGGCCCAAAGATCGCCGAACGACTCCTCGTCCCAGAAGGTCAGTTCGCGGCCGCGGTACGGCCCGGCCGCCAAACGTTCGAACACTTCGATGGTCTTCTGGACGTGGAAGAAGAAGTTCGGGTTCGGCTCGGCCTGCAGCCAGCCCTGGAGCTCGTGGTTCGGCGTGCGGATGGCGAGGGCCCGGTCGAGCAGCCCGTCGGGCCAGCCCTTCGCCTTGGCGCGGTCTTGCGGCGTGTCGGTCTGGGACATGGCCGAACCCTTCTTCGATCTGGGCCGCCGGTCAACCGGCATGGCGGTCGCTGGCGCAGGCCGGGCGCTGCTGACGCGAAAGCGGAGTCGGGCCTATATCTTTGGCCCATGCCAGACGACCTCGCCGCACCGCTGACCGGCGCCGCCCTGATCAAGGATCAGGTCAAGCGGCTGCCCGACCGGCCGGGCGTCTACCGCATGCTCGGCGACGAGGGCGAGGTGCTCTACGTCGGCAAGGCGAAGTCCCTGAAGAAGCGGGTCAGCCAGTACGCCCAAGGCCGCGCTCACACCCAGTGGGTCGCGCACATGATCCACCTGACGCGGGCGATGGAGTTCGTCACCACCGGCACCGAGACCGAAGCGCTGCTGCTCGAGATCAACCTGATCAAGCAGCTCAAGCCGCGCTTCAACGTGCAGATGCGCGACGACAAGAGCTTCCCCGAGATTCTCATCCGCCGCGACCATCCCGCCGCCCAGATCAGGAAGCACCGCGGGGCCCACGCCATCCCCGGCGACTATTTCGGCCCGTTCGCCTCCGCCTGGGCGGTGAACCGGACCGTGAACAGCCTGCAGAAGGCGTTTCTCCTTCGTTCGTGTTCAGACAATGTGTACGAGACCCGGACGCGCCCCTGCATGCTCTACCAGATCAAGCGCTGTTCGGCGCCGTGCGTGGGGTTGATCAGCCCCGGCGAGTACGACGAACTGGTCGAACAGGCGCACGATTTCCTGCGCGGCAAGAGCCGCGACGTGATCAAGCGCATGGCCGAGCAGATGAGCGCGCTGGCCGAGGCGGAGGAGTTCGAGCGCGCCGCCCGCCTGCGCGACCGCATCCGGGCGCTGTCGTCGGTCAGCCAGGACCAGTCGATCAATCCGGAGACGGTGAGCGAGGCCGACGTCTTCGCCGTGCATGCCGAGGGCGGCCAGGCCTGCGTGCAGGTGTTCTTTTTCCGCGCCGGGCAGAACTGGGGCAACCGCGCCTACTTCCCGCGCGTCGCCAACACCATCGAGGCGGCGGACGAGGAGCCGGGCATCCTCGACGCCTTCCTCGGCCAGTTCTACGAGAGCCAGGCGATCCCGCGCCTGATCCTCATCTCCCACGATGCGCCGAACCGCGAACTGCTGGCCGAGGCCTTCTCGCTGAAGACGGGCCGCAAGATCGAGATCGCCAGGCCGGTGCGCGGCGAAAAGCGCGAGCTGGTCGACCATGCGCTCACCAACGCCCGCGAAGCGCTGGGGCGGAAGATGGCGGAAAGCTCAGCCCAAGGACGATTGCTGGCCGGTGTCTGCGAGGCGTTCGGGCTCGAAAGTCCGCCGGAGCGGATCGAGGTCTATGACAACTCGCACATCATGGGGACGAACGCCGTCGGCGGGATGATCGTGGCCGGACCGGAGGGCTTCCAGAAGAACCAGTACCGCAAGTTCAACATCAAGGACACGGAACTGACCCCCGGCGACGACTACGGGATGATGCGCGAGGTCCTGCGCCGCCGCTTTGCCCGGCTGGTGAAGGACGAGGAGGCCGGCGAGGCCACGCCGCGCCCCGACCTGGTGCTCATCGACGGCGGCGCCGGCCAGCTGGAGGCCGCGACGGAGGTCATGGCCGACCTCGGCGTCGACGACATCGCCGTCGTCGGCGTGGCCAAGGGGCCGGACCGCGACGCCGGCCTCGAGCGCTTCTTCATGCCGGGCAAGACGCCCTTCATGCTCGAGCCGAAAAGCCCTGTGCTTTACTACCTCCAGCGCCTGCGCGACGAGGCGCACCGGTTCGCGATCGGCACCCACCGCGTCCGGCGGAAAATGGAGATGGTCAAGAACCCGCTCGACGAGATCGAGGGCGTGGGGCCTGGCCGCAAGCGGGCGCTGCTGCACGCTTTCGGCTCCGCCCGCGGCGTCTCCCGCGCCTCGGCCAGCGATCTCGCCAAGGTGGAGGGCGTGTCGGACGCGCTGGCCCAGCGCATCTTCGACTTCTTCCGGAAGTAGGACAGGCCCATCCCCTACCGTCATCGCCCGGCTTGTCCGGGCGACCCATGATCACCGTGGACCGTGAGTGTTCATGGGTCGCCCGCATTCCGCTTCGCTGCAGCGGGGGATGACGGTTGAGAGGGCGGCGGGCTCTGTTAGCTTGTCGGCGTGCGGAAACACCTCCCCAACCTCCTGACCGTCCTTCGGCTCGTGCTGTCTCTGGTCATGTTCGCGAGTCTGGTGGCGATCGGGGCCGGGGAGCGGGGCGCGCCGATCTCAAGCGATGTCGGCTTCGCCCTTTGCTGGACGGCGGTGATTTCGTTCGTGGTCGCCAGCGTGACCGACTTCCTCGACGGCTGGCTGGCGCGGCGGTGGAACGCGACGTCGGTCGCCGGCGCCGTCCTCGATCCGATCGCGGACAAGGTGCTGGTCTGCGGGGCTATCGTCGGGATGATGGCGACCGGCATGCCCTACACGTTCGCGGCGATGGGCGGCCTGATCCTCTTCCGCGAGTTCGCCGTCTCGGCCATGCGCGAGGTGCTGGCGCCGCGTGGGATCAAGCTGCCGGTGACGTTCCTGGCCAAAAGCAAGACCACGCTGCAGCTTGTGGCGCTGGGTGCGGTGATGGTGATCGCCTTCTGGCCGGCCTGGGGCATAGCCGCCACCATCGCCCAGCTAAGCATCGCCTGGCAGTGGGCTCAGATCGGCCTGGCCGTCGCCACGGCGGTCACGCTCTGGACCGGCGTCCAGTACGCCCAGACCGCGGTCCGGGCGCTCAGGACAGCGGCGGCGCCGCCGGCGGAGGATCGTCCGGCAACGGAATGAGCTCATCCTTGTCGTGTGGCGGAAGGGCGAAGCGGCCGGCCCGCCAGTCGGCTTTCGCCTGCTCGATCCGCTCGCGCGAGGCGGAGACGAAGTTCCACCACACGTGCCTGGGCCCCACCGGCTCGCCGCCCAGCAGCATCACGATGGCCGGCTCGAGGCCGGTGACGACGATCGTCTCGCCCGGCGCGAACACCAGCATGTGGCGCGCTTCGTAGCGGCGCGCGTCCACTTCGATGGCGCCCTGCGCCACGTAGAGCGCCCGTTCCGGATACTCCGCCGGCAGCGCGGCCTGCGCGCCGACCCCCAGCTCCCAGTGGGCGTAGAACATCGGCGAGTGGGTCTTCACGCCCGCCTCGGCCCCG
>DATGKF010000055.1:0-71914 GCA_035294785.1 Caulobacteraceae bacterium | reverse complement strand
ATCAGCAGCACGTCGCGGCTGCCCTCCAGCGGACCGGCCAGCCGGATCAGTCCCGTGGCCGCGAGATCGTCCGTGAACGTTGCATGTTCGTCCCAGAGCCGCTGCTGGCGCAGCGGGGTCGCGTGGTCCCAGTTCGGACCGCGGCTGCGCAGGACGGCGAACCACTCTGCCATGCGTCTCCCCTCGGCCACAACCTAGCGTCCGGCGACGTCAAACCTGTCAGCAGCGGCGCCCACGGGTTTGCGTTCCGCCGGCTCAGGCCCCACAATGAATGGCATTACCGAAGACGGAATTTTCGATGTCTGATTCTATAGGCGCGCCGCCGGGCGAGGCGCCTAGCCTAGACGCGCGTCCAACGATCGACGTGAAGGCGATGCCGCACATTCTGCGGCGCATCGTATCCCTGGCGCTGAAGACCGATCCCGTCCAGGTGGTGCTGGCGATTGCGGGCTCGCTCGGATCGGCCGTCGCCAGCCTGGCGGTGCCACGGCTGTTCGGGCACGCGGTCGACCAGATCGCCGCGCTGCTGAAAGCGCTCGACCATGCCCGCGCGATCGACCTTCCGCCCGCGCAACAACACCTGCTGGCCAGCCAGTCCGAGCACGCGCTGTGGATCAGCGCGGCCCTGGTCGTCGGCGTCGGCATCGTGCAGGGCCTCCTGACCGGTTTTTCGAGCTTCCAGGCCGAGTGGGTCAGCCAGAAGGTCGCCTACCGCCTGCGGCTCGACTACTTCCGACAGTTGCAGCGGCTGTCGTTCGGCTTCCACGACAAGATCCACTCCGGCGACCTGATCACCCGGGGCATGATCGACCTCGAAGGCACGCGCATGTTCATCCAGAACGGGATGATGATGGCGCTGACCCTGGTGCTGCTGCTGGTGGTCGCCACCTGGCTGATGTTCGCGGCCGATCCGGTGATGGCGCTGCTGGCGCTGGCGTTCGTGCCGTTCAGCGTCGTCACACTCGGCCGGGTCGGCTTCCTGCTGCGGATCGCCTGGATGCGAGTGCAGACGCTGATGAGCGTGCTGACCCTGACCATGGAGGAAAACCTCCAGGGCATCCGCGTCGTGCGCGCCTTCGCCGCCCGCAACTTCGAGCTCGGCAAGTTCGACACCGCCGCGAACGAGGCGCTGCGGCAGGCCTACGAGCGGATCAAGCTGCGGATGGCCGCGGTGCGCACCACCACGCTGACCTTCTACGCCTCGCAGGGCGCGGTGCTCTGGTACGGCGGCCACAAGGTCGCGGCCGGGACGATGACGCCCGGGGTGATGGCCGCCTTCGTGCTCTACCTCACCATCCTGCAGGCGCCGGTGCGGCAGGTGATCATGATCGTGATCTCGGCCGCGCGCGCCACCACCTGCGGCAGCCGCCTGTTCGAGATCCTCGATATCGAGCCGGAGATCGCCGACAAGCCGAACGCGCCGCCGCTGGCGCCGACCGAGGGCGTGCTCACGTTCGAGCACGTCGACTTCGCCTATGACCCCGGCAAGCCGGTGCTGCACGACGTCAGCTTCACGGTCGGCCGTGGCCAGACGCTGGGCATCGTCGGCCCGCCCGGCAGCGGCAAGTCGACCATCGCCAACCTGATCCCGCGCTTCTACGACGTCACCGCCGGCCGCATCGCCATCGACGGGCAGGACATCCGCGACGTCCAGCTGGCCAGCTTGCGCGAGTACGTCGGCCTGGTGCAGCAGGAGGCGTTCCTGTTCGACGCCACCGTCACCAACAACGTCGCCTACGCCGACCCCTGGGCCGAGGAAGCGCGGATCGTCGGCGCGACCAAGACCGCGCAGCTGCACGACTACATCGCCAACCTGCCGAAGGCCTACGACACCCGCGTCGGCGAGCGCGGCGTGGCGCTGTCGGGCGGCCAGCGGCAGCGGATGTCGATCGCCCGCGGCGTGGTGCCAGGGCCCGGCGTCATGATCTTCGACGACTCTACCGCCGCGATCGACGCGGTGACCGAGAAGCGGGTCCGTGACGCGCTAGCCGACGCCACCAGGGCCAAGGCGACCGTGATCATCGCCCACCGGCTCTCGTCGCTGATGCACGCCGACGAGATCCTGGTGCTGGAGGAAGGCCGGGTGGTTGAGCGCGGCACGCACGCCGAGCTGCTGGCGCTCGGCGGCGAATACTTCGACCTCTACCAGCTGCAGACCCGCACCGAGCAGGGCCTCTCGGTCGCCGACGCGCGCATCCGGCGCAAGGTGACGGAGGCGGCGGAATGAGCGAGGTGACCCTAACCCTTCCCCCTTGGGGGGAAAGCGGCGAGCCGCGCGCAGCGCGCTTCGCCGATGGGGGGAGCCAACAGGAAAGCCCCCATTGTCGCGCGCCTTCGGCGACGCGACGTTTCCCCCGCTGCGCGGGAGAAATGTTCCCATGAGCGACTTCGCCCTCGACCGCGGAGCCCCCGCCCCGCCGCCGCGCAAGCGCAATGCGAACCTCGGCAGCGCCGAGGGCGAAGAGATCTTCATGTCGTTCGACACGCGGATCGTGCGCCGCTTCGCCGCCTTCCTGAAGCCGCACCCGCGCTACCTGATCGGCACGCTGGTCGCGACGGTGCTGTCGGCCTTCGCCCAGTTGGCGCTGCCGGTGATGATCGGCCAGGCGGTGACGGCGGCGACCACCCCGCACGTGTCGCCCGGCCATATCGACCTGGTGGTGTTCGAGTTCGGCGTCGCGGTGGTGGTGTTCACCATCACCTCGCTGCTGTCGCAGTCGATGAGCACGCGGCTGGCGCAGAAGGTCATCTTCGATGTGCGCCGCGCGATGTTCGACCACTTCCAGAGCGTCGCCCTGACCTTCATGGACAAGACCCACGTCGGGCGGATCATGGCCCGGCTGCAGGGGGACGTGAACGCGCTGCAGGACTTCCTGGAGAGCACCACCTCGACGCTCAGCGACTTCATCGTGCTGATCGGCATCGTCGCCTGGATGCTGGTGCTGAACTGGAAGCTGGGCCTGCTCACCATGCTGGTGCTGCCCGCGCTGATCGGCATCCGCGCGATCTGGCTGCCCTATTCGAAGGTCAACTTCCGCCGCGCCCGCGACGCCTCCTCGACCGCCAACAGCGCCCTGGCCGAGAACATCAGCGGCGTGCGCACGGTGCAGGAAACCCGCCGCGAGGCGATGAACTTCGAGCTCTACGAAGAGAAGGCGCGTGACAATCTGGACGCCTCCGTCGAGAGCGCCGCGCTGGCGGCGATCATGTCGCCGACAGTCGCGATCCTCACCGGTCTGGCCATGGCGATGATCATCGTGGTCGGCGGGGGCGAGGTGCTGAACGCCCAGCTGCAGGTCGGCGGCATGGTGACGTTCGTCATCTTCGTGCAGCGCTTCTTCGAGCCGGTGCGGATGCTGTCGATGCAGTACACCGCGCTGCAGCGGGCCATGGCCGCCGGCTACCGCATCTTCGAGGTGCTCGACGTGCCGGTGACGATCACCAACAAGCCGGACGCGACCTCGATCACCGAAGAGACGCCGACGGTCGAGTTCGACCATGTGACGTTCGGCTACGATCCCGAGCGCCCGGTGCTGCGCGACATCTCGTTCCGGGTGAAGCCGAAGCACGTGGTGGCGCTGGTCGGCCCCACGGGCTCGGGCAAGACCAGCATCATCTCGCTGGTGCGCCGCTTCTACGAGGTGAACGAGGGCCGGGTGATCGTCGGCGGGCATGACGTGCGCGACGTCACGCTGGAGACCCTCGGCAAGACCATCGGCATGGTGCTGCAGGAGCCGTTCCTGTTCACCGGCACGGTCGAGGAAAACATCCGCTTCGCCTCGAACGCCACGCACGACGAGGTGGTGGCGGCCGCCAAGGCGGTGCGCGCCCACGACTTCATCATGCGGCTGGCGAAGGGCTACGACACCCCGCTCGGCCAGCGCGGCGGCAACATCTCGCTCGGCCAGCGGCAGCTGCTTTCGTTCGCCCGCGCCCTGGTCATCAACCCGCAGATCCTCATCCTCGACGAGGCCACCGCCAACATCGACAGCTTCACCGAGCTGGAGATCCAGCGCGCGCTCAAGGCGCTGATGACCGGCCGCACCTGTCTGGTCATCGCCCACCGGCTGGCCACGGTGCGCGACGCCGACGACATCATCGTCCTGCAGCAGGGCCGCATCGTCGAACAGGGCCCGCACGAGGCGCTGATGGCAAAGGGCGGGCTCTACGCCAGCCTCTACGCGTCCAGTCACGGCTCCTTCGACGACATGCCCGGCGAAGGGGAAGACCGCGCCGACCGCCAGTTCGCCATGCAGACCTAACCCCTCCGCACCACTCCCGCGCAAAAGTCCGGAACCGCATCTTGCCTCACCCATCCAATCGAGTCTAAATTTTGGACTAGTCTAGCGATGGGCGGTTATGATGACGCTAAATCCACTGCTGCAGGCCCCGCTTGCCGTCCAAGCGCATGTGGCGACCGTGATCGCCGCGCTGGTCAGCGGCGCCTGGGTGATCTTCTTGAGCCGCAAAGGTTCGCTCGCGCATCGGCGGGTCGGAATAGCCTTCCTGGCCCTGATGGTGACGACGGCGCTGATCTCGCTCTTCATCCATCGCAGAGCGCCGCACAGCCCATTCTTTGGGCTGAGTCCCATCCACCTGCTGGCGGCGTTCGTGTTGTTCGCCGTGTGGCGCGCGCTGGACGGGGCGCGGAAGGGGAACGTGAAACAGCATCGCGAATGGACGCGCGGGCTCTACTTCGGCTCGCTGGTGATCACGGGAGTCACGAACGTCTTCTTCTTCTCCGGCATCACCCACGACGTCTTCTTCGGCAGCTAAAGGGGGAGCGGACATGACAAACGAGGCTGGCCGACTGAAGGATGACGTCGCCTTCCTGCGCGCCCTGGCCGAAGGCGCGGCCGGCGCAAGCGCCCGAACGGGAGCGGTGCTCCTCGCCATCGGCATCGTCTTCTCGGTCGTGGCGCTGCAGTACTGGGCGATCGACTCCCGCCTGGTCGCGGTTCCGCAGAGCTGGCGAAGCTGGCTGTGGCTCGATGGTCCGGCGGTGTTTCTCCCCGCCCTGGGCATCATCCAGATGCGTCTGAAGGAGCGCTCGATCGGTCCAGGCTCGCGCGCCCTCTCAGCGGCCTGGTCCGGCCTCGGCCTGGCGCTTGCCTGCGCGGTTGTCAGCCTGGCCGCGGCGGGCTGGCGGCTCTCGCTGCCGCTGCTTGCCGCCTGGATCTTTCCGGTGGTTCTCTTCACTCTCCTCGGCGCGAGTTGGGCCGTGACGTTCGCCGTTCAACGGCGCGCGTCCCACGCCTTGGCCGGCGCGGGAAGCGGGCTCGCTGCAATCGCTTGCGGCGCGCTGATCGGGAGCGCTTGGGAATGGCTCGCGCTCTCGGCCGGACTGCTCTTGCTTATGGCGGTCCCTGGATGGCTCATTCTCAGAGCCGAGCGGTCGGCCTAGGCCGCCGATGGCGATCATCGGTCCCGGAGCAATCGACCCGATCATCCACGGCCGGCTGCGCCTTGGCATCATGGTTTATCTTGCCGACGCCGATGTCGCCGCTTTCACCGAGCTCAAGGCCGCGCTGGCGGTGACCCAGGGCAATCTGTCGGCCGGACTGATCCAGCTGGAAAGCGCCGGCTACGTCCGAATCGAGAAGGGCTTCGTCGGTCGAAAGCCGCGCACCCAGGCCCGCGTCACGCCGGCGGGGCGAGTGGCGCTGGCCGCGTACCTGAAAGAGATGGCGGCGCTGGCCGAGCGCCTTGGCTGACGGGTTGGGGATTCGCCCGCCTGACGCGGCGGGCGGGCGCCTAGAGGCGCGGCCAGGCCGGCTCCGGCGGGGCCGAGCGGGCGAAGAGGACGGCGATCAGGCTCAAGGCCGCCGCGGCGGTGAGCCAGAGGCCGGGCGCGGCGCGGTTGCCGGTCTGGTGCACCAGCAAGGTGGCGATCGCCGGCGTGAAGCCGCCGAAGAGCGCGGTGGCGGTCGAAAAGGCCAGCGAGAAGCCGGACGCCCGCAACGATTGCGGCACGATCTCGGTCAGGTAGGCCACGAGCGCGCCGTTGTAGGCGCCGAACACGAACGAGAAGAACAGCTCCACCGCCAGCAGCCGCCCGAACGAGGGCGCGTGCACCAGCCAGAGCATGGCCGGATAGGCGCCGATCAGCATCAGCGCGCTGATCGTGATGAGCACGGGCCTGCGGCCGATGCGGTCGGACACCGTCCCCATGACCGGCAGCCAGATGAAGTTAGAGACGCCAACCGCAGCGGTGACCGCGAACACGGGCAGCGCCGGCAGGCGCAGCACCTGCGTGCCGAACGAGGGGGTGTAGACGGTGATCATGTAGAAGGAGACGGTGGTCAGCGTCGTCATCAGGACGCCGACGGCGATGCGCCCCCAATGGCGCGCCAGGCCGGCGAAGATCTCGCCCCAGGTCGGGTGCAGCGTGCGCTCGGCGAACGCGCGGGTCTCCGGCAGCGAACGGCGCAGGACGAGCAGCACCGGCACGATCAGGCAGCCGACGCCGAGCGGAATACGCCAGCCCCAGGCGGTCATCGCCGCAGGGGAAAGGCGGCTCGCCAGCGCGATGCCGATGGCGGCCGAGAGCACGACGGCCACCTGCTGGCTGGCCGACTGCCAGGACGTGTAGAAGCCCTTGCGCCCGGGCGGGGCGATCTCGGCCAGGTAGACCGAGACGCCCCCCAGCTCCATGCCGGCCGAGAAGCCCTGCAGCAGCCGCCCGGCCAGCACGGCCAGCGGCGCGATCAGACCGATGGCGGCGTAGCCGGGCATGACCGTCAGCGTCAGAATGCCCACCGACATCAGGCTGAGCGTGACCAGAAGGCCGGCGCGCCGCCCGTGCTTGTCGGCGTAGGCGCCCAGGATGATCGCCCCCAGCGGCCGCATCAGGAACGCGGCGCCGAAGGTCATGAAGGAGGCGAGCAGCGAGGTGAACGGATCGCGGCTGGGGAAGAAGGTCGCCCCGATGGCGGCGGCGTAGTAGCCGAACACCTGGAAATCGTACATCTCAAGGAAGTTGCCGCTGGCCACGCGGATCACCGACCAGGCGCCGGCTTCGTCGCCCGTTCGCTCCGCCACGCGGCCGCTCTCCCGCCCTGCCTAAACGCGCCGCAAGACGTGCCGCAGATACTCCCGCCGGTCGAGCGGATTGTGGTCCGTTCTGGGCCGGCTCGGAACGGCGCCGCGCACCGGCCGATAGTGGTCGAACGCCTGCTCCAGCACGCCGAGGCCGCCGGTCAGACCGGGGACCTCGAGCTGCAGCCGGTGCACTTGGGCCGCCCGGATCTCGCCGGTGAGTTCGCACGCGCCGCCGCGCACCACAGGCGTCGGCGCGCCGGCCCCGAGCTTGGCGAGCGCCGGCAGGATCGCGCCGAGCGCTTCGGCCGGGGCGGTGAGCTGGAAGCGGTGGATCGGCTCGCAGACCTCGGTTCCGGCCTGCTTCAGCGCTTTCATGAGGACAAGCGGGGTAAGGTTGCGATGGTCGGCCGGCGTGCTGGTCGCGAAGTGGCGGTAGCGGATGGCGTGGGTCATGGCGACCGTGCAGTCGGTGACCCGCCAGCCGTGCAGCCCCTGCATCAAGGTCTCATAGACGGCCTCCTCGACCGCCTTGTGGAAGGTCAGCGGCAGCGCGCCATACTCGACCTCCAGCTTGAAGCTGACGCCGGTCCCGATCGGGGCCGGATCGATCCGAAGGCCAACCGCCGCCATGAAGGGGCGCGGCGGCCATTCGACGGCGGCGCCCGTGCCGATGACCCGCTCGATGCAGATCGTGGTCGTTTCGCGGAAGTCGACCTCCACCCCGAAGTCGCCCGCCAGCGTCTGCTCGATCACCTCCTTCTGCACCTCGCCGTAGAGGGAGACGAACATCTCCTGGCGGATGTCGTCCTGGCGAAGATTGATCAGCGGATCCTGCTCGGCGAGGTGGGCGAGCGCGGTGTGCAGCGCTCCCTTGTCGGCCGCGTGGCGCGGAACGATCACGGTCTCCAGCGACGGGGGCGCGAAATGATGCGCCCGAGCGTCCGCCCGGGGCGCGCCGATCGCGTCGCCGATCTGGGCGGCGTGCAGACCCCAGAGCTTGCCGATCCGCCCCGCGCCGAGGGCGTGCGCAGACGCGGCGCCGCCACGCTCGAAGACGCTGATCGCGGTCACCTTGGCCGGGTCGGCCCCATGCACGGCCACGCGGTCGCCCGTGCTGACCATTCCGGAAAACATCCGGACGAACGCCACCTTCTCCCCGCCCACGCCGCGCTCGATCTTGAAGACGGCGCCGGAGACGGGGCCGTCCGCATCGCCCTCGCTCGCCGGAAGCAGCTCACTGACGCCGGCGATCAGCGCGTCCGTTCCGGCGCCGGTGATGGCCGAGCCGAAGAAGACCGGATGCACGAGCGCCTTGCCTGTCTGCGCCGCGAGCGCGGCGCGAAGCCGCCGGTAAGGGAGCGCTCGCCTGCCCTCGACAAAGGCGGCGAAGATCGTTTCGTCGTTGTCGGCCAGCCGTTCGCTGAGCGCGGCGCGAAAGCCGGCGTCGCCCTCGCCGAACAGCGTCACGCTGGCGTCCCGGCTGCCGAGATCGCGGGCCGCGCCCATCGCCACGACCGCCGGCGTCAGCGTCTCGGCGATGGCCGCCAGAACGCCGGCGTCCCGCGCCCCGGTCCGGTCGATCTTGTTGACGAAGATGAGCGTCGGCACGCCAAGCCGCTGCAGCGCCCGCATCAGCATGCGCGTCTGCGACTGCACGCCCTCGACGGCCGAAATCACCAGCACCGCGCCGTCGAGCACGCTCAGCACCCGCTCGACCTCGGCGATGAAGTCCGGGTGGCCGGGCGTGTCGATCAGGTTGACCGCGACGTCGCCGACGACGAACGAGGCGACCGCCGACTTGATGGTGATGCCGCGCTGGCGCTCCAGCGCCAGGCTGTCGGTCAGGGTCGAGCCGGCGTCGACGCTGCCGATCGTCTCGATGACGCCGGCCGCGTAGAGCAGGCGCTCGGTGAGGCTAGTCTTTCCGGCGTCGACGTGCGCCAGGATCCCCAAGTTCAACGTTCGCATAAGGCCTCATGTCCTTTCGAAGGTTTCCCAACTCGATGGTCATGAAGCTGCGGTGCATTGATCTCTCCGGGGGTTGAGGTTGGCGCGAGTGAACAGCGGACGGGGCGCGAGGGCAATCGAATTGTCTTGCGACCGCGCCCGCGTGCGCTTGTCCTGAAAGGGCGGAGGCTTGATGATAGGCGGGCCGCCAAGTTCGCGGCCGCCCAGCAAGAGATTCCCGATCCCGATGGCTTTGGATACCGCGGACGCGCCGTCCGCCTCCGTCAACTTGACCGTCAACGGCGAGCCGCGCGCGCTCACCCTCGATGTCCGCACCACCCTGCTCGATGCGCTGCGTGAGACCCTCGGCCTCAAAGGGTCGAAGAAGGGCTGCGACCATGGCCAGTGCGGCGCCTGCACCGTGCTGGTGAACGGGCTGCGCATCAACGCCTGCCTCTCGCTCGCCGTCATGCACGACGGCGACGCGGTCACCACCATCGAAGGCATCGGGACCGCCGATCGGCTGAGCGCGCTGCAAAGGGCTTTCCTCGATCGCGACGCCTTCCAGTGCGGCTATTGCACGCCCGGCCAAATCTGCTCGGCGACCGGGCTGCTGGACGAAGCGGAAAGAGGCTGGCCCAGCGCGGCGACCGAGGACCTGACCGCGGCGATCTCGCTGACCGACGCCGAGATTCGCGAGCGGATGAGCGGCAACATCTGCCGCTGTTCGGCCTACCCGCAGATCCTGGACGCCATCCGCGACGTCGCCGGAGCAGCCGCATGAGGCCGTTCAGCTATGAGCGCGCGACAAGCGCGGCCGGCGCCGCCAAGGCCGCGGCGGAGACGCCGGCCGCCCGGTTCCTTGCCGGCGGCACCAACCTGCTCGACCTGATGAAGCTCGAGATCGAGCGGCCGGAGCGGGTGATCGACGTCGGCCGCCTGCCGATGGCGGGCGTCGAGGCAAACGGCGACGGCCTGCGCATCGGCGCGCTAGCCACCGCCTCGGCGGTCGCCGCGGACGCTCGCGTGCGCCGCGACTATCCCGTGCTGGCCGAGGCGCTGCTCTCCGGCGCCTCGCCGCAGTTGCGCAACAAGGCGACCACGGCGGGGAACCTCCTTCAGCGCACGCGCTGTCCCTACTTTTACGACGCCGCCAAGCCCTGCAACAAACGCCAGCCCGGCGCCGGCTGCGCGGCGATCGGCGGCCTGAACCGCTTCGCCGCCATCCTCGGCGCGAGCGAGGCCTGCATCGCCACCCACCCCTCCGATCTCGCCGTGGCGCTGAGCGTGCTGGATGCGAGCGTCGAGACCGTGCGGCCGGACGGGACGACGCGGGCGATCCCCATCGACGACCTGCACCGGCTGCCCGGCGACGCGCCGCACCTCGAGACGACGCTCGAGCCGGGCGAACTCGTCACGGGAGTCGCCGTCCCGCCGCCGCCGAAGGGCCGGCAGGCCTATCGCAAGGTGCGCGACCGCGCCTCCTACGCCGCAGGTCTGGTCGCCGTCGCCGTCGCCGGCGACCGCATCGCGCTGGGCTGCGTGGCGCTGAAGCCCTGGCGGGCGACGAAGGCCGAAGCGGCGCTCGCGGCCGGCGCCGCGCCGGCCGCCGCCGCCGACGCCGAACTCGCCGGCGCGGCCAGCGCCGGCCACAACACCTTCAAGATCGCGCTGACCCAACGCCTGATGACGGCGGCGCTGCAGGACGGAAAAGCCTGATGCCTTCTCTTTCGCTGGACGACTACGCCGCTCCGAACCCGATCAGCCAGAACCGCCAAGGCATCATCGGCCGGGCGGTCGACCGCTACGAAGGCCCGCTCAAAGTCACCGGCACGGCGCCCTACGCCTACGAGGTCGAGACGCCATCGCCGCCCGCCTACGGCGTGGTGGTCGGGGCCGAGATCGGCTGCGGCGTGGTGACCGCTGTCGACGACGCGGCCGCCTTGGCCGCGCCCGGCGTCAAGCTCGTCTGGCACGCGCTGCGCCGGCCGGAGAACCAGCCGGAGCGTGGCGCGCGCAGCTACGTCGGCAGCCAGGCGGGCGCCAAGCCGGTGTTTGCCGAGCCGAACGTGCGGTTCTTCGGCCAGCCGGTCGCCTTCGTCTGCGCCGACACGCTCGAGCATGCCGACGCGGCCGCCTCGCTGATCAAGATCACCTACGAAGAGACGCCGGCCGCCTTCGCTTTCGACCCGGCCCAGGCCGAACCGGTCGACGGGACCTCGGCCATCGGCGACTTCGAGCGCGCTTTCGCCGACGCCCCGGTCAAACTCGACGAGACGTGGTCGACGCCGATCGAGAACCACTGCCAGATGGAGCCCTGCGCCACCACCGCCTGGTGGGAGGACGGAACGGTGACGGTCCACACCTCGGTGCAAATGATCAAGCCGCCCCAGCATCTCCTGTCGGAAACGCTGCAGATCCCGCGCGACCACGTGCACCTGCTCTCGCGCTACATCGGCGGCGGATTCGGCGGCAAGGGATCGACTTACGAGGACCTGGAACTGGCGGCGATGTCATCGCGCGAGATCGACCAGCCGGTGAAGATCGCGCTCACCCGCACCCAGATGTTCAACGCCACCGTCCACCGGCCGGCCACGGTGCAGCGCGTGCGTCTGGGCGCGACGGCGGACGGGCGGCTGACCGCGTTCGCACTGGAAGCGGCGACCCACTGCGCGCGCGAGGCGCCGTTCGTCGAGCGTGCGGCCAACTTCTCCCGCGCCCTTTACGCCGCGCCCAACCGGCTGACCGGCCACACCCTGCACAAGCTCGACATCGCCGTGGCCTCGGCCATGCGCGCGCCGGGCGAGGCGTCCGGCATGCTCAGCCTGGAATGCGCCATGGACGAGCTCGCCAACCGGCTCGGCCTCGACCCCATCGAGCTGCGCATCCGCAACGAAGCCGACGTCCACCCGGAGACGGGCGCGCCGCACTCCTGCCGCCAGCTGGTCGACTGCATGACCGACGGCGCCAAGCGTTTCGGTTGGGGCAAGCGCAATCCCAAGCCGGCCGCAACGCGCGAGGGCGAGTGGTTCGTCGGGATGGGCATGGCCGCCGCCATCCGCGGCAACTTCCTCCTGCCCGCCAAGGCCGGCATCCGCGTCGAGGCCGACGGCAAGGTCATCGTGCGCCAGGGCATGACCGACATCGGCACCGGCTCCTACACGATCATCGCCCAGATCACCGCCGAGACGATGGGGGTGCCGCTCGAGCAGGTGGTGGTCGAGATCGGCGACTCCGGCTTTGCGCCGACGCCGGGCTCCGGCGGCCAGTTCGGCGCCGCCAGCGCCGGCTCGGCCGTCTACGAAGGCGGCATGGAGATGCGCAAGACGCTGGCGGCCATGGCCGCGGCCGACCCCGCCTCGCCGCTCTTCGGGGCGGCGGTGGACGAGATCGACTTCCGCGACGGGCTGATCACCGCCTCGAACAAGTCGGAGACGCTGGGCGCGCTGGTCTCGCGGCGGGCGCCGTCCGGGGTCGACGTGGTCGGCGAGTCCATGCCGATCATGGAGTCGCGCGCCTTCTCGCAGCACGCCTATGGCGCTCACTTCGCCGAGGTGGGCGTGAACGCCGTGACCGGCGAGGTGCGGCTGCGCCGCATGCTGGGCGCCTTCGCCTGCGGGCGGATCCTGAACGCCAAGACCGCGCGCAGCCAGATCACGGGCGGCATGATCTGGGGCGTGGGCTCGGTGCTGACCGAGCAGAACGCCGTCGACCCGCGCTACGGCAGCCTGATCAACCAGGACCTCGGCTCGTACCTCGCGCCCGTGCACGCCGACATCGTCAATCTCGACGCCTATTTCCTGCCGGAAGTGGACGACAAGGCGAACCCTCTCGGCATCAAGGGCGTCGGCGAGGTGGGCATCTGCGGGGCCGGCGCGGCGGTCGCCAATGCCGTCTACAACGCCTGCGGCGCCCGCGTGCGCGACTACCCGATCACGCCGGACAAGGTGTTGCCGTTCCTGCCGGCGCTCTGAGCGGCGGGCCTTCCAACGTCATCCTTTGCTGGAGCGGCGCAGCCGCGAATTGGGCTCGCTCAGCCCGCGTAGCGTGCTTTCAGCACGGCGTAGCAGGCGCGGATGGCCTGGGCTTCGGCGCCCGCCGGCCAGCCGGGCCGGCCGCGCGGGTTCCAGGCGAAGATGTCGAAGTGGGCCCAGGCGCCGGCGGGGGCGAACCGCTTGAGGAACAGCGCGGCCGTCACCGAGCCGGCCTGCGCCCAGGCGTCGGGATCGTTCTTGAGGTCGGCGATGTCGCTGTCGAGCGCGCCGTCGTAGCCGGCCCAGAGCGGCATGCGCCACAGCGGATCGGCCTCATCGCCCGCGGCGGCGGCCAGGGCGGCGGCGAGCGCCTCGTCGTCGGTGTAGAAGGGGACGACTTCCGGCCCGAGCGCGGCGCGCGCGGCGCCGGTCAGGGTGGCGAAATCCAGCGTCAGATCCGGCTCCAGCTCGGCGGCGCGGGCGAGCGCGTCGGCGAGGATCAGGCGGCCCTCGGCGTCGGTGTTGCCGACCTCGATGGAAAGGCCCTTGCGCGAGGCGAGCACGTCTCCCGGGCGCATGGCGTCGCCGGCGACGGCGTTCTCGACGACGGGCAGGAGCACGGTCAGGCGGACGGGAAGACCGGCGGCCATCACCATCCGCCCGAGCGCCAGCGCGTGGGCGGCGCCGCCCATGTCCTTCTTCATCAGCCGCATGCCGGCGGACGGCTTCAGGTCGAGGCCGCCGGTGTCGAAGACGACGCCCTTGCCGACCAGCGCCACGCGCGGATGGGTCGCCTCGCCCCAGGCGATCTCGATCATGCGCGGCGCGCGGGCGGCGACGGCGGCGCGGCCGACGGCATGCACCGCCGGATAGTTCTGCGCGAGGAGGTGGTCGCCGGTCACGACGGCGATCTCGGCCCCGAAGGCTTCGGCGACCTCGCGCGCGGCGAGCTCCAGCTCGACCGGGCCCATGTCGTTGGCCGGGGTGTTGACGAGATCGCGCGCGAGGGCCGTCGCCGTCGCGACAGTGTCGACCTCGGCGAGCTCGGCGTCCTCCGGCCGAAGCAGCCGGGCGGGCGGCTCGTCCGCGGGCTTGCGGTAGCGCGTGAACCGGTAGGCGCCGAGCGCCCAGGCCAGCGCGATGGCGGCAAACGCGACATCGGCTGGCGCGGTCTCGAGCCGGTAGTCGCCGGCGGGCAGCCGCGCCGGCAGCGCGCGGAAGGCCATCGCCGTCGGCCTGGCGCCGAGGCCGAACACCGCCGTGGCTGGCCCGCCGTCGCCCGCCGGGACGAGCAGCAGCTGGCCGGGCTTGGCCTTGAAGCCGTTCAGCGTCGCCAACGCCGCGACCGCTTGCGGCTGGCCGGCCAGGAAAGCGTCGAGGTCCGCCTCGGCGATCGCGTGCAGCGCGCGGGGCTCGCCCGCGCCGTTCGTCTCGTCGCTCATGGGCGGGCCATAGCCCGAGGTAAGATTTCGTCAAGCTTAACGCTTCGTTGACGCGCGCGGCCGATCCTTGGCCGCAACGAGGCTCGCGGACGCCGGCGGGCCGCCTTTCTGTCCCAGCGGAGCCGAACCCCGCCATGTCCCGCGCCCTCCTCGCCGCCGTCGCCGCCGGCGCCCTCCTCGCCCCAGCCGCCGGCCGCGCCGCCGCGCCGCCGAGCGCGCCGCCGATCGGCAAGGCGAGCCCGGTCGCCGCCGCCGCGCCGACGCCGCCGCGCAAGGCCAGCCCCGAGGAGCGCGCCGCCGCCGACCGGCTCGATCCCCTGGCCCGCGCCGCCTTCTGGGGCCGTGAGGCCGACATCGACCCCACTGACGCGGTGGCCGGCGTGCACCTTGCGACCGCGCTCCGCGCGCTCGGCCAGTACGATGCGGCCATCCAGGCGAGCGGACGCGTGCTGGTGCTGGCGCCGAGGGACACCGACGCGCTGATGGAGACGGCGCGCGCCTACATCGCCAAGGGCGACGGCTTTTACGCCATCGATCCGCTGCAGCAGGCGCAGGCGCAGGCGCCGCGCGACTGGCGGCCGCTGTCGCTACTCGGCATCGCCTACGCCCAGGTCAAGCGTGACGCCGACGCCCAGGCCGTCTGGCGCCAGGCGCTGGCGCTGTCGCCTGACAACCCGTCGGTGCTGTCGAACATGGCCATGGAGATGGCGGCGACCGGCGACGTGGCCGGGGCCGAGCCGCTGCTCAGGCGAGCCGCCGCCCAGCCGGGCGCAAGCCTGACCGTGCGCCAGGACCTGTCGCTGGTGCTGGGCCTTGAAGGCAAGCTCGGCGAAGCCGAGGAGATCCTGCGCCGCGACCTGCCGCCGGCCGAGGCCGACGCCGACCTCGCCTACCTGCAGGCCGCCTCCTCCGGCCGCGGCGCCGCCCCCACCGCCGACGCCACGCCGACGCGGACCTGGGCATCCGTCAAGAACGGCGGCAGCTGAGGCGGCTGCTCAGCCGAGGGTCAGCGCGGCCGCTAGCCCTTGTGGGCCATGACGTCCTGGACGCGGATGATCGAGGGGCCGAGGACGACGATGAAGAGGACCGGCAGGAAGAAGACGATCATCGGCACGGTCAGCTTGGCCGGCAGCGCCGCAGCCTTCTTCTCGGCGGCGGCCAGGCGAAGGTCGCGGTTTTCCTTCGCCATCACGCGAAGGGCGGTGCCGAGCGGGGTGCCGTAGCGCTCCGCCTGGATCATGGCGGTGGCGACCGACTTGATGCCCGGATGGTTCGTCCGCTTGGACAGCCCCTCGTAGGCGACGCGCCGCTCGGGCAGGTAGGAGAGTTCCGCGACGAGCAGCGAAAGCTCTTCGGCCAGCTCGATCGACGAGGGGCCAAGCTCCTGGCTGACCTTCTGCAGCGCCGCCTCGATCGACATGCCGGACTCGACACAGATCAAGAGCAGGTCGAGGGCGTCCGGGAAGCCTTGCATGATCGAGGTGCGCCGCTTTGCGGCGACGTTCTGGATGTAGACGTTGGGCGCGTAGTAGCCGGCCGTCAGACCGCCGATGCAGATGCAGAATTTGGTCAGACCCGGAAGGTGGAAGGGATTGAGCGTGTAGAGGTAGGCCGCCAGCGCCACGGCGAACACGAACGGCGTCACCAGGCGGAAGAAATAGAAGGTCGTGATCGGCCGCGGACCGCGGAAGCCGGCCTGCGCCAGCTTGTCGGCCACCTGGGGATCTTCGAGCAGGCGCGACAGCTGCAGCCGGTCGACGATGGTCTTGAACATGCCCTCGTCGGTCTGACGCAGCGTGCCGGATTGGTTCTTCTGCGCCAGCGCCTCGCGGCTGCGGCGGCGCAGCTCCTCGCGCCGGTTGGCGACCGAGTTCAGCCGGCTCTCGAGCGTCGAGCGATTGAGCAGCGGCGAGGACAGCGTGACGATGGTCGCGAACGTGACCAGGGCCGTAAAGCCCATCAGCAAGTGCTGCGGGTCGGTGACGAAGCCGGCGATGGTGGCGAAATCCATGGTCTCCGCCCCGCTAGTATTTGAAGTTGATCATGCGGCGCATGACGAAGACGCCGATGCATTCGACGATGGCGCCGGCGAGCAGCATCATCTGGCCGCGCGGGTCGTGGATCATGATCATCATGTAGGACGGCGTCGTGGCGATCACGAGCAGCATGACCGCGATCGGCAGCGAACCGATGATGAAGGCCGACGTGGTCGCTTCAGACGACAGCGCCTTGATCTTTTCGCGCATCAGCTTGCGGGCGCGGAGCACGGCCGAGAGGTTGCCCAGCGCCTCGGCCAGGTTCCCGCCCGTCTTGGCCTGAATGGCGAGCACGATGGTGAAGAAGCGCAGCTCGGGCGTCGGCATGCGCTCGTACATCTTCTCCAGGCCCTGATCGACGGTCATGCCCATGGAGATATTCTCGACCAGCCGGTGGAACTCCGGCCCGAGCGGGGCGGAGCTCTCGCGCGCGATGACGCGCAGGCAGTCGTGCACCGGAAGGCCCGATTTGATGCCGCGGACGATGATGTCGATGGCGTCGGAGAAGGACTCGGTGAAGCTCTTTTTGCGGCGATTGGCGAGGAAGGTGATCGCCCAGCGCGGCAGACCGAGCGCGGCGACGAGGGCGAGCAGCAGCGCCGCCCACGGGGGCACGCGAAGTACGAACAGGACGATCAGCACGGCCGCGCCGGCGATCCCGCTGCCGATCCAGAACTGGGTGACCGAAATGCTGAGCCCGGCCTGTTGCAAGCGCGCGCTGAGCGAAACGGACGCGCGCCGTTGCAGGCGCTCCTGCTCCTTCAGCGTCTGCAGCAACGCCTTGCGCCGCTGGCCGGCGTCCTGCTGCGCCGCGCGCGCGCCGCGTTGGGCCTTCTCCGGCCGACCGACCGTGCCCATCGCCCTGGCGCGTTTGGCCACCCGTGCGTCGCCGCCGCCCGCGCCGGCCAGGGCGAAGCCCACGCCGCCAAGGGTCACGAAGCCCAGCACCGCGACCAGAATGAGCAGCGGGTTCAAGGCCTACTCCGCCGCGTCCAACGCTTCGGCAAGTTCGCGCTCGAGCCCGTAGTAGCGCGCCCGGTCCCAGAAGCGCGGGCGGGCGATGCCGGTCGAGCGGTGCTTGCCGACCACGCCGCCGTTCTCGTCCTCGCCGGTGATCTCGTAGACGAAGAGGTCCTGGGTGATGATCACCTCGCCCTCGAGGCCCACCACTTCGGTCACGTGGGTGATGCGGCGCGAGCCGTCGCGCAGGCGCGCGGCCTGGATGATCACGTCGACGGACCCGACGATCATCTCACGGATGGTCTTCGACGGAAGGCCGTAGCCGCCCATGGTGATCATCGACTCGATCCGGCTGATCGCCTCGCGCGGGCTGTTGGCGTGCAGCGTCCCCATCGACCCGTCGTGGCCGGTGTTCATCGCCTGCAGCAGGTCGAACGCCTCAGGGCCGCGCACTTCGCCGACGATGATCCGTTCCGGGCGCATTCTGAGGCAGTTCTTGACCAGATCGCGCATGGTCACCTGGCCGCTGCCCTCCAGATTCGGCGGACGCGTTTCAAGGCGCACAACGTGCGGCTGTTGCAGTTGCAGCTCGGCCGCGTCCTCGCAGGTGATCACCCGCTCGGTCGGATCGATGAAGGCGGTAAGCGTGTTGAGCAGCGTCGTCTTGCCCGAGCCGGTGCCGCCGGAGATGAGGACGTTGCAGCGCGACGCGCCGATGACGCCCAGGACGCGCGCGCCTTCCGGACTGACCGAGGCGAACTCGACCAGATTGCGCATCGTCAGCTTGTCTTTCTTGAACTTCCGGATGGTGAGAGTCGGCCCATCCAGAGCCAAGGGCGGCGCGATGACGTTGACACGGCTGCCGTCGGGGAGGCGCGCGTCGCAGATCGGCGAGGCCTCGTCGACCCGGCGGCCGACCTGGCTGACGATCCGTTGGCAGATGTTCATCAGCTGGGCGTTGTCGCGGAAGCGGACGTTGGTCAGCTGGACCTTGCCGCCCACTTCGATGAACACCCGGCCGGCGCCATTGACCATGATGTCGGCGATGTCGTCGCGGGCCAGAAGCGGCTCGAGCGGGCCGTAGCCAAGGACATCGTTGATGATGTCCTGAACCAGGTGTTCCTGCTCGGCTACAGACATCGAGACGTTCTTGATCGCCACCAGCTCGGCGACGATGTCGCGGATCTCTTCGCCGGCCGTCTTCAGGTCGAGCTGCGCCAGCTGTGCGAGATCGATGGTGTTGATCAGCGCGTTGAAGATCGTGGTCTTCGTGGCGTGGTAGTAGTCGCTCTGTTCACGGACGATATCGGCCGTCGGCGCACCCTGCGCCGCGCGCAGCTGCTCGAAGGCCGAAGTCAGCTTGGGGCCGCCGGCCGCGGCGCTGGCCTGCTGGGCGTGTGCGCCGGCGATACGGTCGGCCGCGCCTTGCTGGCGCGGCGGCTGGGCCGCGGGCGCCTTGGGCGGGGCGAGCGCCTGTTTCGACAACGCCGGCTCGACCTTCTGCGGCCGCGTGGCGATCGGCGCGCCGGCTTCGGGAGGCGGCGGCGCCTGCGGCTTTGGCGGATCGCCGTCGGCTGGGCGTTTCCCGAACACTTGGGCCTACTTGCGCTTGAACAGGCTGGAGAGACCGGATTTCTTCGGGGCCGGCGGCGGGTCCCGGCGGGTGATCGCCAATGAGAGCCGCTGAAAGGCCTCGGCGGCCTTCGACTTCGGCCCGATCTCCTCGATCATCTGGCCGTTGTTGGCCGCCTGACCGAACAGCTTGGCGTCGAAGGGGATCACGATCGAGGTTTCGAGCCCGAGAGCCTCGCCGAAGTCCTTGGTCGGGATCTCAGGCCGGCCGGGCGAGCCGACCATGTTCAGCACCAAGAGCGGCGGCGTGTCGTTCGGGCGCGCGGCGCGGACCAGGTCGACGATGTTCTTGGCGTTGCGCAGCGACGCGAGGTCGGGCGAGGCGGTGACCACGACGTCGTCGGCGCCGAGCAGCGTGCGGCGCATCCATCCCGACCAGAGGTGCGGCAGATCGAGAACGACGTAGGGCGCCGTCGCGCGGATCTTGCTGGTCACCTCCTCGAAGGCGTCGGCGCTGATGTCGTAGTCGGCGTCCAGGGTCGCCGGAGCGGCGAAGAGGCTCAGGCGATCGCCGCAGCGGGCCATCATGCGATCCAGCAGCACCGGGTCCAGCCGGTCCGGCTGGCTGAGCGCGTCGGCCACGCCCTGCAGCGGGTCCTGGTTGAAGTCGAGGCCGGCTGTGCCGAACGGCAGGTCGAGATCGACGATCACCGTGTTGGTGCGCATCGTCTCGGACAAGAGATAGGCGAGGTTGTGCGCGACGGTCGACGATCCCACCCCGCCGCGGGCGCCGACGAAGGCGATCTGGCGACCGACGAACGGCGCGGCCGGATCGGCATACAGGGTGGTGATCGCGCCGATCAGCTGCAGCGGCTGCAGCGGCGGCACCAGGTACTCGCTCACCCCGCGGCGCATCAGCTCGCGGTAGAGGGCGATGTCGTTGTGCGAGCCGATCACGACCACCTTGGCGCCGGCGTCGCAGACCTGCGCCAGCTGATCGAGCTGTTCGAGCATCACCTGCGCCGGCGCCTGGCTCTCGACGATGATCAGCGGCGGCGTCGGCTGGTTCTGATACTGGGCGACGGCGGCGGCGAGACCACCTTCGCGCACCTCGGTCGAGGCCCGGCCCATGCGCCGATCGGCGGCCGCCCTTTCGGCCATCTCGGCGGTTTCGGCCCGCTCCCAGAAGATGTGGATGCCGATCCGCGGCACGCTCGCCTCGCCAAGCACCGCTTCGGCCCCGGCGATCAGGTCGCCGACCGGATTGACCGCCGGCGGCGACGCGTGGGCGCCGTCGTGTTCGGCGTCGAAGCTCGCCAGCGGCTCTTGCGGAGTCAGAAACGGATCGTCGTCGTCGACCGCCTCGCCAGCGCCCGGCGCCGGCCGCCAGTGGTCAGCCGTCTGGGGCGCGAATTCGTCGTCGGCGCCGAAGCTTGTCGCGGGATCGTCGGGGGCGGGTTGGGTGGTGTTGTTCACGGGGGGGTGCCTGCTATTGCAGCGTGTTCGAAACGGCGCCGTTCGCCTGCGGATCCTTGGGCGAGGAGGTGACCGCGCCCTGGCGGTACTTGCCGAGCACCGTCTCGCGACGGGCCGCGTCAGGGGCGTCCATCGCGCGCGGCCGCAGGAGGTCGGCGGGGTTGGCGATCATCGCCGCCATGTTCGCCGTCGTCGCGCAGCCGAAGTTGTTGTTCACCTGGTTCTGGAACGTCTTGGTGAAGTCCTTCCAGTTGCGTCCGCAGGCGGGGCCCTGGGCGTGATAGCCCTCGAACCCGACGGCGATCGGCGCGCCCGCGCGGTCGCCGGGATCGTAGGCGGCGAGGGTGATCTGGTCGGAGCGGACGCCGAGGCCCTCGAGCGCTTCCTGCACCGCGGCGACGGCCCGGTAGGCCTGCGCCTGGCCGCCTGGACTGTGGATCGTGATCTCATCGCCGTCGACATCGCGCCAGCGCTGGACCAGCGCCGCCAACGCCGCGCTTTGCGCCGCCGAAAGACCGTCGGCGTGCGGCGCCAGCAGGATCTCGTCCGGCGCGCGCGTGACCGTGATGGCGTACTGCTCCGTGGGCGTGACCGCCGGGGGCGTCTTGTCGGCGTGATGCATCAGCCCATCGGTGGCGCATCCGGTGGCGAACAGCGCCAGGCCGGAGACGATCAGGCAGCGAAGCATTTCCCTAGTCGATGACATAGCCGACGGGTCCCTGGTAGGTCTTGCCGGCGACCGCGGCGGGCGGCGCCTTGTTGGCCTTGTTGAGGCGTCCGAGCAGAAGCGTCTGTGCGTCGTCGGCCATTTGGAAGCCGTCGGCCGGGGTCTGCAGGTTGGCCGGGCTGGTCGGGTTGACCAGATAGGGCGTGACGATGACGACGAGCTCGGTCTCGCCGGACTGGTAGTCGCGGCTGCGGAAGAGCGCGCCGAGCACCGGCAGGTTCATCAGCCCCGGGACCGAATCCAGGTCCTGCTTGGTCTCCTCGTTCAGGAGGCCGGCGATCATCATCGACCCGCCAGACGGAAGTTCGACCACCGTCTCGGCGCGGCGGACCGTGAGCCCCGGGATGGTCAGCGCCGGCGCGCCCGCTCCGTTCGACAGGGTGAAGGCGCCCTGGTTGGAGAGCTCTGACACCTCGGTCGAAATCTTCAGCGAGATGCGCCCGGACGAGAGCACGATCGGCGTGAAGCCGAGGCCGACCCCAAAGGGCTTGAACTCGATGCTGACGCGCCCGGTCGAGTCTTCGCCGGACGGCACGGGGAATTCGCCGCCGGCGAGGAAGCGGGCCGATTCGCCCGAAACCGCCGTCAGGTTCGGTTCGGCGAGCATGCGCACGAGGCCGACGCGTTCAAACGCCTCGATATTGGCGTTACCTTTGTTCAGGCCGTTGGAGCCCGAGGTGGTCTGGGTGGTGGCGATCGTGTGCTGGCCGCCGTTGTTGCAGCCGCCGCAGACCTGGTTGATGTCGAAAGCATTGGTCAGCGGATCGAAAGCTTTCACCTCCGGCTGCTGCGTGGTGTCGATCTGCGTGCCGGCGTTGATACCGCCGAGGAGCGCGCCGTTGATCGCGAAGCTGGCGGCCTCGCCGACCAGGAACTGCGGGCTGCCGGCCTGGCCCAGCAGGGCGTTCAGGTTGAAGCCGAGCTGCTTGATGACGCTGCGCTGCATCTCGACGATGCGCACCTTCAGCATCACCTGCTCCTTGCCGGCGATGGAGAGCATGTTCACCACCTGGGTGGGACTGGCGGTGAACTGCTGGGCGATCTGGACCGCCTGGTCGGCCTCGCTGGCGTTGGCGACCGAGCCGGAGAGGATGACGCTCTGGTTCACCCCCTCGACGTGGACCCGCGCGTTGGGGATCAGGCGGTTGATGGTCTGGGCGACCGCGCTGAAGTCCTGATCGACACGGATGTTGAGCGCCAGGATCCGCCGTCCGCCGGCATCGAAGAAGGCCGCGTCGGTCGCGCCGGGCGCGAGGCCGACCACATAGATCCGCCGGGGCGTGCGCAGGACCGCGTCGGCCACCTGCGGGTTGGTCACCAACACATCGCGGGCGTCCACCGGCAGGTCGATGATCGCCGACTTGCCGCGCGGGATGGAGATCGACTGCGCCGCGCCGGTCGACAGATCCACATGCATCGGCGCCGCCGGCTCGCGGCTCTGCGCCCGGGCGGGCGCGGCGACGAGGGCGACGAGGGCGAAGCCGAACGCCGCCAGCGCGGCGAGGGAGCGAAAGCTGTGCGTCATTGGAGAGCCACCACTTCGGGGGGTTGGCCGGCGCGGAAGATTCGCACCTGACCGGCGTCTTCGGAGTCGTCGCCGCGCCCTGAGGGCTGATTGGCGTCGGAATACGGGCGCAGCGCCAGGATGAGCCCGTCGCCCTGCAGCTTGGCCTTGGCGATCAGGCCGACGTCGGCGGCCGAGACCTCGATCGTGGCGACGGCGCCGACCTCGCTCTGTTGGCCATTCTTCGGCGGCTGGCTGGTCTGGTCGATGGCCAGAACCCGAACGTTGCGGAGCAGGGTCTCGGCGACGAAGCCTGCGCGGCCGCCGTTCGAGGCGGCGTCTGTGGAGTGCGCCTGCACCACGTCGACGCGGTCGCCGGGCAGGATGAAGCCGCCGGCGTCGGAGTTCGGCTGCACGGCCACCGAGACGGCGCGCATGCCCGGACGGAGCACGACGGCCATGTAGCCGCCCTCCCCGCCGCGGACGAGCTTGGCGTTCTCGATCGGCTCATTGGCGAGGATCTCGGTGCGGACGATCGAGCCGGAGAGCTGTTGCATCGGTCCGGCGGCCCCGGTGATCACCGAGGTGGCGGCATGGATCGTCTGGCCGGCCTGAGCGGCGATGGAGACGGGGGGCGCGTGCGCGCCCTGGCCGTCGGTGATGAAGACCGGATTGACGGCGGTTGCGGGCCAGTCCTGCCAGGCCATGTCGCTGGCGTCCAGGCGCGTCCCGACAGGCAGATCCCGCTTGGCGACGAGCACCCGCGCCATCGGCTGCTCCGGCGCAGCCACGGCGGCCACGACCGGCGCCGGCTTGTGCTTGGTGAGCATGCCGACGAGCAGGACCATGCCGAAGGCGCCGACCAAGGCGATTGCGAGGACGATGAAGATTCTGGCTCGGCTCATCGGTGACGCTCTCCGGAGACGTGCGCCGACCTTGCTCGGGCCATGGTTAACGACGACCTAAGCGGTTCGGTGAATGGCCTAAAAAGGTGCGTGAACGCCGCGGACGATCGCCGCCTCGGGGAATGCGGCCAGCGCGCCGATGGCGATCGCGACGCCGTAGGGCACCGCCTGCCCGGTCGTGGTCAGCCGCTCGAGCCACGGCGGCGCAGCGGCCAGATATGGCTTGAGCCACTGGCTGCGCGCGTTGAGCAGCAGCAGCGCCAGGCCGCCGCCGGCCAGCGCCGTCACCATCAGAAACGAGAGCGCGGCCGGCCAGCCCAGCCAGAGCGCGGCGGCCGCGAACAGCTTGGCGTCGCCACCGCCGATCCAGCCGCCGGCGAAAAGCCCGACGGCGATCAGGAGCGCGACCGCGCCGACGCCAAGCCCAACGCCGATTTCGGCGAACGGGCGGCCGAGCGCCAACGCGGCGATGGGGTAGGCGACGGCGAGCGCGATGTTCAGCCGGTTCGGGATGGTGAAGCTAGCGAGGTCGGTCAGCGCCGCGACGACGGCGAGCGCCGGAAAGAGGCTCAAGAGCGCGATCTGGATCAGGGTCACGATGGGCGTCTCTGGACGGCGGCGATCGGTGGAACGATCCCGGGCACAGGTGAAGGAAGCGTTGCGCGGGCGCGCCTGCGGACGAGGCCGCTGGCCAATGCGACGAGGGCGACGAACGGCGCCAGCCAGGCCACGCGGATCTGGTAGCGCTCGTAGAGCCCGGAGAGCGCGCCGCAGATCAGCGCGTTGGCCATGAGCAGGAAGAGGATCTGGGCGGCGAAAGCGCGGAGATCCCGCGCTTCGGGCGCGTCGAGGAGCAGGCAACCGCCGAGCGCGGCGAGGCCGGCGAGCAGGGCGAGCGTCTGGATCGCCGCCAGCGGGCCGGGGGCGAGTGGGCCGCAGGACGCCGCCCGCGTCCGCCCGCAGTCCGCCGCGCCGGGGGTGATGGCCGCCGTCTCGCGCGCTCGCTGCGTCCTTTCGCGCATCAGGCCGGCGAAGCTGTCGAAGTTCGGCCCGACGGCGCCGGCGCCCATCAGCGCGCCGCCGCGGGCGAGCGCGAGCGCCGCAAGATGCGGCCCGTCGGCGGTCAGCGCGCCGGCGACGAGGCGCGGCCCCTCGGCGAGGAAACGCTCGCGCCGGGCCGCCGACGCGTCGCTCACATCGGTGGACTGGAGGCGGTCGTAGGCGCTGGCGGCGTTCGCAAGATCGGGCGGCGGGCTGAGCGGGTAGAGGGCGAGATAGTATTCCGGATAGTCGGCGTGGATCTGCGCCAGGTCGCACGACGCGAGCCCGGGTCTGGAGCAGGCCTTGGCGAGATAGCGTTGGACCGCCCCGTCGGCGGCGAGGCGGCTGACCAGGAACGGCGCGGGATGCGACGGACGGCCGAATGCCTGCTCGACGCCGGCGTGGCCGATCAGGCCGACGATCGCGGCCGCTGCCAGCGCGCCCGCGACCGGCGCGACGCGCAGAAGGGCGGCCTTCATCCCCTCGCGCGCGAAAAAGACGACGCCGAACGCGGCCGCCGCCGCGAGGTTCAGGCCGTTCTCGGCGTGGGCGAGCACCGCATAGCCGGCGACGGCGGCAAGGCCGAGACGCGCAGCGCGGCTCAGCCGCTCCGGCCGGGCGATCAGCACGGCGGCGGCGAGCACCGCCAGGCCGCCGAACAGGTCGGGCATAATGTCGCAGGCCTCGAATCCGACCGCGGTCAGAAGGACGAGCGCCGCCGTGACCGCAAGGAAGGCGGCCTCGCCGAGCGCCGGCGCGAGCGCACGGACCGACGTGCGCAGCACGAGGGCGGCGGCGAGCGCCTGCAGCGCCGCGACCAGCCAGAGGCCGCCCGCGGCGGCGAGCAGGTAGAGCGGAACGGCGTAGAAGATCGAGCGGGCCTCGATAGCCGTGAGCGTGAAGCGAAGGTCGCCGAGGGTCGCGCCGTGGGCGCCGAGCTCCCAGCCGAACAGCGGCCGGCCGGGGATCCATGGGGCGCCGGCGCGCGGCCAGGGATGCTGGAGCGCCCCGACGACGTCCTTGCCCCAGCCCCAATAGACCGGCGTGTCGTAGAAGATGAAGGGGCGGCCCCAGAACAGCGCCGGGCCAAGCAGGATCAGCGCGGCGAGCGCGATCGTGACCGGGACTCGGAAGCGGGAAGGCCGCATGCCGCCGCTGAATAGGGCGGAGCTCTGAACAAACGGAAAAGGCCGCGACGCAAGCGCCGCGGCCCTCCGAGTTCTGACGTGTCGTCGAAGCGTCGGTTAGACGTTCGAGGCGACGGTGTTGAACTTCGTGCTCAGGTTCGTGCCGACGGTGGTCACCGCGCCGATGATGACGACGGCGATGAGCGCGACGATCAGGCCGTATTCGATGGCCGTGGCGCCCGACTCGTCGTTCGCGAACCGAGAAAAGAACTTCGACATGTGCTTGGTCTCCTGTTTCAGCAAGCCGTTGACTGGAGCATCAAGCCGTCGGCCTGCTCGCCCCGAAAAACTGAGCGCAATTTGACGCTCGTCGCTTAATGGTCAGTAAACAGCGGACTATTACCGAATATATTTGTTGGTATACGGACATTTACTATTATCTTCTATTAACCAAGGCGCGATTGCAGGGCGAAAAGCCTGCGTTGCACACATTATGACTCGCGCGCGTGGGGGAGCCGCGCCGCTTCAGACTTTGTTGACCATTGCGGACCCAGTCTTCTCTGCCGACCGACCCTCTCTTTCGCCTGGAGGCTCTCCCCATGCACCGTCCGATCTGGATGCTTTCCCTGACGGTCGTCATGACGCTGGCCGCCGGCGCGGCCTTCGCCGCCGGCCTGAGCGTCGAGTTGAACCAGTCCCGCCGCGTGATCCTGCCCGGCGTCGCGGCGAACGTCGTCGTCGCCAACCCGGCCATCGCCGACGTGGCCATGACCGACCCCCACAGCGTGGTGATCATGGGCAAGGCCTATGGCGTGACCGAAATCATGGTCACCGACCACGCCGGCCGCACCCTGTTTGACGGCCGCGTCGCCGTCGTGGCGCCCGACCAGGCGCGGGTGACCGTCTACCGCGGCGTGACGCCGGTCGAATACAACTGCGCCGGCCGCTGCCAGGCGCTGGCGGCCGACGGCGTCACCCCCGCAGCGCCGGCGCAAGCGGCGACCTCAAACAACGGCATGATGACGATGACGGTCACCGAGCCGGCGCCGAGCGTTGCACCCGCCGCGAACCACCCCTGATGCTTCGCCACGATTCGGCCCCGAGCTTAAACGTCCCTTAGGGACGACCGGCTAGCTTGCGCCGCATGAAGGCCAAACTCTCCGCCTTTCGGCGCGCCCGGCGCCTTGCCCGACGCTTCGGACTCGGCGAGCGCGGCGCGGCCGCCGTCGAGTTCGCGCTGGTGTCGATTCCGTTCCTGGCGCTGACCTTCGGGATCATCGAAATCGGCCTGATCTACTTCGTCTCGACGACGCTCGAGAACGCCACCTTCGAGGCCGCGCGCGAGATCCGCACCGGCCAGCTGCAGATCGCCGGCGGCGCGACCGCGGCCTCGTTCAAAACCTTGATCTGCAACCAGCTCACCTGGCTGGGCTCGAACTGCACGAACAATCTAAGCGTCAGCGTTCAGACCTTTTCGAGCTTTCAGACCGTCACGCAGACCAGCCCGATCACGAACGGCCAGATGGCCGCCCAGAACACGCTGCCGTTCCAGACCGGCGGTCCGGGCGACATCGTCATGGTGCAGGCCTTCTATCAATGGACGGTCATCGCGCCGGCGCTCGACAAGATCGGCACGCCGATCAACGGCGGCCAGACGCTGCTGACCGCGACCTCGGTCTTCCGCAACGAGCCCTACACGCCATGATCCGCCTTCGACGTCTTGCCCGCGACACCCGGGGCGTCTCGGCCGTCGAGTTCGCCTTCATCGCGCCGGTGCTGATCCTCGCCTACTTCGGGCTGGCTGAGCTCTGCGGCGCGATGCTGGCCGAGCGCAAGACCAGCCACGTCGCCTACGCGGTCGGAGACCTGGCCGCTCAAGCGACCACCCTGCACGACAGCGACATCACCAACATCTTCGCCATCGGCAACATCATCATGTCGCCCGATCCGACGGCGGGCTTGAAGATGCGCATCACCAGCGTGCAGGCCGACTCCAAGGGGGCGACCACGGTGGGCTGGAGCGACGCGAGCGGCCTGACCGCGAACACGCCGGGGAACACGATCGCCATTCCGGCGAACCTGATCGGCAACAGCCAGAGCATCATCAAGGCCGAGGCGCAGTACACCTACACCGTGCCGGTGGCCTACATGCTGCCGGCCTCGTTCCCGTTCAGCTATACCTTCTATCTGCGGCCGCGGATCGTCGACCCGGTCTCGCGGGTCAGCCCCTAGGCGGCGAAGTCGCGGTTCCCACGCCGCAAGAACAGCAGGCCGAAGAAGCCCACCGTCAGCAGGATGGTGATCATGGCGAAGCCGCCCTGCTGGCTCTTGAACAGCCGTGTGCCGATGTTGACCATCAGCGGCGCGAGCCACACCGTCGCCGTGCCCGAGACCGCGTAGGCGCCGAAGAAGGCCCCTGTCTGGTCGGCGGGCGTCAGCCGGGTGAGCAGCGTGCGGCTGGACGCGTAGTGGGCGGTGATGAAGATCGCGTTCGAGAACCCGATCAGCGTGAAGATCCACTCCGGCAGCGTGCGGAAGAAAGGCCCGTTCCACATCGGCGCGTGCAACGCCGGATCGTAGTGCCAGAAGAAGAAGATGCGATCGGGGGCCATGCCCAGGAGCGCGATGATGCCGACCAGCGACATCAGGATCTCGAGCTGCACCGATCGTCTGGGTCCAAGAACAGCGTCGAAGAACCGCGCGAGCACGCCGCCGATCACCGCCAGGACGGTGAGGATGATGCCGATCACCAGCATCTCCAGCGCCCCCCAGTGCATGACGCCGGTGGCGTAGATGCCGAAGAAGGTGAGCACGGCGGTCATGCCGTCGACGTAGAAGGAGCGGGCGACGAGGAAGATGGCCGCGTCGCGGTGGCGGCCGACCGTGGTCAGCATGCGCCATAGCGACCGCGCGCCCTCGGCGAACGCCTTGACGACGCCGACGCCGGAGCGTGGGGCGTCGGGGGTGAAGAGCAGGATCGGGATGCTGCCGATCAGAAGCAGCGCCGCCGTCATTGGTCCGGTCAGCCGCTCGGGCTGGTGCAGCGCCTGGCTGATCCCGAACAGCGGCGCCTTGGGCACCCAGGGCCAGTTGGTCTTGCCCGGCAGCATGAAGCCCCAGGCGAGGAAGATGAAGAGGAGGAGCGCAAACGCGTTGCCCAGCGCCAGCGCCAGACTGGAGGCCTTGTGCGCCCCGCCCATGCCGGCGGCGCGGACGAGCAGCGAATTGTGGATCACCTCGGTGTAGCTGAAGAGGAGCGCGATGACCGTGGTCATGAGCATGACCGCGATCACCGGCAGCCCCGACCCGTCCGGTTTGGCCCACCAGAGGGCGAACATCAGCGGGATCATCAGGGCGATGGCCAGCGCCAGCCAGCCCTTGCGCCGGCCGAGCTGGTCGATGGAGGCGCCCAGGAACGGCGCCGTCGCCATGGTCGCCCAGCCGGAATACTGGCTCCACTGGGAGATGACTTCCTGGCCGGCGGTGGGATTGGAATGCGGCCAGCCCACCATCACCGAGCCCACGTAGGGCATGAAGATGTAAATGATGATCAGGATGACGTAGGGGTCGCGCGCGCCCTCGAAGACCGACCAGGACACGGCGCCCAGCGAGAGCCGCCCGCCCCCGTCCGGGGCCGTCGCGACGCCCGGCCTGAGGTCGTCCTCCGGCGCCAACTCGGTCAAGCCAAGCCTCCCCTAAACCGCCCGGCCGTCTTCGCGCGGCCGCGAGAGGAAGACCCTAGCCGGTTTCCAAGGGCGGCGGATAGAGCGGGCGGGCTAGACCAGCAGGCGGTCGCGGATGGCTTCGCGCACGGCGGCGTCGACGGCCAGGACGTCGGCGAGATAGGCGTCGACCCCTCCGTGGCTGGCCTCGATGGCTTCGTAGGCCGCTTCGAGGTAGGCCGCTTCCACCGCCATGGCGGCGCGAACGGCGGCTGGCGTCGGCGTGCGCCCCGCCTGCTCGGCGATGACCTGGGTCAGAACCGGCAGCCGCCGCTCGAACGGCAGGACGGCGTTGGTGAGCAGATAGTCGGCGAAGATGTCGTCGCGATCGACGCCGAGCACATGGTGGGTGAGCGCGACGAGGACGCCGGTGCGGTCCTTGCCGGCCGCACAGTGGACGAGGATCGGCCCGTCCACCTCGGCCAGCGCCGCGAAATAGCGCTTGAAAAGGTCGACATGCCTCGGCTCGAACGGGGCGTTGCGATAGTAGCCGTCGAGATAGCCCTGGAACGCCTGCTCGCTGGCGTCGGAGGCCTTGATAAAGGCCAGCCAGGGGTCGGGCGTGGCCTCGTTGCTGTCGTTCTCGATCACCAGCGCGGCGAAGTCGACGTGGCGCCGGCTGGGCATGCGCTCGCGCTCCTCGCCGCGGCGCAGATCGACGATGGCGGCGAGCTCCAGGGCCGCGATGGCGGCGAGATCGGCGTCGGTGGCCCCGCCATGGTGGGCGGAGCGGTAGAGGCGCCCGGCGCGCACGCGCTTGCCGCCCGCGCCGCGATAGCCCCCGAAATCACGAAAATTGTCGACGCCTTCCAGGCGGATATGTCGCTGGTCCATGCGGCCGGTGTTAGCCGGCCAGTGTGACAATTGCGAGGGGCCGCCGCGGACTAGTGGGTCGCCGCTTCGCCTTCGGCGCGCTTGGCCAGGAGGCGGTCGAACTCGGCCCAGACGCCGGCCTGGCCGTCCCAGCTGCCGGTGGTGGCGGCCTTTGAGTATTCGGTCGCCCGCGCCTCGAAGAAGTTGGCGTGCTCGACTCCGGAAAGGAGCACTTGCAGCCAGGGCAACGGGTTTTCCTTCACGCCATAGACTTCCGGCAGCTCCAGCTGGCGCAGGCGCCAGTCGGCGATGAAGCGGATGTAGCGCTTGATGTCGTCGGCGTTCATCCCCTGCACCGGCCCCATCTCGAACGCGAGGTCGATGAAGCGGTCCTCCATGCCGACCACGGTCTTGCAGCAGTCGACGATATCGTCGGCGACCGCCTTGGTGACGCAGTTGGTCTCCTTCCTGAAGGCGTGGAAGAGCTTGACCATGCCTTCGCAGTGGAGGCTCTCGTCGCGCACGCTCCAGGACACGATCTGGCCCATCCCCTTCATCTTGTTGAAGCGGGGAAAGTTCATCAGCATGGCGAAAGAGGCGAACAGCTGCAGGCCCTCGGTGAAGCCGCCGAACATGGCCAGCGTGCGGGCGATGTCGGCGTTGTTGGCCACATCGAACGTCTGCATGTAGTCGTGCTTGGCCCGCATCGCGTCGTACTCGAGGAAAGCGGCGAACTCGCTCTCCGGCATGCCGATCGTCTCGAGCAGCAGCGCATAGGCGGCGATGTGGATGGTCTCCATGTTGCCGAAGGAGGCCAGCATCATCTTCACCTCGGTCGGTTTGAACACGCGGCCGAAGCGTTCCATGTAGTTGTCGGCGACCTCGATGTCCGACTGGGTGAAGAAGCGGAAGATCTGTGTCAGCAGGTTGCGCTCGCCCTGGTCCAGCTTGGCCGCCCAGTCCTTGCACTCCTCGCCGAGCGGAATCTCCTCCGGCATCCAGTGCACCTGCTGCTGGCGCTTCCACAGGTCGTAGGCCCAGGGATAGCGGAACGGCTTGTAGGCGGCGGAGGGGGTGAGGAGGCCGGGAAGACTGCGAATGTTCGACATGGGGACCGCGTTTCGAATCAGGGTCGGGGCTAAGCTCGGTTGGCGACGCTACCGAGCGTCGGGTGGCGACGCCACAATATCTGGTGTGACATAACGTCGGAATTCACAAGATAAGGTTAGTCCTGTGGATAAACCAATCACGATCTACGGGGCGCCAGGGTTCGGCTCCGTGCCCGTGGAAGCGGCGATGACCCTGATCGGGTTGCCGTACGAGGTCATCGACGTCGGCGAGGACGAAATCAACGCCGGCGTGCGGGGCTTAAATCCCATCCGCCAAGTCCCGACGCTGGTGCTGCCGGGCGGCGAGGTGATGACCGAGAGCGCCGCGATGCTGATCTGGCTCGCCGACCGCTACCCGGAGGCGCACCTCGCGCCCGACCCCTTGAGTCGCAAGCGGCCGGCCTTCCTGCGCTGGATGACCTTCGTCGCCGCCGGCATCTACGCGTTGTCGTGGGCGCGCGACGACCCGGAGCGACTGGTCACGGCCAAGACGCAGCACGCGGTGCTGCGCGAGCGGGTGGCCGACCGGCGCATCGAGTGCTGGCAGGCGATGAACGCCCAGGTGCACCCGGGCCGCTATATCCTGGGCGAGGACCTCTCGGTGCTCGACCTCTATGTCGCCGTCATCTCGCGCTGGTCGCCCAGGCGAAAGCGCTTCTACGCCGCCGCGCCGAAGCTGGCCGACGTGGTCCGGCGCGTCGACGCCGAGCCGAGGCTGGCCGACGTCTGGGCCAAGCGGTTTCCCTTCGTCGAGGGATGGGACGGGTGAGCGTCGCTACCGCGAGGTGAGGCTGAAGGACACAGCCACCATGGAGTCGTGGTAGCTGGCCGGGCCCGGGCCGCTGGTGATGGCGGCCTGGCTCTTCACGTCGCGATGCACGTAGCCCACCGACGCCTGAACATCGCCCTTGCGCCAGGCGAGGCCGGCCTGGGCGTCATTGACCAGCGCCGGCGTCGACTCGTTCGACCAGCCGGCGCGCTGCGGCAGACCAAGGCCGGCCGGGACCATGTTCAATCCGACCGCCCGGCCGCTGGCGGCGGCGAAGAGGAACCAGCGGCCCTGGCCGGCGAAGGCGGAATCGTCCACCTCGTGGCCGCCGAGCTTGTTCATCACCTGGCGGCCGAGGTCGCGGCCCAGCCGCAGCATCGCGCCGGCTTCGGCGGTTCCGCCGGCGTTGTTGAACCCGACGCCGGCGTGCGGCGAGACGTCGACCTGATAGCGGCCGTCCGACGCCGTCCAGAAGCCCGGCCAGCCGCGGGTGTAGCTGACGTCGAAGGCCTCGGCGTCCGGCGCCAGCAGCCCTTCCGGCCGCGCCGACACGACGCCGCCGGGCGCGCGGGCGACGCCGCCCCAGCTCATGCGCAGCGTGTCTATGGCGCCGCCCGGCGCCGGCTGGCTGACCTCGCTGTCGCGCCAGACGACCATCCCCTGGCCGTTGACCAGCTGGTCGCGGCCGAGGAGGCGGGTTTGATCGAGGTTCGATCCGGTCACGGCGGGCAGGGCGAAGACCCCGCCGGCGCCCATGGCCGTGCGGTTTTCGTCGCGAACGTAGGGAACCGCCGCCGGCGTGACGTGGAGCTCTCCGTGCTTCGACTTCAGCGGCTTGGCGACGAAGATGTCGTTGAGGAGGGCCCTCTGCACCGGCGTCAGCGGGCGGGCGGGCGGTTGCGCATGCGCGGAAATCGCCGCGAACGCTGCGGCGATCGCCAGAATGAGACCCAGCCTGGGCCGCATCCTCGTTTCCCCCTAGCCCGCGCGTCCTCCCCGCACGTTGCGTGAAGGAGGCGCCGGAATTGCGTCAATCTAACGACAACCGCGGGCGAAGGGTTGCGAAACCTGACGCGAGCGGCTGGTTCGGCGCTTCAGCCTTGACTGCGCCGCCGGTTCTGGGCGGCGATGTTCGCCCTGCAAGACCCGCGCCTACTGGCAGGCCAGGCACTCCTCGTAGTCCGTCCGCTCGACCGGCCCGCTCGGGGCGCTCATCAGCGCCTCGCTGCCGGCGAACGCCGCGCGCTGCACCGACTTGGAGCGCAGGTAGTAGAGCGACTTCACGCCCCGCTCCCAGGCCATGTAGTGCAGCATGTGCAGGTCCCACTTATCCACGTCGCCGGGCAGGAAGACGTTGACCGATTGCGACTGGCAGATCTCCGGCGTGCGGTCGGCGGCCAGCTCCACCACCCAGCGCTGATCGAGTTCGAAGGCGGTCTTGTAGACGTCCTTCTCGTCCTGGCTGAGGCCGTCCAGGTGCTGGACAGAGCCCTCGTTCTCCAAGATCGAGCGCCACACCTCGTCGGTGTCGAGGCCTTTCTCGGCCAGGAGCCGTTCCAGATAGGGATTCTTGACCGCGAAGGAGCCCGAGAGGGTCTTGTGCGTGTAGATGTTGGCGGGGATCGGCTCGATGCCGGCCGAGGTCCCGCCGCAGATGATCGAGATCGACGCCGTCGGCGCGATCGCCAGCTTGTGCGAGAACCGCTCCATGACGCCCTGCTCGGCCGCGTCCGGGCACGCGCCGCGCTCCTCGGCCAGCTTGCGCGAGGCCTTGTCGGCCTCGCGGCGCAGGTGCTTGAAGAGGCGCATGTTCCACGACTTGGCCAGGGCGCTCTCGAACGGCACGTTCTGCGCCTGCAGGAAGGAGTGGAAGCCCATGAGGCCGAGGCCGACGGACCGCTCCCGCTCGGCGGCGTAGCGGGCCGGCTCCATCGCCGGCGGCGCGCGGTCGATGAAGTCCTGCAGCACGTTGTCGAGAAAGCGCAGCACGTCTTCGACGAAGGTCGGATGGTCGCGCCATTCCACGAACATCTCGGCGTTGACCGACGAGAGACAGCAGACGGCGGTGCGCTCGATGCCCAGATGGTCGGGGCCGGTGTGCAGCATGATCTCGGAGCATAGGTTCGACTGGCGCACCTTCAGGCCAAGGGCGCGCTGGTGCTCCGGCATCAGCCGGTTGGCGGTGTCGGCGAAGATCAAGTAGGGCTCGCCGGTCGCGAGGCGGACGTCGAGAATCTTCTGCCAGAGCGCGCGGGCGTCGACGAGCTTGACCGTCTCGCCGCTCTTCGGGCTGACGAGGGCGAAGTCGGTCCCGTCGCGCACCGCTTCCATGAAGGCGTCGGTCACGGCCAGGCCGTGGTGCAGGTTGAGCGACTTGCGATTGAAGTCGCCGGACGGTTTGCGAATCTCGAGGAACTCCTCGATCTCCGGGTGGTGGATGTCGAGGTAGACGGCCGCCGATCCGCGGCGGAGCGACCCCTGGCTGATCGCCAGAGCCAGCGAGTCCATGACCCGGATGAACGGAATGATGCCGCTGGTCTGGCCCTGGCCCTTCACGGCCTCGCCGATCGAGCGCACGCCGCCCCAATAGGTGCCGACGCCGCCGCCGTTGGCCGCGAGCCAGACATTCTCGTTCCAGGCGCCGACGATGCCTTCCAGGCTGTCGGACACGGCGTTGAGGAAGCACGAGATCGGAAGCCCGCGGTCGGCGCCGCCGTTCGACAACACCGGCGTCGACGGCATGAACCAGAGCTTGGAAATGTAGTCGTAGATGCGCTGGGCGTGGTCGGCGTCGTCGGCGTAGGCCGTCGCCACCCGCGCGAACATGTCCTGGTACGACTCGCCCGGCAGCAGATAGCTGCGCTCGAGCGTGGTTTTGCCGAAGTCGGTCAAGAGCGCGTCGCGGCTGCGATCCACCTCGACCTTGCGCACCAGATGCAGAACCGGCCGCTCGGCCGGCCTGGTGGCCGCAAAACGGGCCTCCCGGACCTCGGATGCGGTCGAAATCGCTTGGCTGCGCGTCATCGCCATTAACCTATGCCCCATGTCACTCGCGGCAAGCTGCCCCCAGCCCAACCGCTATATGTTGTGGGCGAAGCACCCACGCAACGGAAGATATGGGGCCATAGGGTTGATGGACCGTCAACGGCGCCTGGGTGGTGCGCGACAATTTTTCCGTTAACAAGAATGTGACCGGGCCTCAGACCTCGATCGGAAAGCCGCCTTCGCGCCACGCCTTCATGCCGCCGTCGAGGGCGACCGTGCGCGTAAAGCCAAGCTGGCGCAGGGTCTGGGCGGCCAGCGTCGAGATCTTGCCGAACTCGCAGCAGGTGACGATGCGCAGCGTCGGGTCCGGCAACTCATCGTTGATCCGAAGCTCGAGTTGGCCGCGCGGCAGGTGGCGGGCGCCGGGAATTCGCCCGGCGGCGAAGGCGGACGCCTCGCGAACGTCGAGGACGAGGAGGTCGTTCGGCCGCGATGCGATGCGCCGGTCGAGCTCGGCGAGCGCGATGAACGGCACCTCGGCCGCCGCCTCGGCCAGCATCTGATTGATGGTCTTGCCGCCGCTCATGTTGGTGCGCAGCGCCTCGGTGAGGTGCGTCGGCGCGGCCAGGTTGAGCTCGCGCATCATCTGCACGAAGTCGTCCCGTTCGCGCTTCTGCAGTCGCGGATTCTCGGCAATCTCGGTCGCCAGCGTCGAGTGGGAGCGGCCCTTGTAGTCGTGCGCCGGATAGACGAGCAGCGCCGGATCGAGCGTGAGCAGCTTGCCGAACAGGCTCTCGTAGAGCTGGTCCGGATCACCGGTCGGCAGGTCCGTGCGGCCGGTCCCGCCGATCAGCAGCGTATCGCCGGTGAAGACGCGGTCCTCGACGATCAGGCACATGGAATCGCGGGTGTGGCCGGGCGTGTGCAGCGCGCGGATGCGGAGATTGCCAACGATGAGCATGTCGTCGTCGTCGAGTCTGAGGCTCGCATGCGGCGAAGGGCTGGCTTGGTGCATCACGGCCGGGACATCGAGCATCTCGGCCAGCTGCTTGGTCGCCGAGAAGTGGTCGGCGTGCGTGTGGGTGTCGACCACATAGCGGACGTGCACGCCCGCGCGACCGGCGAGCGCCTTGTAGCGGTCGATCTGGCTGACCTCGGGATCGATCAGCACGCCCGAGAGCGTGTCGGTGCAGCCGAGGAGGTAGGACTGGCAGCCGCCAGTGGCGACCTGTTCGAAGATCATGGCGCCCCCGGGCGTTTGCGGGATTAGCGTCCTCGTTGAACCCGGTCGTCAAGGCCTAGGCCGCGGCCGCCTCCTCGGCCGCGCTGACGGCGCGGACCACCGCACTGATGAGCGTCTCCGCGCGCACGGGCTTGCCGATGTGGTCGTCGGCGCCGGCGGCGGCCGAGGCTTCGACGTGCTCTCGCATGACGTTGGCCGAGAGCACGACGATGGGCAGCCGCGGCAGGCCATCGGCCGCCTCGCGGGCGCGGATGGCGGCGGTGGCGGAGAGGCCGTCCATCACCGGCATCTGCAGGTCCATGAGGACGACGTCGAAGGCGTTGGTCTGGGTGGCGGCGAGGGCCTGGGCGCCATCCTCGACGGCGGCCACCTCGGCGCCGATGGCGGCCAGAATCAGCGCGGCGACCTTGCGGTTGGTCTCGTTGTCGTCGGCGATGAGCACCCGGATCGGCCGCTCGCCGGTCGGGACCGTCGCCGAGATGACCGTCTTGTCGTCATCCGCCGCCGGCGGCAGCGGCAGGACGAGGCTGAACACCGCCCCCTTGCCCGGGCGGCCGGCCGCGGAGATCTCGCCGCCCATCAGCTCGGCGAGCTGGCGACAGATGGAAAGGCCAAGGCCCGTGCCGCCGTACCGGCGCGTGATCGAGCCGTCGGCCTGTTCGAAGCGGTTGAACAGCCGCTCGGCGGCGTCCGCCTCGAAGCCGATGCCGGTGTCGCGCACCTCGAACACATAGCGGTCGCCGCGCGCCGCCCGCGTCACCGAGAGGGCGATGGCGCCCTCGGCGGTGAACTTGACGGCGTTGGAGAGCAGGTTGGTGAGGATCTGCTTCAGCCGCACCGGGTCGCCGGCCACGCGCCGACGGGCCGACGCGTCGACCGCCGCCGAAAGGACGACGCCCTTCGGCGCGACGGCGCTCGCGAACGGCGAAGCCGCCTCATCGACCAACGCGGCGAGGTCGAATGGCTCGCGGCCAATGGCCAGACGCCCGGCCTCGAGCCGGCTAAAGTCGAGCAGGTCGGCGAGGATGCTGTCCAGCGTCGCCGCGGACGAAACGATCGTGCTCAGAAGCTCGCTCTGGCGCGCGTCCAGATCGGTGCGGGCCAGAACTTCGGCCATGCCCAGCACGCCATTCAGCGGGGTCCTGATCTCGTGGCTCATGTTGGCGAGGAATTCGCTCTTGGCGCGGCTGGCGGCCTCGGCGCGCTCGAGCGCCAGGGTCAAGGCGCCGGCCTGCTCCTTCATCTCGGTGATGTCGACACGGAGTCCGATGATCCCGCCGTCGCTGGTGCGGCGCTCCTCGATCATCACCCAGCGCCCGTCGGCGAGCTGCTGCTGATGCCTCTGGCCGGGATTGTCGAGCAGGGCCAGGCGCTCGGCGAGCCATGCCTGTTCGCGCCCGACCGCTTCCGGATAGTCGCCGCGCGCAACGCCGATCGCGAGCGTGTCGGCCAGCCTCGCCCCTTCGCGGAAGAGGTCGGCGGAGCGGTGATAGATTTCGGCGTAGCGCTCGTTCCAAAGCACGTAACGGCCGTCCCGATCGAGAAAGACCAGGCCTTCGGGGAGGACGTCGATGGCCTCGCGCAGGCGCCGCTCCGCCCACGCGGCCGCCTGCTCGGCCCTGTGCAACGCCGCGTTCCCCGGCCGCATCCACGCGGTCAGGCGACGCCAGAGGCCGGCGGGTTTAGCCGTCATCTCGTCGGTCATCGAGGGCCCGTCCGCGTCGGTCATGCGGGGAGAGCGCCGGACGCCGGTTAACCGTGTCTTATCGGGCGGATGAAATCGCGCTTCCCTTGCCGGAAAAGGGTTCGGGCGCCCAAAGGAAAGGCAGGCGGTGCGTCCAGGATGAGCAGTTTGGCGCCCTCAGGCGGCCTCGGCGGCGACCTCGAAGGCCGCTTCGGTTCTCGCGCGAATCTCGTCCAGTCCGACGCCCTCGGCCCGCTCGGCGAGGCGGGCGCGGCCGGCCCGGCGGTCGATCTCGAAGACGGCAAGGTCGGTGATCAGGAGGTCGACGACGCCCTGGCCGGTAAGCGGCAGCGTGCAGGCTTTGAGGAACTTCGCGCCGCCGGCTTTTTCGCTGTGCTCCATCACGACGACAACGCGCTTGACGCCGGCGACCAGGTCCATCGCCCCGCCCATGCCCTTCACCATCTTGCCCGGCACCATCCAGTTGGCGAGGTCGCCGGCTTGCGAGACCTGCATGCCGCCGAGGATGGACAGGTCGATGTGGCCGCCGCGGATCATCGCGAAACTGTCGGCGGAGGAGAAGAAGCTGGATTGCGGCAGCTCGGTGATCGTCTGCTTGCCGGCGTTGATCAGGTCGGGGTCGGCTTCGCCGGCATAGGGGAAGGGCCCCATGCCCAGCATCCCGTTCTCGCTCTGCAGCGTCACATGCATGCCGGGCGGGATAAAGTTGGCCACGAGCGTCGGGATGCCGATGCCGAGGTTCACGTAGAAGCCGTCGCGCAGCTCCTTGGCCGCGCGGGCGGCCATCTGGTCGCGGGTCCAGGCCATCAGGCGCGCACCTCGGCGCGTGGACGGGTGGTCTCCTGCTCGATGCGTTTTTCGTAGACGGCGCCTTTGAAGATGCGATCAACGTAGATGCCGGGCGTGTGGATCTGGTCGGGATCGAGGCCGCCGATGGAGACCAGGTCCTCGACCTCGGCGATGGTCGCCTTGCCGGCGGTGGCCATGACCGGATTGAAGTTCCGCGCCGTCTTCCGATAGACGAGGTTGCCCTCGGCATCGCCTTTCCACGCCTTGACGATGGCGAGGTCGGCCACAAGGCCCCGCTCCATCACGTAAAGCTCGCCGTCGAACTCGCGCACCTCCTTGCCCTCGGCGACCAGCGTGCCGACGCCCGTCTTGGTAAAGAAGGCGGGGATGCCGGCGCCGCCGGCGCGGATGCGTTCGGCAAGCGTGCCCTGGGGGTTGAACTCCAGTTCCAGCCGGCCAGAGAGATAAAGTTCGGCGAAGAGCTTGTTCTCACCCACGTAGGACGAGATCATCTTCCGGATCTGACCGCCGGCGAGCAGCAGGCCGAGGCCGAAATCATCGACGCCGCAATTGTTGGAGACGACCGTCAGGTCCTTGACGCCAGACGCGCGGATGGCGGCGATCAGGTTCTCGGGGATGCCGCACAGGCCAAACCCGCCGGCCATGATCGTCATGCCGTCGGACAACAGCCCATCGAGCGCCGCGCGGGCGTCTTCGGCGACCTTTCCCGCCATCGCGGCCGTCTACTCCTTCGAAGGAACCGGGTCGTGCGGGTCTAATGCACCCGGCCGCGCAACGACTCCATCTCTTCCTTCAGCTTCAGCTTCCGTCGCTTGAGCTCGCGAATGCGCAGGTCGTCGGCGGCGGGCCGCCCGGCCTCTTCCTGAATGGCGCGCTCGAGGGTCTCGTGCCTCGATCCGAGTTCGCGAATTCGCGCTTCAACTGCCATAAGTGCGCCTCCATACTGCTGGCGGTAGCGAGTTAAACACCCGCCACGAGTCGCGTCAGATCACATTCGCTTGCGATCTGGCGGGGCCAGAAGGCGCCCAAATGGCGGGCGCCATGGTGGCGAAATGCGGGAGCGCTGACCTTGGCGAAGGCGCCGGAACGGCTGGTCGTCGGCGTGACCGGCGCGTCGGGCGCGGCGTACGGCGTGCGGGTTCTGGAGGCGCTGGCCGAGCTCGGCGTCGAGACCCACCTGGTCGCTTCGCGCGCCGCGGCGCTGACGCTGAAGTCGGAGACGGGCCTCAGTCTCGCCGAGCTTTCCGCCAAGGCGTCGGTGACACACCGGCCGACCGACATCGGGGCCTCGATCGCCTCGGGCTCCTACAAGACGCTGGGCATGATCGTCACACCCTGTTCGGTGAAGACCATGTCGGAGATCGCGACCGGCGTGACATCGGGCCTCATCGCGCGCGCCGCCGACGTCACGCTGAAGGAGCGGCGGCCGCTCGTGCTGATGGTGCGCGAGACGCCGCTGCACCTCGGCCATCTGCGCACGCTGGTGAAGCTGGCCGAAATGGGTGCGGTGATCGCCCCGCCCCTGCCGGCCTTCTACGCGCGGCCGCGGACGATCGAGGCGATGGTCGACCAGTCGGTCGGGCGCGCGCTCGACCTTTTCGGCTTCGACTGGAAAGGCGTGAGCCGCTGGGGCGTGGCGTTAAAGCCGATCCTGGGGGACGCGGATTGAGCCTCTATGACTGGGCCGCGAAGGCCTACGCCGCGCCCGGCGTGGCGCCGCTGTGCCTGACGCTGCAGGACGAGCATGGGCAGAGCGTCTGCCTGCTGCTCTGGGCGCTTTGGGCTGGCGAGGCCGGGCGGATGGCGGACGCCGATCTGGCGGCCCGCGCCGCCGCCCTGGCCCACGAGGTCGAGGCGAACGTGCTGAAGCCGCTCCGCGCCACGCGGCGAACGCTGAAGGCTTCGCTCACCAGCGCCGACGACGGGCCGCGCGAGGCTCTGCGGGCCCGGATCAGGGGCGAGGAGCTGGCGGCCGAACGCGGCCTCCTGGACCAGCTCGAGGCGATGACGCCCGAGGCGCGCGGCGCCCCGAATGCGCGGATTGCGCTCGCCGCCGCCGTCGCCGCCTGGGGCGAGCCGGCGCCGCCCGACCTGCTCTCGGCGCTGGCCGCCGCGTTTTCGGTAGCGGCCGAGTTTGCTAAACTCCCCGCCGCCATGTCTTTCAGCGACGAGCCACCGCTGGCCAATGACGAGGCGATCCAGGCGCGCATCGCCGAACTGCGCCAGGCGCACCAGGATCTGGACGACGCCGTCCAGGCGCTGGCCGGCAAGCCCGTCCCCGACCAGCTGCAGATCGCCCGCCTCAAGCGGCAGAAGCTCGCCCTGCGCGACCAGATCACCCGCCTCGAAGACCGCCTGACGCCCGACATCATCGCCTGACGCGGAGAACGGCGATGGAAACGACCATCCGGGCCATGCGCGCCCCGCGCTGGTCGCCCTCCACCACCAGGCGGTAGGGGCCGACGCCGTCGGGCAGCGGCGCGCCGTCGGATGCATCGGCGAGGATGATCTGGTCCCTGCGCACCATGGGGTCGGTATCGGCCAGGCTGAGCGCCACGACATAGCCGTCCTTGGCGGTGACCAGGACGACGTCGGCGAGATCGGGACCCTTGAGCGTCTTGCCGGCGGGCGCGCCGACGCGGGCCAGAATGTCGGCGAGCGGGACGCCCCGGTAGGCGTGCGTCTGGCCCTCGACAGTGACCGTCAGCATAACGTGCGGCAGCGCCGCGATGTCGGCGGGGCTCAGCGTCACGGCCTGGCCGGCGAGGCCGCTAACGGCCACATCCTGGGCGGCGGCCGGCATGGCGGCCGCCAGGGCCAGCGCAAATGCGGCGAGAGGCAGAAGACGGGAGCGATTGCGCATCGACCTACCCGGCGGCCGCTCGCTTGTGCGCGTACATGGCCGCGTCGGCTTCGGTCAGGGCCTGTTCGGCGTCCGCGCCGGGCATAAGCTGGGCGACGCCGTAGCTGATCCTGACCGGCATCAGCCACTCGCCGGAGGCAATCGGCTCATCCTCGACCAGCGTGGCGAGCACGGCGGCCTTGGCGAGCGCGGTCGCCCGGTCCGCATGCACGAGGATGACGCCGAACTCGTCGCCGCCGAGGCGTCCGACGATGTCCGATTCGCGCACAGCGCCGGCCAGCCGCTCGGCCACCGCCTTCAGCGCCACGTCTCCGGCCGCGTGGCCGAAGCGGTCGTTCACCGCCTTGAACCCGTCGAGGTCGAAGTAGATCAGGCTGGTCTGGCCGCCGTAGCGGTGCGTGAAGGCGATGACGCGTCGAAGCTCGCGCACGAAGGCGCGGCGGTTGAGCACCGGGGTGAGCACGTCCTGGTCGGCCAGGCCCTCGGCCTCGGTGAGCCGAGCCTTGAGCCGCTGGACCTCGCCGCGCAGCTCCTCGATTTCGCCGAGCAGCGTGGTCAGCGCCGCCTGCACCGGGCCGGTGATGTCGGCGGGGCCGAGGCCGAGGAAGGCGGCGCTATCGACGGGCGCGGAGCTCGCCAACGCTTGCGCGGGCGTGACACCGGCCGCGACCGGCCTTCGCCTGACCGCGCCGAGCGCGTCGAGACGCACGCCCAGGAGCCTCATCGCTTGCCATCGTCCCCCGCCGCCCGCGTTCCCGGGAGAGCCCCGCGAATCGCCTCAAGGCGGCCGCCGCCAAGCGAATCCTGGCTCCGATCGGTTGCGGGCGCAAGGTTGACCCCTATACTGCCCGGCTTCCTCGTCGGAGCCGCCATGCCCGGAAAGATCGCGCCGGTCGCCATCATCATGGGAAGCCGGTCGGACTGGCCGACCATGCGGGCCGCCGCCGCCATCCTCGACCAGCTGGGCGTCGGCTACGAGAAGAAGGTGGTTTCAGCCCACCGTACGCCGGATCGGATGTACGCCTTCGCCAAAGGCGCCAAGGCCGCTGGCTTCAAGATCATCATCGCGGCCGCCGGCGGCGCGGCGCATCTGCCGGGCATGACCGCCTCGATGACCATGCTTCCGGTGCTGGGCGTGCCGATCAAGACGCGGGCGCTGAAGGGCGTCGACTCGCTGCTCTCCATCCAACAGATGCCGGCCGGCATCCCGGTGGGCAGCCTCGCCATCGGCGAAGCCGGCGCGACGAACGCGGGGCTGCTGGCCGCCCAGATCCTGGCGTTGAGCGACCCGGCGCTGGCCGAGCGGCTGGAAACCTACCGGGCGCTGCAGACAGCCTCGGTGGCGGAAACCGTGACCGACTGACGCGCGTGCCCGCCTTCCCGCTCCGGCCCGGATCGACGATCGGCATCCTCGGCGGCGGTCAGCTGGGCCGCATGCTGGCCCTGGCGGCGGCGCGGCTGGGGTTCGAGACGGTCGTGTTGGAGCCGCGAGCCGACTCCGGCGGGGGCCAGACAGCCGGACTGTGGTTGAAGGCCGCCTACGACGATGCCGGCGCGTTGAAGACGCTCGCCGAAGCCGCCGACGTCGTCACCTTCGAGTTCGAGAACGTGCCCGCAAGCGTGGTCGAGACGCTGGTCGGCCTCGGCGCGTCGGTGGCGCCGGGCGGGCGGGCGCTGGCGGTCGCCCAGGACCGGGTGGACGAAAAGACCTTCCTGAACGGGTGTCGCGCGCCGACCGTCCGTTTCGCCGCCGTCGAGACGACCGCCGACATCCTCGCCGGCCTCGAGGCGCTGGGCGCGCCGGCGCTCTTGAAGACCCGCCGCGAAGGCTACGACGGCAAGGGTCAGACATGGGTCGAGGGCCACGCGGACGCGGCCGACGCCTTCGCGCGCATCGACAAGGCGGCGGCGATTCTGGAGGCGCGCGCCGACTTCGTGCGCGAGCTTTCGGTGATCGCCGCCCGCGGCCGCGACGGCGAGGTGGCCGCCTATCCGCTGGGCGAGAACCACCACGAGGGGGGCATCCTTCGGCGCACCCATGCGCCAGCGCAGGTGACGCCGGCGATCGCCGAACAGGCGCAGGTGATCGCCGCGCGCGTCCTCACGAGCCTCGACTATGTCGGGGTGATCGGGATCGAGCTCTTCGAGATGGCCGACGGGCGGCTGCTCGTGAACGAAATCGCGCCCCGGGTGCACAACTCCGGCCACTGGACGCTGGACGGCTGCGAGGTGGACCAGTTCGAGCAGCACCTGCGCGCCATCGCCGGCTGGCCGCTGGGACCGGTGACGCCGCTGGCCAGCGTCGAGATGGAGAACCTGATCGGCCACGACGTCGACCGCTGGCCCGCCCTGATCGCCGAACCGGAAGCCCGCGTCTGGCTCTACGGCAAAGCCGAGGTCCGCGACGGCCGAAAAATGGGCCACATCAACCGCCTGAGGCCCCTGGAGCGGGAGTGAAGCTCGTCTTCGTCATGGCCCGACTTGTTCGGGCCACCCATGATCAGCGTCGAACGTGGGTGCTCATGGGTCCCCCGCACTCCGCGGCTTCGCCGCTACGGCGGAGGATGACGAGCGATTGTACCGGCGGCGGCCCAGGGCGCTGGCGAGGGTGGTGGCGAGGTCGGCGGGTTTGAGGCGGGCTTTCCAGGACTCGAACGCCATGACGTGGTCGATCTGGCGGTCGAGGTGGTCGAGGCTGGCGGCACGGCCCTCGCGCAGGCGGACGGCCAGTGTCGAAGCGAGCACGCCGGCGAGGATGGCGCGCTTCGAATAGTGGTTTTCGTCGGTGGCCACATCGCCGGCCCAGCGCCAAAGGCGGTCGGCGGTCTCCCAGACGAGCCGCGCCGCCAGGGGCGCGTTGGGCGGCAGCGCCAGAAAGCCGGCCCAGCGACCGAGCGCCGCCTCGTCGGCGAAGGCCGCGTCCATCCGCGCTTCGACGCTCCTGCGGATGCGCATCCGCACCTTGAGCCCCGCCGGGTTCTCACCGGCGAGCGCGGCCAGCGCGCGAGCGTCGTGGCGGCGGGAGAGGAGCGCGGCGAGGTCGCGGGCGCCGCCTGGCGCGACCAGCATCGCCTCGCCCGCCGAAAGGCCGGCGTCGGCGGCGGCGCGCGTCAGCATGCGCCCGTTCCAGCCCAGCGTCGGCGCGCGCTGGATGGCGGCGTCGAGCAGGCGGGCTTCTGCGGCTTCGGTCCAGTCGATCTCGGCGGCGGTCATGGCGTCTGGAACCTTACACCGCAAGGCTTGCCCGCGTCTCGCCCGTGGACAATAGGGCCCGGCTCTGCTATCAGCCGCCCCGCATCGGCGAGCGTCGCTCGCCGATTTCATTTTTCCGTGCCCGTCTGGGAGGACTGGTCATCGTTCAGATTTTCGTGCGCGACAACAATGTCGACCAGGCGCTGAAAGCGCTGAAGAAGAAGATGCAGCGCGAAGGCTCGTTCCGCGAAATGAAGCGGCACGTGCACTACGAAAAACCCTCCGAGAAGCGCGCCCGCCAGAAGGCCGAGGCCGTGCGCCGCGCCCGCAAGCTGGCGCGCAAACGCGCTCAGCGCGAAGGCCTGCTCCCCGCGCCGAAGAAGCCGGCGCGGACGTAGAGCCGCCTACTCGCCGGTCCGCCGGACCAGGCTTTTCAGGAACGTCCCGATCTCGAACCGGCCGCTGGCCAGCGCGCCGGACTTGAACGCCGGCCCCGCCACCCAGAGCTCGACCGCGGTGGTCGCGAACATCAGCGCCGCCGTTCCCGCCACCTGCCAGAGCGGCGGGTCGGACGCGGCGCGCGCGGCCATCATGAAGGGCGTGAAGATCGGCACCCACGAGAGGGTCGTGAGCAGCGGCGCGTCGGGATGGGTGATCGCCTGCGACATGAAGATCATCGGCATGGAGAGGAGGATCATCATCGGCCCGAGCAGGGTCTGCGCCTCGCGCGTTGTCTCGCAGAAGGCGCCGACGGTGACGTAGAGGGTGGCGAACATCAGGTAGCCGCCGACGAAGTAGAGGGCGAGGTAGGCGATCATCCCCTTGCTGAGCAGGATGGCGACCAGATCGGCGGCCACCGAGGGCGCGGCGATGGCGAGCGCTGTCGCCCCGATGCTCAGCCAGACGCCGAGCACCGTTGCGGTCACCGCCGCGACGCCGAGGATTTTGCCGGCCATGATCTCCGGCACCGAGGCTGAGGTCAGCAGCACCTCGAGGATGCGGCTCGACTTCTCCTCGATGACGCTGTTCAGCAGCATCCCTGCGCCGGTGAACACCACCATCCACAGCAGCATGCCCATGCCGAAGCCGATGAAGCCGCGCACCAGCTCGCGCTGGGACACGCGGCCGCCGGCGCGGGCGGAGAAGGTGGTGACGTGCGGCGTCAGCTGGTCGATGGCCGCCAGCGCTTTCGGTCCGATGCCCTGTTTGGCGAGGTCGGCTCGGCGCATGGCCTCGGCGACGGCTTCGCGGACGGCGATCTGGCCGGCGCGGTCGGCGACGTTGCGGCTCCAGTAGTCCACGTCGACGCCCTGTCCCGACGCGTGGATGATCGCCGCGGCGTCGAGCGGGTGGCCATCGGGCAGACGGGCTCCGCCGGCGACGTAGGCGCGGAGCCGGGCGCCGGCGTCGGCGGGGCTCGAGAACGGACCGCCCGGGGCGGCGACAATCACGGCGGCCGGTCGCTGGCCGGGCTGGCTGGCGGCCAGCGCCTGTTGCACCGCCTGGACGTAGCCTTGCCCGGTGAAGTCGACGACGGCGATCTCGGGCACCGGCGAGGTGCGCGCCAGGAGCGTCGACGAGCCGCCGAAGAGCATGATCCCGACCGGCATGAGCAGGATGGAGAGCCAGAAGCCGGGCGTGCGGACGTAGGCGAGGTAGTCGCGGACGGCGATGCGGAGGAGGCGGCTCATGGCTGGCCGGCCCCGGCGGTCAGCACGATGAAGGCGTCGTGCAGGTGCGGCTCTCTGAGCTCGAAGCGGCGGATGTCGAGGCCGAGGTTGAAGGCGGCGGTCAGCGCGGCCTGCGCCGGCGCGCCGCGTTCCAGGACGGCCGTCACCCGGACGCCGCCGTCGTCGGCCGGCTCGACCGTGCGTTCGCCGAGGCCCGGCACCGCGGCCAGCCGCGCCGGATCGAAGCCGCCTTCGATGACCAGCGTGCGCGGCGCCGCGGCGCGAGCGGCTTCGACCGCGCCGTCGAAGACTTTCTTGCCGTTGGCGAGCAGGACGACCTGATCGCACAGGCGCTCGGCGTGCTGCATGACGTGGGTGGAGAAGACGACGGTCGCCCCGCGCGCCGCGAGCTCGCGGATCAGCGTCTCCAGGCTCTGCTGGTTGACCGGGTCGAGGCCGGAGAACGGCTCGTCGAGCAGCACCAGGTCCGGCTCGTGAGCGATGGCGGACAAAAGTTGGACCTTCTGGGCCATGCCCTTCGACAGCATGCGGATCTGGCGCCCGGCGGCGTCGCCCAGGCCCTGCGCCTCGAGCATCTGCCGGGCGCGGCGCTTGGCCTCCGGGACGGCGACGCCCTTGAGGCTGGCGAGGAAGGCGATGGCGGCGACCGGCGTCATGCGGCGATAGAGGCCGCGCTCCTCGGGCAGGAAGCCGATGCGGTCGCGCACCGAGCGAATGTCGGATGCGCCAAGCACCGATATGGCGCCGGCCGTCGGCGCGATCAGGCCGAGGATCATGCGGATGGTCGAGGTCTTGCCGGCGCCGTTCGGGCCGAGGAAGCCAAGGATGCGGCCTGGCTCGACCCGGAAGCTGAGGCCGTCCACCGCGGTGAACGCGCCATAGCGTTTGGTCACCCCATCGAGCGCCAGCGCCGCCCCGCTCATCCGTCAGCCGCTCCCGCTCCGTCCGGCGCGCATTAAGCGTGGAGCGTCTTAAGGACGTGTTCAATTCCGCCGACGACATGGTGCGCATAGCGGGGGCCGAGCAGGCTGGCGTGCCGGGCGCCGGCGACGTGGTCGACGCGGCCGCGCGCCGAGGCGCTGGCCGCCGCCGCCTGCAGGGCGCGGAAGGCGGGCAGCCGGCGCTCGGCCGACGCGGTGACGACGGCGACCGGCCAAGCGGGGTCGGCGGGGCCGACCGCCAGCGCCTGTGCGGCCGTGAACGGCCAGGCGAGGATCTCGTCGGCCGCGGCGCGGGTGTGGCCGGCGTTGCCGAAGGTCCAGAGCTTGTGGGCATGGGCCTCGCCCTCGACGCCGATCGAATCGCCGAAAGGACCGAAGGGTCTAATGAGCCCGAGCGCGGTCGCCGCGGCCGAGAGCCGGGCGAGGCGCCCGTAGCCCCGCGCGCCGGCGGCGATGCGGGGGTCTTTGGCCATCTCCGGCGTGAACGCGTCGACGAGAACGAGGCCGGCGATGCGCGCCGGATTGCGGCCGGCGAACAGGCGCACGTGCAGCCCGGCCATGGAGTGGCCGACGAGAACGAGCGGCCCGGCCTCGCCTAACGCCGCCAGCAGGCGTTCGAGATCGGCGGCGATGGCCACCCCGTCGCGGGGACTGGGACCGGGGTCGGAGAGGCCGAGACCGGCGCGGTCGTAGGCGAGCGAGCGGACGCCGCCGACGGTCAGCAGCGCCTGCACCGCCGCCCAGTCCGCCGACGCGCCATAGGAGCCGGCTTCGAGGACCACGAGCGGCTCGCCTGACGGCGGTCCGGCCGCCACCAGGTGCAGGCGTCGGCCGGCGACGTCGACCATCCGCCCGCGGGGCGCGGGCCTTGGCATCAGAGGGCCTTCAGGATGCCTTCGACCATCTTCTTGGCGTCGGCGAACAGCATCATGGTGTTGTTGCGGAAGAAGAGTTCGTTCTCGACGCCAGCATAGCCAGAGCCCATGCCGCGTTTGACGAAAAGGACGGTGCGCGCCTTTTCGACGTCGAGGATCGGCATGCCGAAGATGGGCGAGGTGGGATCGGTCTTGGCGGCCGGGTTCGTGACGTCGTTGGCCCCGATGACGAAGGCGACGTCGGTCGAGGGGAACTCGGCGTTGATGTCGTCGAGCTCAAACACCTCGTCGTAGGGCACGTTGGCTTCGGCCAGGAGCACGTTCATGTGGCCGGGCATGCGGCCGGCGACGGGGTGGATGGCGTACTTCACCTCGACGCCCTCGGCCTTCAGCTTGTCGGCCATCTCGCGCAGCGCGTGCTGGGCCTGCGCGACCGCCATGCCGTAGCCGGGGACGATGATGACCTTGGAGGCGTTCTTCATGATGAAGGCGGCGTCCTCGGCCGAGCCTTGCTTGACCGGCCGCGTCTCCGCCGGACCCGCCGATGCGACGGTCTCGCCGCCGAAACCGCCCAGGATCACGGAGATGAAGGACCGGTTCATCCCCTTGCACATGATGTAGGAGAGGATGGCCCCGGACGAGCCGACCAGCGCGCCGGTGATGATGAGGGTGATGTTGGCGAGCGTGAAGCCCAGCGCCGCCGCCGCCCAGCCGGAATAGCTGTTCAGCATCGAGACGACGACCGGCATGTCGGCCCCGCCGATCGGGATGATCAGGGTGATCCCGATGATCAGCGCCAGCGCGAAGACGGCCCAGAACGCCCATTTGGCGTCGCCGCCGCTGGTCGCCAGCACCGCGATCAGGGACACCAGCGCCAGCGCCAGGGCGATATTCAGCGCATGGCGGGCGGGCAGCAGGATCGGCGCGCCGCTCATGTTGCCATTCAGCTTGGCGAAGGCGATCAGCGAGCCGGTGAAGGTGACCGCGCCGATGGCGACGCCGACCGAAAGCTCGATCAGGCTCTCGAGCTTCACGCCATGCGCCTCGGCGATGCCGTAGGCGGCCGGCGCATAGAGGGCGGCGGCGGCGACCAGGCAGGCGGCCAGGCCGACGAGCGAGTGGAAGGCGGCGACGAGCTGAGGCATCGCCGTCATCTGGACGCGCCGGGCGACCACCGCGCCGACGCCGCCGCCGACGGCGATGCCGCCGCCGATCAGCGCCAGAGTGACGCCGTCGAGTCCGCCGCTGCGCCAGAGGATGGCCAGCGTCGTGCCGATGGCGATCGCCATCCCCAGCATGCCGAGCTGGTTGCCGCGCCGGCTGGTCTCGGGGCTGGACAGCCCACGCAGCGCCAGGATGAAGAGGACGCCCGAGACGATGTAGGCAAGCGCGGCCAGGCTCGCGTTCACGGCGCGCGATCCTTGCGCCGGTACATGGCCAGCATGCGCTGGGTGACCAGGAAACCGCCGAAGATGTTGACCGAGGCGAGCGCCGCAGCGGCCGCCCCGGCGCCCTTCGAGAGCCAGATGCCGCGCCCCGCGCCGTGCGCGGCGGCGGCCAGGAGCGCGCCGACGATGATCACCGACGAGATGGCGTTGGTGACCGCCATCAGCGGCGTGTGCAGCGCCGGCGTCACGCTCCAGACCACGTAGTAGCCGACGAAGATGGCGAGCACGAAGATCGCCAGACGAAAGACGGTCGGATCGACGTCCATGCTCGGCCTCTAGCCCCTCCCCGCCATTCTCAAGCCGCGTCGAACTGGGCTTGCGCCTGGGCGCCCGCGTGGGTGATCAGCGCCGCCTTGAGGATCTCGTCGTCGAGGTCGGGAGCAAGCGCGCCGGTCTTGTCGACCAGCAGGCCGACGAAGGCGAGCAGGTTCTTGGCGTAAAGGCTGGAGGCGTCGGCGGCCATGCGGCCGGGCAGGTTGAGGTAGCCAGCGATCTTCACCCCGGCGACGTCGACGATCTTGTCCGCCTGGCTGCCCGCCACGTTGCCCCCCTGTTCGACGGCGAGATCGACGAGCACCGAGCCCGGCTTCATCGACGCGACCTGCTCCTCCGAGACGAGCTTGGGCGCCGGGCGGCCGGGAATGAGGGCGGTGGTGATGACGATGTCCTGCTTCTTGATATGATCGGACACGAGCGCGGCCTGCTGCGCCTGGTATTCAGCGCTCATCTCCTTGGCGTAGCCGCCGGCGGTTTCGGCGGCTTTGAACTCGTCGTTCTCGACCGCGATGAACTTCGCGCCCAGGCTCTCGACCTGTTCGCGGGCGACCGGGCGAACGTCGGTCGCCGTCACCACGGCGCCGAGCCGCCGCGCGGTCGCGATCGCCTGCAGTCCGGCGACGCCGGCGCCCATCACGAACACCTTCGCCGCCGCGACCGTGCCCGCCGCCGTCATCATCAGCGGAAAGGCGCGGCCGTAGACCTGCGCCGCCTCGATCACCGCCCGATAGCCGGCCAGGTTCGCCTGGCTGGAGAGCGCATCCATCACCTGGGCGCGGGTGATGCGCGGCACCAGCTCCATGGCGAAAGCGGAGACGCCGGCCTGGGCCAGCGAGGACACCAGCCCCTGGTCGTTGTAGGGGTTGAGCAGCCCGACCAGGATCGCGCCGGGCTTGAAGCGGGCGATCTCGTCTGAGGCCGGCGCACGCACCTTCAGCACGATGTCGGCGTCCTTGACCGCCGCGCCGGCGCTGTGCGCGACCTCAGCGCCCGCGGCGCGGTAGCCCTCGTCAGGGAAGGCGGCGGCGACGCCGGCCGACGTCTCCACCGCAACGGAGAGGCCAAGCTCGACCAGCTTCCGGACCGTGTCCGGAGTCGCTGCGACCCGCGTCTCGCCGAGACGACGTTCCTTTGTGACGGCGACGCGCGCGCCCATGCCCTCTCAACACCTCTCGAAGCCGGCCGGCGCGCCGGACAACCCTTTTAGTGCGCCGACGGCCGCTCCCTCAGGGCGATGGTTCCGACAATGAGGATGACGATGGCCGCGAGCAGTCCCTGCCAGAACCCGGCCGCCGTGCAGAACCAGAGGGTCAGGAGGGTGATGAACGCGGCGAGGTAAAGCACCGACCACTTGGTCGCGAAGATCACCTGCCGGAAGGTCGCCTGCTGCTCGTGGATGTCCTGTTCGCCGTGTTGGTAGTCCGAAGCCGTCTCGGCCATGGCGAATCCTTCTTACTGACGCCCACGCGCTTTGGGGTGGCGACTATACCAATGCGGCGCGCCGCTCAAGGCGGCTGGACCGGGTTCCGCAGCGTCGCCCCGGCTTAGGGCCAGACCGCGAGCACCGCGCGGATGGCGGCGACCAGCGCCAGCGGCTGGTCGACCATGATGTGGTGCTCGGAATCGGGGATGACGACGCTGTGCAAGCCGCTCAAGAGACCATGCGGATCGCCTTGGGCGACGCGGCTCATGATCTTGGAATTCTCGCCGAAGATGTGGATCAGCGGGGTGATGCTCTCTTCCAGCGCCATGTCGGACATGACCGCGCGGTCGAGCTTGGACCAGAGCTGCGGATCGAAGCGCCAGGTCCAGCCCTCCTCCCCGCCCTCCTCCATCGGCGCGCGCTTCAGCGAGTGGCGGGCGATGAAATCGGCGATGTAGACGTTCTCGCAGCCTTGCGGCGGCATGAAGCGGAAGCGGGCGAGGGCCGCGGCGAGCGTCGGATAGACGCGATTGGGCGTCACGCGCCGCTGGGGCTGACGGAAACCCTCGGCGGCCGGCGGCGGCCCGCCGAAGCCGGTGTCGACCAGGATCGCGCCGCGCATCCACTCCGGATAGCGCCGGGCGGCGAAGAAGACCTGCGAGCCGCCGAACGAATGGCCGATGAAGACCGGCTTGACCGGCGCGTCATAGAGGCCGGCCGCCTGGGCTCCGCCGCGCAGCTCCTGGGCGAAGACTTCGAAGGAATAGGCGTCGCGCCAGTCGGACGCGCCCATGCCCGAGAGCGAGATCGCCGCCACCCGGTAGTCCTCGGCCAAATAAGGGGCGATGAAGCTCCACCAGTCGGCGTGGGCGCTGTTGCCGTGGACGAGGATGAGGCCCGGCTTGCCGCGCTCGCCCCAGGCCAAGAGCTCGATGTTGGCCCCGTCGACGGGGACGAACGACCGCTCCGGGGGCTGGGCGACGGCCCAGGTGAACCAGTCCGGCGCCGGCGGCGACTCGCCGTTGAACGGCGCCAGCACCGCCTCGCCGCGCTCGTCCCAGGGCATGACCTGGCCTTGGTTGTCGGGAGCCGTCCGGTCGTCAGGCATTCCAATCCTCGAGAAATTCAATGCGCGCGCCGATGCTTAGACCGCGCGGTCAATAATCCTTGTCGGCTCAAACCAGCCCTTCGAATTCGTCGACCAGCCGCTCGATCCGCTGGCAGCCGGCGTCCCAGAACGCCTTTGTTTTGGGGTCGAGGCCGAATGGCCGCAAGGCTTCGACATAGGTTTGCGCGCCGCCGGAGGCCAGCAATTCCTCGTAGCGCGGCGTAAAGCCGCTGGGGTCGGCCTGCCGCGCGGCCATCAGCGCCTCGACCAACAGGTTCCCGAAGGCGTAGGCGTAGACGTAGAAGGGCGCGTGCACGAAGTGGCTGACGTAGGCCCAGTAGACCTCGTAGCCGCGATTGAGACGCACGGCCGGGCCGAGGCTCTCGCCCATCACGTCCAGCCAGAGCGCGGCGATGTCGTCGGCCGCCAACTCGCCATCGCAGCGCGCCGCATGGAAGCGGGTCTCGAACCGGTGGAAGGCGATCTGGCGCACGATGGTGTTGAGCGCGTCCTCGATCTTGCCGGCCAGAAGAGCGCGCCGCTCGGCTGGCGCCGCCTCGGCCAGGAGCCTCTCGAACACCAGCCCCTCGCCGAAGATGGAGGCGGTCTCGGCCAGGGTCAGCGGCGTGTCGGCGAGCAGCGTGCCGAGCGGCGCGGCGAGCGTCTGGTGCACCGCGTGGCCGAGTTCGTGCGCCAAGGTCAGCACATCGCGCCGCTCGCCCATGTAGTTGAGGAAGACGTAAGGGTGCCGCTCGGACGTCACAGGGTGGGAATAGGCGCCCGACGACTTACCGGCCCTGGGTCGCGCGTCGATCCATGGACGATCGAAGAAGGTCCGCGCATGACCGGCGAACGCGGGGCTCAAACCCGCGTAAGCGTCGAGAACGATCGCCTTGGCCTCGTCCCAGGCGTAGCGGCGCTGCGGCCCTGTATCGAGCGGCGCGTTGCGGTCCCAGTGGTCAAGGGCCGGCTTGCCCAGGATGCGCGCCTTCAGCCGGTAGTAGCGATGCGAGATCGAGGGGTATCGCTCGACTACGGCGGCCTCGAGCGCGTGGACGGCTTCGGCGTCGACCTCGTTCGACAGGTGCCGGGACGCCGCCGGGTCGGCGAACTTGCGCCAGCGGTCCTCGACCTGTTTCTCGAGCGCGACGGTGTTGAGGCAAAGGCCAAGTACAGGGGCCTGCGCCTCGAGCGCGCGCGAGAGGCCGCTCGCCGCCTGCTTGCGGCGGCCAGCGTCGGGGTCGGAGAGGCGGTTCAACGCCTGCGCCAGCGTCAGGCTTTCGCGCCCGGCGCGGACGGCGAGGCGGCCCAGGGTTTCGTCGTAGAGCCGGGTCCAGTTGGCCAGCGCCGGGGCGCGGTCGAGCAGCAGACGCTCGAGCGGCGCGTCGAGTTCGTGCGGGCGGCCAAGCCGAACGCGCCGAAGCCACGGCCGCCAGCGCGCCGCCGCCGGCGCGGCGGACAGCGCCGCCTCGATCTCGGTCTCGGTCAGCGCGTTCAGCTCCAGGGTGAAAAAGAGCGCCTCCGCTCCGATCTGTGACGACCTGGCGCGGATGTCGGCCTCGAACTTCGACCAGGCGGGATCGTCGCGCGCCACCGAGGCCGCCAGCGAAGCATAGGCGCCGACCGCCCAGAGCCTGTTCGTCGCCTGTTCGTAGAGGTCGACGCCCTCGGCGATCAGGCCGCCCAGCCGCTGGGGATCGTCGCGCGCGGCGATGAACTGGCCTTCGAGCTGAGCCAGCCTCCCGGTGACGGCGCCGGCGTCGTCGAGCGTGGCCGCGACGCGCGGGTCGTCGCGGCCGGCGAATAGGTCGTCGAGGCGCCATTCGGGCGGAAGCGTTTCCGCCGCCTCGGACTTGGCAAGGGCGCTCATGCCCCCTTTTGGCCCGCGCGCGGGACGCCCGCAAACGAAAGCCGCCGGCGCGCGCCGTTAACCTCCTGCTCAGGTCTGCGAAACCCCGCCTTTACCGCCGGCGCCCTAAAACGGGACAAATCAAGCGCTGTCCCAATCGAGGACAGCGCGCATTTCGGTGGGTGCGTACCTGATGGCCAAGACCGTTCTCGTCGTCGATGACGACCCGACCCAGCGCCGGCTGATCCAGGCCGTTCTGGAGCGCGAGGGGCTGGCCGTGGCCCATGCCGAAACCGGCGAGCAGGCGATCGACCGCCTGGTGGCCGGCGGCGCGGCCGACGCGATCATGCTCGACCTGAACATGCCCGGCCTCGGCGGCCTGGAGACGCTGAAGGAACTGCGCGGTCGCGGCTTTCGCCAGCCGGTGGTGGTGCTGACAGCGACCGGCGGCATCGACACGGTGGTGAAGGCCATGCAGGCCGGCGCGCAGGACTTCTTCGTCAAGCCGGCTTCGCCGGAGCGGATCATGGTCTCGATCCGCAACGCGCTGCAGATGGGCGAACTGAAGGGCGAGGTCGACCGGCTGACCAAGAAGGCGTCCGGGCGCATCACCTTCGCCGACCTGATCGCCGAGGCGCCCTCGATGCTGCACGTGATACGCCTGGGGGAGCGGGCGGCGAAGTCGCAGATCCCGATCCTGCTGCTTGGCGAAAGCGGCGTCGGCAAGGAGCAGATCGCTCGCGCCGTGCACGGCGGTTCCGATCGCGCCGGCAAGCCGCTGGTGACCGTCAATTGCGGCGCCATCCCGGAGAACCTGGTCGAGTCCATTCTGTTCGGCCACGAAAAGGGCAGCTTCACCGGCGCCACAGACAAGCACCTGGGCAAGTTCCAGGAAGCGAACGGCGGCGTGATGTTCCTGGACGAGATCGGCGAACTTCCGCTCGACATGCAGGTCAAGCTGCTGCGCGTGCTGCAGGAAGGCGAGGTGGACGCGATCGGCTCCAAGCGCCCAACCCGCGTCGACGTCCGCATCATCTCCGCCACCAACCGCGATCTGGCGCAGCAGGTGGCCGAGGGCCGCTTCCGCGAGGACCTCTACTACCGCTTGAACGTCTTCCCGATCGAGCTGCCGCCCCTGCGCGAGCGGCGCGAGGACATCCCCGGCCTGGTCGACCACTTCGTGCGCCGCTTCAACGTCGAGGAAGGCAAGCGCGTGCAGGGCGTCTCGCCCGAGACCATGGCCATGCTGCAGGCGCACGAATGGCCGGGCAACGTCCGCCAGCTGGAGAACGCGGTCTATCGCGCCATCGTGCTGGCCGACGCGCCCTATCTGCAGGCCTACGACTTCCCCGCCATCTCCGGCCTGAACGGGCCGCCGCCGGACGCCGCGCCGCGCGAAGCCGCCGTCGGCGCGGGCCTTCTGGACGACATGCCGGCCGATGCGCCGGTTCGCATCCTCGATGACCGCGGTCACCTGCGTACGCTCGAGGAGATCGAGCGGGACCTCATTCAGCTGGCGATCGAGATCTATTCCGGCCACATGAGCGAGGTGGCGCGCCGCCTCGGCATCGGCCGCTCGACGCTCTATCGCAAGGTGCGCGAGCAGGGGCTGGACGGGATGCTGGACGAGGCCGTCTAGGCCGACGCGCCAGCCCAGGATTTGACAGCCGCGCCGGGGCATGGCGCCAATCCGGCCATGCCGGAGCCCCTGGCCAGCGTCATCACGCCCACGTGCGACCGGCCGGACTTCCTGCCGCTGGTCTATGCCGCCTTCGCCGCGCAGACGGTGGGGCCGCTCGAGTGGATCGTCGTCGACGACAGCCCGACGCCCTCGCTGTTCATGGCGAGTCTGGCCGACCCGCGCGTGCGCTACCTGCATCTGGCCGAGCGCACGCCGCTGGGCGTCAAGCGCAATATGGCGGTCGAACAGGCCAGCGGCGCGGTCATCGTGCACTTCGACGACGACGACTATTACGCGCCAGCCTACGTCGAGACGATGATCGCCCCGATGCGTGATGGCGGGGTCGACTTCGTCAAGCTGGTCGCCTTTTTCGTCTACAACCGGCTCGTCAAGCAGTGCGGCTATTGGGACCTGATGAAGCGCGACGGGCCGCACTTCGCCTGGTGGAACAGCACCGAGACCCCCCTCATCCAGCTGCCGCAGACCGAAGAGGCGAACAATCTGCACCTGGGATTCGGCTTCAGCTACGTCTTCCGGCGCAAGGTCTGGGAGGCAGGGCCCTTTCCGGCGCGCGGCTGGGGCGAGGACACGCCGCTGGTCTGGGGCGCCCTCGGCAACGGCTTCAACCTGCACCTGCTCAACGATCACACAGGAGTCTGCCTGCACGTGGTGCACGGCGCGAACGCCTCGCGCTCGCTGCCCCAGTACATCCTGCCGGAATGGCTGATGTTGCAGATCTTTCCGAACCTCGAGCCCGCCTGGCTCTAGGCCGATCAGGCCAGCCGCAGCACCTCGGCCAAGGCCTCGACCACCCGGTCGGGATCGGCGTCGCTCATCCCCGGATAGAGCGGCAGGCTGAGCGCGCGCGCATAATAGGCGTCGGCGCCAGGCAGGGCGATCTCGCCGTATCGGCCGCGGTAGTAGGGCTGGCGATGCACGGGGATGTAGTGGACCTGGCTGCCCACGCCGCGCGCCCGCAGGCCCGCCATGACCTCGGCGCGGCCGACGCCAAGGCCGGCGAAGTCGATCAGGACGATGAAGAGGTGCAGCGCCGGATCGCAGATCGGCGGGGGCGCGATCGGCCGCACCGCGGGTGCAAGGCGGGCGAGCAGGGTCCAATAGCGCAGCGCCAGCGCCCGGCGGCGCGCGGCGAAGCGGTCGAGCTTGGCGAGCTGGCTCGCTCCCAGCGCGCAGAGGACGTCCGGCAGGCGATAGTTGAAGCCCAGCGCCTGCATCTCGTAGGCCCAAGGGCCGGGCGAGGGCGTCTCGAACGCCGCCGGGTCGCGGACGATCCCGTGGCTGCGGAAGAGGCGCAACCGCTCGGCCAGCCGCGCATCGTTGGTGGTCACCATGCCGCCCTCGGCGGTGGTGATGGTCTTGACCGGATGGAAGGAAAAGCAGGCCATGGCGGCATGGCGGCCATCGCCGACCCGCTCGCGCACGTTGTCGAAGGCCATGGTCGTGCCGAGCGCGTGGCAGGCGTCCTCGACCAACGGCGCCGGGGCGGCGAGCCCCTTCAGCGCCGGCAGATCGACCGCATTTCCGGCCAGGTGCACCGGCAGGACGGCGGCGAGCTTGCGGCCGTCTAGCCGGCCTAGCGCCGCCTGAAGCGTCTCCGGCGTCATCAGGCCGGTGTCGGGATCAACGTCGGCGAAGATCACCTCCGCGCCCTGGTAGCGGGCGCAGTTGGCGGTGGCGGCGAAGGTGATCGCCGGGGCGATGACCACCTCGCCCGCCTGCAGGTCCAGCGCCAGCATGGCAAGGTGCAGCCCCGCCGTGCCGCTGGAACAGGCAACCGCGTGGCCGGCCTGCACCGCGCCGGCGAAGGCGGCCTCGAACGCCTCGACCCGCGGACCGGTGGTCAGGTAGTCGGCGCGCAGCGCCTCGGCGACCGCGGCGACATCGTCGTCCTCGATCGTCTGGCGCCCATAGCTGAGAAACTCAGCCATGGCCGGCGAGCAGCGCCTTCAGGCCATCGGCGTCGAGCCACTCAGCGTTGGCGTCGCTGGAATAGACGAAGCCGTCCGGGACAGCGCGCCCCTCGGCGGCGGCGAACGGCAGACGCAGGTATTCGACGAACTCCGGCTCGATCACGTAACGGTCCGAGAGCTCGGCGGTCATCCGCGCGTCGTCGCCGCTGATCATCATTTCGTGCAGCTTCTCGCCCGGGCGGATGCCGACCACGGTCTGCGGCACGCCCGGCGCCAGCGCGTCGGCCACCTCGGTCATCTTCATCGAGCCGATCTTGGGCACGAAGATCTCCCCGCCGCGCATCATCTCCAGCGAGGAGAGGACGAAGTCGACGCCCTGGTCGAGCGAGATCCAGAACCGGGTCATGCGAGGATCGGTGATGGGGATCTGGGCCGCGCCGTCGGCGGCCAGCTTCAGGAAGAGCGGCGCGACGGAGCCGCGCGAGCCGGCGACGTTGCCGTAGCGCACGACGGCGAAGCGGGTGCCGATGTCGCCGGCGAGGTTGTTGGCGGCGACGAAGGTCTTGTCGGAGGCGAGCTTGGTCGCGCCGTAGAGGTTGATCGGGTTGCAGGCCTTGTCGGTCGAGAGCGCCACGACGCGGCGGACGCGGTTGGTGAGGCTGGCCCAGACCACGTTCTCGGCGCCCAACACGTTGGTGTGGATGCATTCGGAGGGATTGTACTCGGCGGCCGGCACCTGCTTCAGCGCCGCGGCGTGGATGACGATGTCGACGCCGCGCAGGGCGAGCGTCAGGCGCTCCCGGTCGCGCACGTCGCCGAGGAAGAAGCGCATGCGGCCGAAATCCGCAGCCGAGAAGGCCGCGCGCAGCTCGGATTGCATCTCGTACTGCTTCAGTTCGTCGCGGCTGAAGACGATCAGCTTGCGCGGCGCCTGCTCGGCCAGCACGCGCTGGACGAAACGGCGGCCGAACGAGCCGGTGCCGCCGGTGACCAGGACGACCTGGCCCTCCAGCACCGCGGCTTTCGGGGCGAAGGAGCGGACGGCTGCGCCGCTGTCGGCCACGAACGGATCCTCGTGTTCGCGCGAATCAGGCGCGTCTTTCGGCGGCCATCCTGGCGCATGCGGACCAGGTCCGAAATGACCGTCTTGCCGCTCGGACGCCCGCCGGCGCCATTTTGCCAAGGTTGCGAACCGACGCTTAACCGAACCGACCTAGACTGAGACGACGTACGGCGCAAATCTCGCCAGTCGACACCCGGGCGCCCGTCGCCCGCGCCCAGGGGGGCCCTATGATCCGCTTCGCCACGACCGCGGTGCTTGCCGCCGCAATCGCCATGGCCGCCGCGTCCACCGCGTCCGCGCAGGTGCAGGTTTCCGGCAAAGTGTTCCACGTGCGCGCCTGCGGACCGACCGGCCCCGGCGTGGCGCGCTGCCACGCTCACATCGTCAGCGACTCGCGCGGCGCGGCGCTGCTCAATCGCTTCATGGCCAACCTGACCGAGCGAAATGCGCGCACGCAGCTGGTGCCTCAGGGCTACGGCCCCTCCGACTTGCACGCCGCCTACGCAATCACCACCAACGGCAGCGCGGCGACGACGATCGCGATCGTGGACGCCTACGGCTACACGAACGCCGAGAGCGACCTGGCCACCTATCGCTCGACGTACGGGTTGCCGGCCTGCACCACCGCCAATGGGTGCTTCGGCAAGTACAATGAGAACGGCCAGAAGGGGAGCTATCCGTCGCAGAACACGGGCTGGGCGCAAGAGACCGCCCTCGACCTGGACATGGCCAGCGCCATGTGCCCGAACTGCAAGATCATCCTCGTCGAGGCGAACTCGGCCACCTACAACGACCTGGCGGCGGCGGAGAACCGCGCTGCGGCCCTGGGCGCGCACGTCATCTCCAACAGCTACGGCGGCGGCGAGAACGGGTCCCAGAGCTTCGAGGCCGCCTACAACCACCCGGGCGTCGCTATCACCGCTTCGACCGGCGACAGCGGCTATGGCGCGGGGCCGCAGTTTCCCGCCACCTCCCCGCACGTGATCGCCGTCGGCGGCACCAGCCTCGTCCGCGCCTCGAACGCCCGCGGCTGGTCGGAGACGGCCTGGGCCGATGCCGGCAGCGGTTGCAGCAAGGTCTATGCGAAGCCGAGCTGGCAGACCGATCCCCTGTGCACCACGCGCATGGAGGCCGACGTCTCAGCTGTCGCCGACCCCTACACCGGCGTCGCGGTCTACGGGCCGGCGAACGCGCGCTCGTCGGCCTGGCTCGTGTTTGGCGGCACCAGCGTCGCGGCGCCGCTGGTCGGCGGCATCTACGCCAACAACGGCGGCGCGGTGACCTATGGCGCCAACCCCTATACGCATGGCGCTTCGCTGAACGACGTGACCAGCGGGGCCAACGGCAGTTGCGGCGGCACTTACTTCTGCACCGCCGGCGCCGGCTACGACGGCCCGACGGGCCTGGGGACGCCGAAGGGCGGCTCGGCGTTTTAGGCCCGCCGCAGCCGCTGCGGGGGCTGGACGACTTCGCGGTCGAACGGCGCCATAGTCAGCCCCTCGCGGGTGGGCCGATTCGTGACCGCTGAACGCCGTCAAGGACATGCGCGCCGCCTCGCCGCGGTCGGTCTGACGTGGCTGGTTCTTGTCGTCGCGAGCTTCTGCGCCGGCGTCGCGCGGGCCGAGTATCAGCAGCCGGCGGCGCCGGCCATCCTCACCGCCGTGTCGGCCGTCCCGGGCGGCGACGGTCTCGTCGTGGTGCTGACGTTCCAGCCGCAGGCGCCCCGCTTTTCCATCATCAACAACGACACCGACCGGCCTTCGATCGCCTTCGCGCTCTCGTCGCGCGCACCGACGGCCGCGCAGCCCAACGGGCTGAAGGGCCTGCTGCGCGCGGTGGCGTTCGAACAGAGCGACACCGTCCTGATCGTCCATCTGGCCACGGCCGGGAAGGTCCACCTGGCCGCCGTCGCATCGGGACCGAACGCGGTGAGCCTCTCCCTCTCGCCGACGACGGGGCCGGCTTCGGCGACGCTTGCGGCGGCGCAGACGGCCTTCCCGCGCGCCGTGGATCGGCCGGCCGGCGACGACGGCTTCGAGGTGGTGTTCCTCAAGTACGCCGACGTCAGCGAGGTGGTCGGCCTGCTCACCGACGGATTGAGCGTGAAGTCGAACGACTCTTTCGTGCCGCGCGAGCCGGCCTTCGGCTCGGCGGGCATCAACGGCCAGACGTTCGCGCCGGCGCCCAATCCAACCGATCAGGCGTCGAACGACCCGCTCGCCGAGTCCGTCAACGACGAGATCGCCGTCGACCGTCGGCTGAACGCCATCATCCTCAAAGGGCCGCCCGACACCATCGCCAGGCTGAAAGCGAAAATCGCCGAGATCGACGTGCCAGTGCAGAGCGTGCTGCTCGAAACCGTGTTCGTCGAGCTGGACGAGTCCGGGGCGAGGAACGTCGGTCTGGACTTCAACAACACCAGCGGCCAACTCGCCGTCGCGACCTTCGAGGCCGGCGCCTTCATCCCCGCCGGCCAGCCGAACGGCCGCCCGCTGACCAGCTATGCGCTGCAGGCGGCCATCGCCGCCCAGGTGCAGTCGGGACACGGGCGGATCGTGTCGAAGCCGCGCATCGCCGCGCAGAGCGGCGGCACCGCCAAGATCATCACAGGCGATGCCCTGCCGATCCTCACCTCGATCGCGCTTTCCGGCGTCAACGCCGTCTCGCAGCAGGTGCAGTACGTCAACGTCGGCGTGACGCTGCAGATCGCGCCCCGGGTCAGCGACGACGGCTTTGTCACCTCGCACGTCTTCTGCGTCGTCTCGAGCGTGACCGGCACCTCGCAAGGCTATCCGACGATCAGCCAGCGCGAGGCCGAAACCTCCGCCACGGTTCGCGACGGCGAGACGTTCGTGATCGGCGGCCTGACCGAGGAGAGCGACATCGGCTCGAAAACGCGGCTGCCGGGCATCGGCAGGATTCCGGTGATCGGCGACGTTCTGGGCATGCAGACGGGCACGCGCTCGAAGACCGAACTCTACATCGTGGTCACGCCGCACATCGTTCGCCGCGCCGCCGAAAGCGCGCCGCCGCCTCCCGCGGCCGCCAACTGAGCCCGCTTCTAGCGCGCCAGGTTGTAGGCCCCGCCTTTGTCAAGCGAGCGCCGGAACGCCGGCCGGCCCTGCAGCCGCTCGAGATAGGCGGTTAGGTTCGGGAAGGGCGCGAGCTTGTTGAAAGCGCGGGCGACCTCCATGACGAAGCTGACCTGCACGTCGGCGCCGGTGAAATCGCCCATGAGATAGTCGCGATCGCCGAGCGATCTTGCGATGTAGCCCAGGTGGTTGGTGGTCTCGCTCTCGATGCGCGGATGCAGCGGCGCGCCCGCCTCGCCCAGGCGCATGACGTAGAGCGTCATCATCAGCGGCAACATGGCCGAGCCTTCGGCATAGTGCAGCCATTCGAGATAGGCGACATGGGCGTCGGAGGCCGGATCGGGGCGCAGCCGCCCGCCGCCATGCCTGGCGACCACGTATTCGACGATGGCGCCGGACTCGGCGATCTTGATCGGGCCGTCCTCGATCACTGGCGACTTGCCGAGCGGATGCGCCTTTTCCAGCTCCGGCGGCGCCAGATTGGTGGTCGCGTCGCGCTGGTAGCGCACGATCTCGTAGTCGAGACCGAGTTCCTCCATGAGCCACAGGATGCGCTGTGAGCGCGAGTTGTTGAGGTGGTGGACCTTCAGCATGGGCGCGCCCTTCCGCGACTGGGATGAAACCCAGGGTTTAAGGACGAGCGGGACCGCCGCCGCAAGCCTTCCCGTGGGTCAGCGCCGTCGAATCACGGCCGATCGCGCCTGGGCAGGGCGGCGACTTCGTCCGGTGTCAGCTTGTGGATGGCGCTGACCGGGCAGCGGTTGGCGATCCCAGCGTCCCGATAGACGATCTGCGCCTGAATCGGTTCACAGATCCACGGGTCGCCGACGGTCGACTGAAGCCCGAGCCGCTGGCGGAAGGTCAGGCCTTCGCAGTCGATCATCAGGTCCAGGCGATAGATATCGTTCACCCCGACGCGAACGTAGAGGGTGCGGTCGTTGGGCGCATTGAAGCCGTTGATGTTGCGAACGGCGAAGCACTGTTCCTGGCCCCGCGGTTGCGCCGTCGCCGGCCCAGCCGCCGGTCCGGCGGTCGCCAGGGTCGTCAGCACCGCCGCCGCCGTCACGGCGTATCGCGCGGCCCAGGCGGGCGATGATTTGAGCATTCGACAATCTCCCTTGGTCTCGCAGGCGGCCGGGCGCCGCGGCCTATATGCCGCCGCGGCCCTGAACCCTGGCTGAACGCGCGAGCCGCCGGTTTCGTCGCATGGCGAAGCGTCCGGGATCGACCAGTGCGGCCAGGTCTTCTGGGAGGGGCGATGGCGCGTCGGCGGCGGCGGCCGCCACGTGCTCGGCCAGGAGCGGCGCAAGGCAGAATCCGCGCGACCCCAACCCGGCCAGGACGAAGAGCCCCGGCGGCCCGAGCCGGCCCGCCAACGGAAGAAAGTCGGGCGTCACCGCGCGCACGGCCGCGCGGCCCGCCGCCGGCGCTGCGGCGGCGCGGGCTGCCAGCGCTGGCAGCGTGGCGGCGAGCGCTTGGAGATTGCGCGCATCGTCGCCCGGCCGGATATCGGCGCCAGCATCGTCGCGGTCGTGCGTCGCGCCATAGAGGAGGCCCGCAGCGGTCGGGATGGCGAAAGCCTCGCCCATCACGGCGGCCGGCGGGGGCGGGCCCTGCGCGGCGCTGGCCTGACCGCGAAGCGGGGCGAGCGCGGCGGACGCCAGCCGCGCCGCATCGAGCGCGTTGGCCAGGCAAACGACGTCCGCCCGGGCGATCTCGCGCCCGTCGTCGTCGACCAGCCGCCAGCGATCCGCATGCGGCTCCAACGCGCCCACGCGGGCCGCGATCAGCGCCGCGCCGATCAGCCAGGCGTCGAGCACGGCCGCGGGGTCGACCACGCGCCCGTCGCGGACGGCGAGAGCGCCGACGGCAAGGCGTTCGCCCGCGCGGGCCGAGGCCTCCGCCGCCGACAGGCGTTCGACGGCGCCTGGGGCGAAAAGGGCGCTCGCGCACACGCGGTCGAAGCGTCGGCTGTCTTTCGGGCCCACTTCCAGCTGCAGCGCGCCGCGGGCGATCACCGCGCCCGGCGTCGCATCGTAGAGGTCGCAGGCGCGCGCGAGGGCCTGGGCGTGCAGCGCCCCGATGGGGCCGCCGCCGGCGTCGAGGCGCGGCAGGACGAGGGCGGCCGGGTTTCCGCTGGCCCCGCCGCCCGGAGCGTCCGCCTCGACCACCTGGGCCTCGAGCCCAAGCTCCGCAAAGGCGCGCGCCAGCGCCGCGCCCGCGACGCCGGCGCCGACGATGGCCACGCTGGGCCGTCGCGGCGAGGCCGCGGCGCCCGGCCGGCGCGCCTCGAGCCGCTCTCGCTTGCCGCCGTAGCCGGGGCGCCTCTCGACGACGAAACCGTTGGCCTGAAGGCCGCGGCGGACGGCTCCGGCGACGGTGTAAGTCGCGGCGCGCGCGCCAGGCGCGGAGCGCCGGGCGAGGCGGGCGAACACGGCGCCCGACCACATGGCCGGGTTCTTCGCCGGGGCGAAGCCGTCGAGGAACCAGGCGTCCGCCGCACCACTCCAGCCGTCGAGCGCCTCTTCGACCGGCAGACAGGCGAGGTCGATCGACGCGCCGATGTCAGGGAAGGCGATCCGGTGGAAGCCGCGCGCACGGCGCGGCCAGGCGTCCGTCAGGCGCCGGGCGAGCTCGCCGATCTCGGGCCAGGGCGCAAGCGCGCGCACCGCATCAGCGGCGGAGGGCGGCTCGGCTTCGACGGAAAACAGCGTCAGCCGGCCGCCGGGCGGCCGGGAGCGGCGCCAAAGATCGAGCAATGCGACCGCGTTCAGCCCGGTCCCGAACCCGAGCTCGCCGACGACGAAGGCCGAACGTCCAGCCCAAGCGTGCGGAAGATCGCAGCCATCCAAAAAGACGCGCCTGGCTTGGCCCAGCCCGCCGGCGCGCGAATGGTAGACGTCGTCGAAGCGGGTGGAGCGAGGGGTCCCGTCGGCGTCCCAGGTGATCGGGGAGGACGGTTCGCCCTGATCGGATCCAGCCATCGATCGATCGCGCCGCTGGACGCGAAAAGGGGCCGCCCTACCGGGCGACCCCTTGACTTACGCGCTCGCGTTGGACGCGAAAAGCTTACTTGTTCGCCGGAGCGGCGGAGCCGCCGGCGGCCGACATCGCGGCGCCCGAAGCGGCGGAAGCCGCCATTGCGGCGTCCGAAGCAGCGGCGGAAGCGGCGCTGGCCGCGGCCGTCGCGTCGGAAGCGGCCGACTCGGCGGATGCAGCCGCCGTGTTGGCGTCGTTCGCCGTCTTGTTGCAGGCCACGACAGAAAGAGCGGCGACGGCGGCGCCGGCGACGAGGATCTTACGAAGAACTTCGGAGGTCATTGTCCCTGGTCCCCTAGAAGGAGGTTGCTGCGCCGATCAGCAAGCCCGCCTCCGCGGCTGTTCAGCCAACTTGGCCGACATCCCAGCGGCGCCTCGCCTGCGCTGAGGCTGATTATGCCGTCATCTTTCCCCAGGGCAAGCATTCTCTTCACGACAGCGTGATCGTGAGCGCGGTTTAACCCTCCGCGGGGATCGAGCCCAGGGTCTCCTCGAGCTCGAGGAAGGTCGGCTGGGCGGGCGATGGCACGCTGCCGCGGCCGATCTCAACCGAGATTTGCGCGGCGTTGCCGTGCAGGTGGGCGACCAGCACCGACTGGATGATGCGGTAGAAGGCGCCCTCCTCCTCGGTCACGTCCTTCATCCGCGCCGACATCGGCCCGACCATGCCGTAGGCGAGAAAAACGCCGAGGAAGGTGCCGACCAGCGCGCCGCCGATCATCATGCCGAGGATTTCGGGCGGCTCGGTGATCGCGCCCATGGTCTTGATGACGCCCAGGACGGCGGCGACGATGCCGAGCGCCGGCAGGGCGTCGGCGAGACTGGAGAGCGCGTGGCTGGGGGCCAGCGCCTCGTGGTGATGCTTCTCGAGCTGCTTCTCCATCGCGTCCTCGACCTGGTGCGGGTCCTCCAGGTTCATAGTCATCATGCGCAACGTGTCGCAGATGAAGTCGATGGCGAAGTGGTCCTTCATGAGGTTCGGATAGCGGGAGAAGATGGCGCTCTCGCCCGGCTTCTCGATGTGGCTCTCAAGCGCGATCACGCCCTTCGACTTCATCGTCTTGGTCAGCAGGAACAGCAGGCTCAGGAGGTCCTTGTAGTCCTGCGCCTTCCACTTCGGCCCCTTGAAGGCCTTGGCAAGGCCCGCGCCGGTGCCCTTGATCGTGGTCATCGAGTTGGAGATCAGGAAGGCCGCCGCGCCGGCGCCGCCGATCGCCATCAGCTCGTGCGGCAGCGCCTCGAGCACCACCGCGATCTTGCCGCCGGAGATAATGAAGCTGCCGAACACCATGGCGAAGAGCAGCACGATGCCGATGATCTGAAACAAGGCCTGGCTGCTCCCCGCGCGCGCGTCGGCGGGAATGCTGGGCGTTAATGCTTAATTCCGCGTATGCGCCGGCCCTTCCCCCTAACGGGCCGCCGCCTGGGCCACGAGCTGGCCGGCGATGTGCGGCGTGAGGTACCCGTCGGCCGGCAGGCCCTTCGACTTCTGCCAGGCCCGCAGTGCAATGCGCGTCTTAAGCCCAATCTGGCCGTCGGGCGGACCGACGTCGTAGCCGAGTCTGGCCAGCGCCGCCTGCGCGCCCACCCGATCGGCGGTGGAGAGCGGCAGCTCGTGCGGCCAGGCCGCCACGACGTTCGCCCGCCCGGCGATGCGGTCAGCGAGCAGGCCCACGCCGAGCGCGTAGGAGATGGCATTGTTGTACTTGCGGATGATGAAGTGGTTGGGGAAGGCCAGGAACGCAGGCCCGGCCGCGCCGGCGGGCAGGAGCAGGACGCCGTCGGGCGCGCGGTCGCCCCAGACGCCGCCCACCGCCGGCTTGACCCCGAGCGCGGTCCAGACCGCCGGCGGCTTCGCCGGTCCTTCGGTCAGGCCGTAGTCGAAGTGGGGCGGCAGCACCGCCTCGCGCTGCCAGGCCTCGCCGCGGCGCCAGCCGGCCTTCTCCAGCAGGTTCGCGGCTGAAGCCAGCGCGTCGGCCGGCGAGCCCCAGACGTCAGGATGCCCGCGACCGGAGACGTCGACCGCGTCCGCCAGCAGCGCCGAGGGCTCGAGCTGGGTCTGTCCCATGGCGCCGGCCCAGGAGCCCTTGAGCTGCGCGCGGGTCGCGGTCCCGGCGGCGATGATCTTGATCAGGGCGGCGATCTCGCCTTCGGCCCAGTCGCGTCGGCGGCCCTCGGCCGCGAGGCTGGCGACCGACCGCAGAACGTCGAAGCCGCCCTGGTTGACGCCGAAGCCCGACTCGACCGCCCAGATCGCGACAAGAATCTCCGGCGGCGCGCCGTAGCGCTGGGCGATGCGCGGAAGGTCGCGCACGGCGGCCAAGTGGCGACGACCGGCCGCCACCCGATCGTCGGTGGCGACCGACTGGATGTAGTCGCTGATCGGACGGGAAAACTCCGGTTGCTGGTTGTTGAGCGCGACCACCCGAGGGTCGAGAGTCAGTCCGGCGAATTCGCGGCGGACGACGTCGATCGGAAGGCCCATGCGCGGCGCGCGTGCGATGAAGTCCGCCGCCCAGACCTGGAAGCGGGCCTCGTCGACGGGCGGGCTCGGGCTGGCGGGCGCGGCTCGCGCCGCCGGCCCGGCCAGGGCCGCTGCCAGGCTGGTTTGCAAGAAGACTCGGCGGCGCATCGAAGCCGAAGCTAGCGGCGAGCCGGGTTCGGCTTCAAGGCACGCTTGCGCGATTTGACTTTGACTGCGCCCCGCCCTAAACGAGCGCGCTCTTTTTCACCCCTCCGTCGCCGAGACCACGTCGCCATGAAGGTCAGAAGTTCGCTCAAGTCGCTGAAGACCCGCCATCGCGACTGCAAGCTGGTGCGTCGCAAGGGCCGGGTCTACGTGATCAACAAGACCAACCCGAGGTTCAAGGCGCGCCAGGGGTAAGGGGCGGCCGCGCCCTTGGCCGCCAGCGCCCGGACCGCTAGGGTCGCCGAACCCGCAGACCCCGCTTCTCCAGTCCCGAGCGCACGCCCATGGCCGACGACTCCGCCGCGATCGACACCTTGAACGCGACAGCGCAGGGGCGGCTGAAAAGCCTCATTGAGCGGATCGACCGGCTGGAGGAGGACAAGGCCGCTGTGACCGGCGACCTGAAGGCGGTCTACGACGAAGCCAAAGGCGAAGGCTTCGACGCCAAGATTCTTCGAAAGGTGGTGCGGCTGCGCAAGCAGGACCGCGCCAAGCGGCAGGAGGAAGAGGCGTTGATCGACCTCTACCTGTCCGCCATTGGGGGCTTGTGAAGGCCAAACGCCCAGACCCCCGCGCGCAAGCCAGGCGCGCCGCGCTGAACGCCCTGAAACGCGCCCGCCGCGCGGCCGCCCAGACCGGGGCCAAACTCAGCGACTGGGAGGGCGAGTTTCTCGGCTCGGTGGAGGAGCGGGTGAAGACATATGGCCGCGCCTTCGCCGATCCGGAGAAGGGCGCGCCGGGCGAGAGCCTCTCGGTCCTGCAGCGAATGAAGCTGAAAGAGATCGCCGCCAAGGCGAAGGGCGAGGAACCACGTCGGCCGTTCGGCGCGCGCAAGCGGCCGTTCGGACCGGCTGGACGGGCCCGCCCGTGACGCGGCCGATCCTGCCCGTCATCCTCTGCGGCGGCGCGGGCGCGCGGCTCTGGCCGGTCTCCACCGAAGCGTCGCCCAAGCCTTTCGCGTCGCTCATCGGCGGATCCAGCCTGTTCGAACAAACCGTGGCTCGCGTGACCGGTCGAGCCGCCGAAGCTGAAGGGTTTCTGCCGCCTGTGATCGTCTGCGGCCAGGCTCACCACGCGATCGTCGAAGCGCAGTTGGCGGCCGTCCAGATCACGCCGGGCGTGCTGCTCGTCGAGCCCTGTGGCCGCGGCACCGCGCCGATCGCGGCCATCATCTCGACGCTGGCGGCCGAACGGACGCCGGGCGCGCTGGTGCTGCTGCTGTCGGCCGACCATCTCGTTCCCGATGCGGCGGCCTTTCGCGCCACCGTGCGGCGCGGCGCCGCCGTCGCGGACGAGCGGATCGTCGTGCTTGGCATCGCGCCCACACGCCCGGAAACGGCCTACGGCTACATCCAGCGCGGCCCCGCCTTGGCGGATGGCGTCCACGCCGTGGCGCGGTTCGTCGAGAAGCCGCCTCTCGCGGACGCCGCGGCCTACCTGACGAGTGGCGATCACAGTTGGAACGCGGGTGTCTTCCTGTTCGACCCCGCGCTGATGCTGCGCGAGTTCACGCTCCACCGGCCCGACATCCTCGCGGCTACCCTTGGCGCCCTGCCGGCCGAGCACGCCGGCCCCCTCATCATCCTGGACGCCGCCTTCGGCGCCTGCCCCGCCGAGGCGCTCGACCGGGCGGTGATGGAGAAGACCGACAGGGCTGCAGTGGCGCTCTGCGACTTTGCCTGGGCGGATGTCGGCGCCTGGGACGAAGTCTGGCGCCTGGGCGCCCGCGACGCGCAGGGCAACGCCGTGCGCGGCGATGTCGGGCTCCTCGACGTGGCTGACAGCCTGGTGTGGTCGGACGGCCCCACGGTGGCTGCGATCGGGGTCAGCGACCTCGTGATCGTCGCGACGCAAGCCGGCGTGCTCGTCGCACCGAAGGCGCGGGCGCAGGAGGTGCGCGCGCTGGCCGAGCGCCTCGCCGCCCGCGCCAAGCCGGACGGCTGAGCGGTCGCAATGGCCGTCGCCCTCGCCGAGGCCGCCGAGCGCGCCAAGACCTGGATGCTGGGCGCGATGCTGCCGCTGTGGACGGGCGCCGGCTTCGATGGCGCGAGCGGGCAGTTCGTCGAGGCGATCACGCTGGACGGCGAGCCGGTCGAGGCGCCGCGGCGCGCGCTGGTGCAGGCGCGGCAGATGAGCGTCTGCTGCACCGGCGGGCGGTTGGGCTGGAACGGCCCCTGGGCCGAGCGGGCCAGCGCCGCGGGGGAGGCGCTGCTGGCGCGCGGGCGGGGGGCGCATGGCGACTGGATCTACAGCTTCGACGGCCGCGGTCAGCCGGCCGATTCGCGCAGCGACCTCTACACCCAGGCTTTCCTCCTGTTCGGCTTCGCCGACGCCGGCCGCGCGCTTGGCCGCGCCGATTTCATCGACGCCGCCCGCGCAACGCGCGATCGGCTCGAGCGCCACTGGGCCGATCCGGGCGGCGGGTATCGCGAGGGCGATATCGCCCCGCACCCTGGCCGCCAGAACCCGCATATGCACCTGCTGGAGGCGGCGCTGACGCTTTACGCCGCAACCGGCGAGGCGGACGACCTGGCCTGGGCCGAGCGTCTGGGCGCGCTGTTCGAAGCCAGAGTGCTGACGGGCCCAGGATTCGTTCCGGAGGCCTTCGATCCCGGCTGGCGCCCGGTTCCCGGCGAGGGCGCCTCGCCCGGGCATCAGTTCGAGTGGGGGTATCTGCTCGATCGCCTCGGGCGCGCCGGCGGCCGCGACCGCTCAGCGATTTCGGCGCGGCTGATCACCTTTGGAGAGGCGCACGGCGTCGACGCCGACGGGTTCGCGATCGACGCGATCGAGTTCGACGGCCGGCCGAAAGCGCGTTCGGCGCGGCTCTGGCAACAGGCGGAACGGCTGCGGACGGCGCTGTCGCGCCCCGACGGCGCCATCGGCGCAGGCGCGGGCGCGGCGGCCGCGCAGGCGAGCGCGGCTCTCATGGCCTATTTCGCCACGCCGACGCCCGGCCTCTGGCGGGATCAACGCCGCGCCGGCGGCGGCTGGGAGGCGGGACCTGCGCCGGCCTCGAGCGGCTACCACATCGCCGGCGCGCTCGAGGCGCTGATCGCCGCCGCGCCGGCCTGAGCGCGGACTACTGCGTCTTCGGAACGCCGGCCTGCGCACCGACCTGGGAGGTGGTGACGACGCCGGACCAACCGGCCCGCTGGATGGCCATCTGTGGCCCCTTCGGGTCCAGGGTTGCGTGCGTGACCCGATATTCCACGGTGATCGGCAGCGGCTGGTCGGTCAGCACGTCGACCGTGCATTCGACCTTCAAGGCGCGTGGGCCGCTCGACCACTTGCTGTTGTTGTTGTCGGTCACGCGGGCGCAGACCCAGGTCGGCCCGCCGATCGCCAGTTGCTGAGCCGCGCCAGCGCCGGTCGCCGTTGCGGTCCCGATGGCGATCACGAGATAGCGGCCCGAGGTTTTCGCCGGGATCGTGCACTGGGTGTGGCTGGCGTCGACGTTGTGGCAAGCATCGGCTCCGATGGCGGGCTGCTCGTAACCCGGCATCCCCGGCATGGGCTGGGGACCGGTTTGGGCGGCGGCCGGAGCGTCCTGAGCCAGGGCCGGGGCGGCCAGCGCCGCCGCGGCAAGCGCGACGAGGGCGGCGAACGCGATCTTCATGGGATGCAAGTCCTTGTTTCTCTGGGAAAGGCGGCTGCGCGACGCCGGCGGCGCGCGCTCGCAACCTCTTTAGCAGAGGCTCCACGCGGACCGGAAGAGCGGGCAAGCAAAACCCCCGCCGGATTGTCCGGCGGGGGCTGAGAGGCGAGCTTCGGGGTTTGTGGCGTCTAAGGCCCGAAGTTGATGTCGATGGTGGATCGCCTGTTGAGCGGTTCCTTGACGCCGT
>DATGKF010000054.1:0-4014 GCA_035294785.1 Caulobacteraceae bacterium | reverse complement strand
GGCGCGGCGGGAAACGCGGCGCTGGCGCGGGCGAGGCTGGCGTCTTGACCTCGCCGCCGCCCGGCGCGCCGAACACCTTCCTCGGCTCGGTCCTGATCGCGCTCGGCGGGCTGGTGGCTTTGCTATGCGGGAGCTGCACCTTGCTCGCCTGGGGCGGCGGACTCGTCGCGTTTCTCCACGCGCCCAACGCCGCCGCGGGCGGCGGCATGCTCACGCTGTTCCTGCTTTCGGGCGTCGTCGGCGGCTTGCCGGCCGCCGCCGGCGCCATCGCGGTATGGGCCGGGCTCAGGATGATCCGGCCTCCGAAGAAGGCCAGCGAATGACCGGCGGGCAATTCTTCGGCGTGCTGCTGATCGCCGCGGGCGCCCTGGTCGCGGCGCTATGCGGCCTCTGCACGCTCGTCGTGATCGGCGTCAGCGTCTCCGCGCCGGCGAACAACGGGCCGCAGAACTACGGCGGCGGCGCGATGATCCCGATCGCCCTGCTGCTCGGGGGTGTCCCGACCGCGTTCGGCGGCCTGATGGTCTGGGCCGGGATCGTGCTGGTCCGCTCGGGTCGGAAGACCCCTCCGCCGCCCGTCAAGCCGGAGACGTTTGAGTAGCCACTTCCGCTCTTCCCCGCGCAAGCGAGGATCCAGGCATCTTATCGGAGGGCGCAGATCTTCAGAAAAAGCCTGGGCCCCCGCTTGCGCGGGGGAGAGCGGTTAGGAATCTCAGCCCGCCAGCCGCTCCATCTCGGCGTCGTCGATGGCGTAGTTCCCGAACACGTTCTGCACGTCGTCGTCGTCATCCAGGTTGTCGATCAGCTTGACCAGGCTCGCGGCCTCGGCGCCGGACACGGGGACCTCGCTCTTCGGCTTCCAGATCACCGCCGTCGACTTGGCCGGGCCCAGCGCCGCCTCCAGCGCCTCGACCACCGCGCCCATGTCCTCGAACGCGGCGTAGATCACGTGGCCGTCCTCGTCGCTGGCGACATCCTGGGCCCCGGCCTCGATCGCCGCCTCCATCATCGCATCGTCGGTGCCGGCGGCGCGCGGGTAGACGATCTCGCCCAGGCGATCGAACATGAACGAGACCGCGCCAGTCTCGCCGAGGTTGCCGCCGGCCTTGGTGAAGATCGAGCGCACATTGGCCGCCGCGCGGTTGCGGTTGTCGGTCAGCACCTCGACGATCAGGCCGACGCCGCCGGGGGCGAAGCCCTCGTAGCGGATCTCCTCCATCGTATCGGCCTCGCCGCCCAGCGCCTTCTTGATCGCCCGGTCGATGTTGTCCTTGGGCATCGACTCGGCCTTGGCGTTGGCGATCGCCAGCCGCAGGCGCGAATTCAACGCGGGGTCAGGCGCGCCATGCTTGGCGGCGATGGTGATGTCGCGCGACAGCTTGGAGAACGCCTTGGAGCGGATCTTGTCCTGGCGGTCCTTGCGGAACTGGATGTTCTTGAACTTTGAGTGTCCGGCCATGGCGCGGGTTTCTAGCCTCCCGCGACCGGCGACGGAAGCGGCTCGCATCAGCCTGGCCGTGGGCGGATGACATAGATCATTTCGCCGCGGCGCAGGCTGGCCCTAAGTTGCCGCTGGAACCGGCCGCCAAGCTGAGCCGTTTGCGGTCTGGATCGCTGGAGGGACGCGCTTGAGCACCAACGTGGATGAAGACGAACCGGAGGAACTGCCGGAGGAGATCGTCCACTGGCAGCCGACGCATCGGCCGCTGACCACCGCGCACGGCGCCGTGGCGCAGGGCGCTTCGGCGACCGGGAGTTCCATCGTCGGCGCCCTGGCGCTGGGCGCGCTCGCCCTCGGCGCGGTGGCGATCGGCGTGCTGGCGATCGGCCGGCTCAACGTGCGCTACGTCAAGCTCGGCAAGGTCGAGATCGACGACCTAGTGGTGCGTCGGTTTCGCGTGCTGGAGCGGCGCTAGGCCCGCACCGTCTCGACCTGCGGGATGGTCTGCGATAGCCGCCCGCCGACGCGGATCGGCTCGACCCGGCGGGCCAGGCCGGTGGCGTCGTCGGTTTCGAAATAGACCCCGCAGACCGTCGCCGGGCCCTCCGCCGGCTTGAAGCGCCCCTGCGAGATGCGGGTGGTGAAGCGGCGCAGGGGCTCTTCCTTCTGGTTGCCGATCACGCTGTCGTAGTCGGCGCAGGCGCCGGCGTCGGTCTGGTAGGCGGTGCCGCCGTTGAGGATCTGGCCGTCGGCGGTCGGCACGTGGGTGTGGGTGCCGACCACCAGGCTGGCGCGGCCGTCGCAGAAGTGGCCCATCGCCATCTTCTCCGAACTGACCTCGGCGTGCATGTCGACGATGATCGCGTCGGCCGCCGCGCCGAGCGGGCAGGCCTCCAGCTCTCGGTCGACGGCGGCGAACGGATCGTCGAGGGCGTCCATGAAGACGCGCCCAAGCAGGTTGACCACCAGGATGTTGCGACCCTTGTCGGTGGTGAACAGCTGCGCGCCGCGCCCAGGCGCCTGGGCGAAGGCCGGATAGTTCAGCGGCCGGATCAGCCGCGGCTCGCGGACGATGTAGGTCAGCGCCTCCTTCTGGTCCCACGAGTGGTTGCCGAGGGTGAGCGCATCAGCGCCGGCGTTGAACAGCTCCTTGGCGGTGTTCTCGGTGACGCCGAAGCCGGCGGCGGCGTTCTCGGCGTTGACCACCACGAACTCCAGCCCCAGGCGCCGGCGCAGGCCGGGCAGGTGCTCGGCCAGCCCGTCGCGACCCGATCGACCGACCACATCCCCGAAAAAAGCCAGACGCATGCGAAAGAATTTTCCCTTGTCTAGCCAGTATAGCGCCTTGGCCGTCGACGGGCACACGTTGGTTGCAGACCCGCAAGCTTGGCCGGGCCTGTGCGCGCCGCAGGCGCTGCATTTTACCGCAGAGTTCGCGGAGGAGGCGCAGAGGTCGCAGAGGTGCTGCGCTCTTCTCCGCGTCCTCTGCGCCTTCTCTGCGCCCTCCGCGGTTATACTTGGGAGCGCCTGCGGCGCGCTCACCCCATCGGAGTCTTCCCTGGGTCCCGGCTTTCGCCGGGATGATGGGTAATTGGGGCGGAGGATAGGGTGGCGGCGCCGCGTGGACCGTGGAGGGCGTTTCAATCCCCTCGGACCTGGATTTCTAGGTGGGCGCCGTGTGACCAAGCCCACGAGCCTGGTCAGGGACAGCTCCCGATGAGGTGAATTAAGGTCCCCGGGATTGGTTGCCTCCGACGTGAGCCGCAGCAGACCCGCCGAGGTGCAACGTAGTGGGTCGCGGCGCCGCGCTCAAGCGCGGCGCGTCAATCGGCGACCAGCTGTTCGATGCGCGCGGCGGCGGCGTCGAGAACGGCGACGGCCGCCAGCTCGGTGCGGCCGCGCTCGGCCATCGCTTCCGCCACCTGCGAGCGCAGCGTTTCGACCTCGGCGCGCAGCTCCGCCATGTCGTCGGCCATGACCAGCGCGCCCATCAGGATCAGCCGGGTCTCGCCGAGCGGCCCGACGTCGCGCGCCACCTGGCGGACCTGGGCGTCGAGCGTGGCGGCGAGTTCGGCCAGCCGCCGTTCCTGCCCGTCCTCGCAGCCGACCATGTAGTCGCGGCCGTTCACCTCGATGGAGACCTGCGCCATCCGTTCAGGCCTCCTGCGCGCCGACCGACGTCTGGCCCAAGGCGCCGCGAATCTCCGAAATCGCCCGCGCCAGCGCCTCGGAGGCGGCGGCGCCGGCCTCCTCCAGTTCGCGCTCCCGCGCCTTGGCCTCGTCGAGCGCGGTGGCGAGACGGGCGCGATCCTGGTCGGACGCGCCGCCCGCGCCGGCGCTGGCCTCGGCCAGTTTTTGGGCGATGCGCTGCTCCAGCAACGCCACCGCGCGCTCCAGCCGGCGTGCCGCCAGCTCGACTGCGCCCTCCGCGCCGGTCGCCAGGGTCATGAAAAGGCCGCTTCGCAAATCACCCCGCTTCTATAGAACGCGTCGCGACGATCCTTAAAGCGGCTTGCTTGACGGGGCTTTGGGCCGCGTGCGACGCGAGCCCCAGTCCCGTCCCGTCCGAGTCT
>DATGKF010000053.1:0-19454 GCA_035294785.1 Caulobacteraceae bacterium | reverse complement strand
GATCGAGGTCGGCACGGAAGAGCAGAAGCAGCGCCACATCCCGCCGATCGTGAAAGGCGAACTGCGCTGGTGCCAGGGTTATTCGGAGCCCGGCTCCGGCTCCGACCTCGCATCGCTGCAGACCAAGGCCGAGGACAAGGGCGACCACTGGCTGGTGAACGGCCAGAAAATCTGGACGAGCGGCGCCAACCTCGCCGACTGGTGCTTCTGTCTCGTGCGCACCGACCAAACCAAGAAGCATGAGGGCATCAGCTTCCTCCTCATCGACATGAAGACGCCGGGCGTCGAGACGCGCCCGATCCTCCTGATCAACGGCACGAGCCCGTTCTGCGAGACTTTCTTCACCGACGTGAAGGTGCCGAAGGAGAACATGATGGGGCCGCTGAACGGCGGCTGGACCATCGCCAAGCGGCTGCTGCAGTTCGAGCGCGACAACATCTCCACCGGCCTCGGCGGGGGCGGAGGCGGCCTCGGCGGCGCCCCGATGGGCGTCGTGCAGATCGCCCAGACGTACCTGGGTCTGGACGAAAGCGGGCGGCTCGCCGACGCCGACTTCCGCCGCCGGCTGATCGATCACCAGATGGAGACCCGCGCCTTTCAACTCACCGTGCGCCGCGCCGGCGACGAAGCGCGCTCGAACCAGGGCCCGAGCGCCGCGACCTCGATCATGAAGTACGCGGGCGCCAAGATCGCCCAGGACCGCACCGAGCTCTCCATCGAGGCGATGGGCGCGCAGGGCCTCGGCTGGGAAGGCGAGGGGTTCTCGTCCGACGAACTCGCCGCCACCCGCGGCTGGCTGCGCGCCAAGGCCAACTCCATCGAAGGCGGCACCTCCGAGATCAACCTCAACGTCGTCTCCAAGCGCGTGCTAGGCTTGCCCGATCCGAAGTAGCGGGGAAGCGCGCATGAAGCCGACGGACACCAGCAAGGGCGCCAAGCCGGCGACCTACGCCGCGCCGACGCCCAAGGTCAGCCGGCTAAAGCGCGGCAAGGTGCTGACCGCGGCCGAGAAGGCCGCCTTCCTGGCCTCCCGCCCTGATCTGAAGCCCGGCTGATCCGCCATGGCCGACCCCTCGTCCGAAGCGCTGCCCGACCGCTTGGCGACCAGTCCGCGCAGCCCCTACCACGATGCGGCTCTGCTGGAGCGCGGGGTCGGCATTCGCTTCAACGGCGCCGAGAAGACCAACGTCGAGGAGTATTGCGTCAGCGAGGGTTGGATCCGCGTGGCCGTCGGCGCCACCAAGGATCGCCGCGGCGATCCGCTGACCATGAAGCTGCAGGGCGTCGTCGAACCCTACCTGAAGGGGCCCGAGGGCTAGCGGCCGCTCAGTCGCGATCCGGCGCGCCGAGCGGAAAGTAGGCGCGGTAGGGGCGCCCGCCGTCGACGCAGCGGGCGAAGCTTGGCCGCGCGAGCAGGCGGGCGCGGTAGGCGTGCAGCGCCGTGAAGCCGGCGTCGATCGGATGCGTCCAGTCGGCGTAGAAGAGGTGCGGCGCCGCGGCGCAATCGGCCAGCGTGAACGCCTCGCCACAGGCCCATTCGCGCGTCGCCATCCGCTCGTCCAGCCAGGCGTAGGCCGTCTCCAGCATCGCTCGCCACTCGGTCGGCCCGTAGGGGTCGCGGTCCGTCTCCGCGCGGATGGCGTTGAAGACGATGCTGCCTTGCGGCCCGCCAACGTAGTTGTCGAACACCCGGTCCATCATCCGCGCTTCGACGGCCGCGGCCGGATCGGCGGGGATCAACGCCACCGGCCCCGGATACGCGGCGGCCAGATGCTCGATCACGCTGGTCGCTTCCAGGATCGTGCGCTCGCCGTCGGTGAGGATCGGGAACCGCTTCATCGGCCAGAGCCGGGCGAGCGCCTCGTTGTTGGCCTCATCCTCCAGCGTCATGAACTCGAACGGCGTTTCGTTCTCATAGAGGGCGATCAGCGCCTTCTGTGTGTAGGACGAGAAGGGGTGTCCGTAGAGCTTTAGGCCCATCGCCTTTTTCCTTACGCGGCGGGTTGGTAGCGCAGCAGCACCGCGCCGGTGTCGAACTGCCGAGAGTCGATGAGGGCGAGATCGGCGGGCGCACGGTCGTCCCGGAAGAGCCGCCGACCGCCGCCGAACAGCGTCGGCATGATGAGCAGCACGTACTCATCGATGAGGCCGGCGCGGATCAGGCCATCGGCGAGCCCGGCGCCGCCAAAGGATTGGATGTCGCCGTCGGTGTCCGCCTTCAGCGCCGCGACCGCCGAAAGATCGCGGACCACTGTCCCGTTCCAGCCCACGTCGCCGCTCAGCGTGGTCGAGACGACGGTCTTCGGCAGCGCGTTCATCAGCTTCGCGTGTGGCGCGGCCGCCGCCGGGCCGTTCGGGTCCAACCAGAAGTCGCGGTTGAACAGGAAGTTCGTCCGGCCATAGAGCAGCCTGGCGGCGCGCGCGGTGTTGGCGTTCGCCCAGTGCGTCTCCATGTCGGCGGACCAGGCCGGGCCGATGAAGGCGCCGTTCGGGCCTTCGACGTAGCCGTCGAGGCTCATGAACATGGACAGGATCAGCTTCGCCATTTCCTCGTCTCCTCTGTGGTCAAGACCAGTTGCGACTAGCAATCAGTTGCCTCGTAACCAAACTGATTTTACTTTGCAAGCGGTCATGGCGAACAAACGTACCATTGGCGGCGCGGGGCGGTCGGGCTGCCCCATAAACCTGACGCTGGAGATGCTCGGCGATCGCTGGAGCCTCATCGTCATCCGCGACGTGATGTTCGGCGCCCGCCGCCACTACCGCGAACTGCTGACACGCTCGGAAGAGGGAATCGCCTCCAACATCCTCGCCGATCGCCTGAAACGGCTGGTCGCGGCCGGCCTGCTCAGCCGCGTCGAAGACCCCACCCACAAGCAGAAGGCCATCTACAGCCTGACTGAACCGGCTATTCAGCTGGTGCCATTGTTGGCTCAGATGGGCGCCTGGGGCCGCCGCCACACGCCGGTCTCCGAAGAGCTCTCCATCCGCGCCGAGCTGCTCGAGGAGGGCGGGCCGTCGATGTGGGCGGCCTTCATGGACGAGCTGCGCGCGCTGCACTTGGGCGCGCCCATGCCGGAACGCCGCGTCTCGGCTGAACTGCGGGCTGCGTACGAAGCGGTGGTGGCGAAAAACGTGAGCGCCGCCTAGCTCGGCGCCAGACTGCCGACGATCGAGGCCCTTTGCGAGAGTTCGATCCAGTTGCCGTCTGGGTCGCGGATCATGGAGATGCGGGCGGTTTCGCCCAGCGTCACGGGCTTGCGGCCCTCGCCGGCGCCGTGCGCCACCGCGAAGGCGTGCTCCTCGTCGACCTTGAAGATCTGGAAGGTGATGTAGCGCCAGCCGTAACCGCCGATCACCGCGCTTTCCGGCGCGTTCGCATCATGGTCGACCAGAATGAGGCTGTCGCCGGCGCGGAACGCCGCTTCGGCCCCGTCGACGCGCTCCTCCGCCAGCCCCAGCGCCTCGGTGTAGAACCGCCGGTGCGCGGCGACGTCCCGGACCCCCAGGCGCACGCCGACTTTCTTCACCCCGAACGTCCCCGGCGGGACGAGCGCGACGCGGTTGCCTTCCGGATCGCCCAGCGGCCTCGGCGCCTCAAGCCCCTCGCGCGCGATCAAGAGCTCCTTGTACCCGGTCGGCGGATTGTCGGGTTGCGGGTTCAGCGAGTTGTTGATCTTCAGCACCGAGCCGTAGAGGTCGTGCCGGTGCTGCCTGAGGCCCGGCCCCAGCGGCAGCACATGGTCGAACACCGCGCCGGCCTCGTCCTGCCAGAAACGCAGCGCCGGCTCGACCTGGCGCACATAGAGGCCGACGTCCATGTGCGGCTTGGAAAGCCTCACGCGGGCTGGGTCGCCGGCTGCGCCGCCAGCTGGATGAACTCCAGCACGTAGCCGTCCGGATCCTTGCCCATGCCGATGACGGCGCCGCCCATGCCCTCGACCACGCCGGGCTCGCGGGTGATCTCCAGCCCCTCGGCGCGGACCGCGTCGGTGCGGGCGCGGGCGTCGGTGACGTAGAAGACGAGCTTGATCGGATTGTCGCGATAGTTGCGCGCCGAGCCGTCGGTGTAGTGCATCAGCACGACCGCGCTCCGTCCCTCGTGCGCGACGACCACCTCCTCCATCTCCGGCAGACTGAAGGTCTGCGTCTGCTGCATGCCGAGCACGCGGGTGTAGAAGTCCACCGAGCGCTTCATGTCGCTGACGCCGATGCCGACGGCGGTCAGGAAGTCCGGTGATCTGGCCAAGGCGCTAGCTCCCTAAGTCGTTGATGCGTTTCCATTCGTCGGCCGTCACCGGCTGCACCGAAAGGCGCGAGCTCTTCACGAGCACCATGTTCGCAAACGCCGGGTTCGCCTTGATCTCGCTCAGGCTCACCGGCCGCTTCAGTGGCTTGTCGGCCTTCAGATCGACGGCGACGAACTTGCCGTCCTTGTCGGTGGGATCGGGATAAGCTTCGCCGGCGACTTCGCTGATCCCCACCACCGCTTTTTCGTCGCCCGAGTGGTAGTAGAAGACCTTGTCGCCCTTTTTCATATTGTTCAGGTGCGCGCGCGCCTGGAAGTTGCGCACGCCGGTCCAGGCGTCCTTCGCGCCGGCCTTCACGTGTGCGTCCCAGGACCAGGTCGCGGGCTCCGATTTCACCAGCCAGTAGCTCATCCCGCCACTTAGCGGCGCCGCCGCGTCGGCCTCAAGCCCCTCATCTCTGGTCAGACCTGTTTGCCGATGGCGTGCGCGGCGCTAAACCGGCGTTTTCTGATCGAGCATTGGAGAGACGAGATGGCGGGACGATTGGCGGGCAAAGTCGCAGTGATCACGGGCGCGAGCCGGGGCTTGGGCGAATATTGCGCTGTCGGCTATGCGCGCGAAGGGGCCAAGGTGGTGATCGCCGCCCGCACCGAGACAGAGACCGACCCACGTCTTCCGGGCACGATCTATCACACGGCCAAGCTGGTCGAGGCGGCCGGCGGCGAGGCGCTGCCGGTCGTCTGCAACGTCGCCGACATGGACTCGGTCGAGGCGATGGTCGCCAAGACGCTCGAGACCTGGGGCCGGATCGACATCCTGATGACCAACGCGGCCGTTCAGCCGCAAGGCCTGATCTCGACCATCAAGATCAAGTCGTGGGAACTGGAGTTCAATATCAACGTACACGGACCATTCCGCTGCGTCCGCGCGGTGCTGCCGGCGATGCAGGCGCAGAAGAGCGGCAACATCATCAACATCTCGTCCGTCGCGGCGTTCGGCGGTTCGCACTATGGCGCGACCAAGCGGGCGATCGAGGCGATGACCATTGGGCTGGCGCGCGAGCTGAAGGAGGAGGGCATCGCCGTGAACGCCATGCGCCCGGTTGGCGGCATCAACACGCCCGGCCTCCTCTTCGGCCGCCCCGCCTCGCGCCCTGCCGGCGCGGCCGGCCCCGCGCCTGGCGTCGCGCGCCCGAACCTGCCGGCGCCCGACTCTTACGTCGAAGCCGCCATCCTGCTCGCGCTCCAGACCCCGGACACCTTCACCGGCCAAGTCTACAACGACGCCCAGCTGATCCAGCGCCTGGCTTCCGACGCCGACAAGAAAAAGTACCGCGAAACGAACCCGGAAAACTGGGTCAACGCCATGACGGCGTAGGCGAGAACCCTCTCCCCGCGGGGAGAGGGAGACGTCGTGCCTAGGCCAACAACGCCGCCGCGACGCGCTCGTGGGTGTAGGGCAGCTCGCGGATGCGGGCGCCGAGGGCGTGGGCGACGGCGTTGCCGATGGCGGCCAGCGCCGGGCCAGACGAGACCTCGCCGCTTCCGGTCGACGGCTCGTGCTGCTGCATGATCAGTTCAACGTCCACCGGCGGGACCTCGTCGAAACGCAGGATCGGATAGTCGCCCCAGGTGGTCGACACGATCCCGCGTCCGCCCAGTTTGACCTGCTCCTTCAGCGCCCAGCTGGCGGCCATGACCATGCCGCCCTCGAGCTGGTTCTTCGCCCCGTCCGGATTGATCACCTGGCCGCAGTCGGTGACGCACCAGAGGTGGTCGAGCCTTACCTCCGCGTCGACGCTCACCGCGGCCGCCGCCGCCACATAGGCGCCCCGTCCGCGATAGCGGCAGTAGGCGAGGCCGAGGCCTTTGCCTGACCCAGCGGCGCCGCGGCGCTCCCACCCCGCCATCGCCGCCAGTTTTGTCAGCACCGCAATCGCCCGCGGATCCGACATCATGCCCAGGCGAAAGGCCAGCGGGTCCTGGCCGGCCAGATCGGCCAGCTCGTCGATGAAGCACTCGCCGGCGTAGGTGTTCACCGGCCCGCCCAGGCCGCGAAGGGACGACGTGCGCACCGGCGCGGTCAGAGCATGCTCCGTAAACCGACGATCCGGAATTTCGTAAGAGGGTATGGCGTTCAGGACGCCGCCGGAAAAGCGCATGCCGCCTGGTCCGGTCGGCGGAGTCATCGGCGGCGGCGCCTCGAGTCCGAGTGCGGTCTCGGCCAGGCAACGGCCGCGCCCGCCGGTGTGCGAGCCGCTCCAGATGTCGGCCGTGTAGTCGACCAGCCGCCCGCTGGCGTCCAGTTCCGCCGCAAGATCGATGCGCATGGCGGTGCCGAGCGGCTCGTGGCCGAACTCGTCCTCGCGCCGCCACTGCACGCGGATGGGCCGCCCCGGCCGGCGGACGGCGATCACGGCGGCGTCGATCGCCGCGTCGTCCGAGCCGTTGTGACCATAGGTTCCGGCGCCCTGCCGGTGCAGCACGTGGATGTCGTCCACGGCAATCTTACACACGCGCGCCAGCATCATGCGCAGCGGATAGACGCCCTGGGCGTGGGTCCAGACGGTGAGCTTGCCGTCCTTCATCTCGGCGACGCCGCAGGACGGGCCCATCGATCCGTGGGCGATGTATGGCCGGCCGTAGGAGGCTGAGAGCCGCCGGCGGTTGGAGTCGGCCGGGGCCGGAGCGCCGGACGGAAAGGCCTCTGACGGCAGCGTCTTCAGCGAGTCTGTCTCCGAAAGCGCGGGTGAGAGGTCGCGCGCTCCGTCCCATTCCGCCAGGCCCTCGGCGGCGGTGACAGCCGCGGCGACGGCCGGCTCGCTTTCGCCGATGAAGGCGACGAAGTTCGCCTCGCGCAGGATGTCGATCTCGCCGCCGGCCGCGCGGCGCACCGCCGCCTCGTCGAGCCCGGCGAGCGCGGCTTTCGGTCCCGGCTGGCGCAGCACCCGCGCGTGCAGCATGCCGGGCAGCACGAGGTCGTGCAGGAAGGCGGCGCCGAACAGCTTCGCCGGCAGATCGATCCGCGGCTGCGAGGTCCCGACCAGCTTGTGCTTGTCCGGCGACTTGGCCTTGACGTCCTCGCTGGGTGGGCGGCCAAGGTCGACCTCGCCGGCGAGCGCCCAATAGTCGAGGCCGGTGGCCGCGCCGCCGTGCAGGAAGGCGCCGTCGTCGATGTCGAGTTCGCCGGGGTCGCACCCGAGCCGCCTGGCCGCCGCCTCGGCGAACAGCGACCGCGCCTCGGCGCAGGCGGCGCGGATCGAGGCGCCCGACATCTCGGTGCTCATCGAGCCCACCGTCAGCCCCTCGTCCGGCGAGGCGCCCGTCTCGAGGTTGACCACGTCAAGCCGATCGAAGGCGACGTCCAGTTCCTCGGCGGCGATCTGGGCGAGGCCGGTCAGCATGCCCTGTCCGTACTCGGTCTTGCCGACCGCAACGCGCACGCGGCCCTTGGCTGGAAACGACACCCACCGGTCGAGGCTGGGATTGTTCTGCAGAGTCTGAGGGATGGTCATGCCGCGGCCCTCTCGCGCATGCGCTCGGCGGCCAGCAGCACCGCATCCATGATCCGGTTGTGCGCCCCACATCGGCAAAGGTGCCAGGCCAGCGCCTCGGCGACGTCGGCGCGGGTGGGCGAGGGGTTGCGATCCAGCAGCGCCTTCGCGCCCACCAGGATGCCGGAGAGGCAATAGCCGCACTGGCCGGCCTGCTTGTCGATGAAAGCCTGCTGCAGCGGATGCGGCCGCTCGGGCGTTCCGATGCCCTCGATCGTCGTGATGGCGCGGCCCTCGAGTGATCCGACCTCGACCGCGCACGACGGCTTGTCCTCACCGTCGATGATCACCGAACAGGCGCCGCACTGCTCGGCGCCGCAGCCGTAGCGGGCGCCTTTCAGGCCCAAGTGGTTGCGCAGCACCTCGAGCAGCGTCGCGGTGTCGTCGGCCTCGACCGTCCGCATCTGGCCGTTCAGGTTCAGGTTGATGTCGCGAACCATGCGGTCTGGCCTCTGGCGCAATCCCAAACGAACCATACCTTAGCCCGGGGCGGCGGCGTCAACGGTTCACGGCTGCTGGCCGCCCGGCTAAAGAACCATCCGACTTTTCACACGGGGCCGTTTCGTTTCATGACCGATCTCTTCCAGCCGATGACGCTCACCCGCGGTCCGGCTTGGCGCAACCGCTTCATGCTGGCGCCGCTCACCAACCTGCAGAGCCACCCGGACGGAACGCTCTCCGACGACGAGTTCAACTGGCTCACCTACCGCGCCGAGGGGGGCTTCGGCCTCGTGATGACCTGCGCGGCGCACGTGCAGCGCATCGGCCAGGGCTTCCCCGGCCAGCTCGGCGTGTTCGGCGACGAGCACCTGCCGGGACTCACGCGCCTGGCCGCGCGCATCAAGAGCTTCGGCGCCGTCGCGTCGGTCCAGCTGCACCACGCCGGCCTGCGCTCGCCGAAAGAGCTGACCGGCGAGGCGCCGGTCGGCCCATCCGAAGACGCCGATACGGGCACGCGCGCGCTCTCCACCGCCGAGGTCGAGCAGCTGACCGAGGACTTCATCGCCGCCGCCGAGCGCGCCGAGCGGGCCGGCTTCGACGGTGTCGAGCTGCACGGCGCCCACGGCTACATCCTCTGCGCCTTCATCAGCCCCGAGACCAACCGGCGCGAGGACCGCTACGGCGGCAGCCCCGAGAACCGCGCGCGCATCCTCTTCGACATCATCAAGGGCGTCCGCACGCGCACCCGCCCCGACTTCCAGCTGGGCGTCCGCATCTCGCCCGAGCGGTTCGGCCTGGTCTTCGCCGAGCAGCTGGCGCTGGCCGAACGGCTGCTGGCGTCCGGCGACCTCGACTTCCTCGATATGTCGCTTTGGGACTGCTTCAAGCGCCCGGTGGAGGAAGCGTTTGCGGAGAAGCCGCTGGCCAGCTGGTTCGCCGATCTGCCGCGCGGCGAAACCCGCCTGGGCGCCGCCGGCAAGCTGATGAGCGCCGCCGACTGCCGCAAGCTGGCGGCGACCGGCTACGACTTCGCCATCCTCGGCCGCGCGGCGGTGCTGCACCACGACTTCCCGGAAAGAGTCGCCGCCGATGCGAACTTCCAGACGATCGCTCTGCCGGTCACGCGCGCCTATCTCCGCAACGAACGCCTCGGGCCGGGGATGGTCGAATACATGAACGGCTGGCGCGGCTTCGTCGCCCAAGAAGAAACCGAGGCCGCCCCGGCCTGAAGAACGCACGGGCCGGAGGTGGCGAGTTGGGAGCGTTCGAGTATCTGCTGATCCTGGCCGCGGTGATCCTCGGCCTCGCTCTGTCCGACTTGGCGCTCAGCCTGCACCGCCTCCTCAGCGCCGGCCGACGCGTGCGATGGGATTGGCTGGCGCCGCTGGCGGCGATCGTGGCGTTCCTGAAGATCGTCACCCAGTGGTGGGCCTGGTTCTCCGGCGCCGGCATCGCCAAGACCCTGACCTTCGAGATGTACGTCGGCGAGCTGGCCGGCGCACTGCTCCTCTTTCTGCTCGCCGCGGCGGCGCTGCCGGACGAGGCCGGCGAGGACAAGATCGACTTGGCCGCCCACTACGCCGCGGTCTCCCGCCGCTACTGGCTGTTGTTCGCCGCCCAGTGGATCGTCCTCACGGCGGTGAATCTCTGGGCGGTGCTGCACGTCGCCGGACCGCACAAGCTCGAGGTGTTCTGGCCGGCGTGGTTCGTGCTTCCCGTGACCCTGTCGCTCGTCTTCATCAAGAACCGCTGGTGGCACACCGGTTGGCTCGTGGCGCTCGTCGTCGTCTACCTGGCCCAGTTCTTCGGCCAGGGGCTCGGCGCCTAGGTTCCGTCGCGCAAGATTTTGCATCGGTGGTCCATCAGGTCCTCGGCGGTGCCCTTGTCGAAGCGGGTCCAGTCGGCCTGGTCAGCGAGGAGGATGAAGCCGGGGCGTCCGTCGGCGAACACCGTGCCGATCACCGCCATCGTCTCCCGGCCCATGTCGGCGCGGGCTCTTGGGTCGTCCGCCAAGAGCTTGAACGGGTCGCGATCGCCGAGGTCGGCGCCCTCGACGCGCATGGCGCGGTAGTGCCGGCGCACATCGCCGATGTCGAAGTCGGCCCAATGGTCCCCGATGCGACCCTGCATCTTGTCGAGCAACCTGCGGATCCCTCGTCGCACGCAGTCGATGTGGATGTGCAGCTGGTCCTGTGTGCGGCCGTCGACCGAGTTGATCGCCAGGGCCAGATCCTCGCGCGGCACATCGCGCCCGGCGCGACGTTCGAACAGCGGCTTTGCGTCCCACGCATCCTGCCAATAGTTGGGCGCATCGGCGCGGAGCAGCGCCGGCGACTCGATGCCTGGGATGCGCGACGTCGGCACCGCAAGGAGCTGCGTGCCGCCGCTGATGTCGTTGACGACCGCGTAGCCCTTGGCGAGGTCCACCCGCGCGCAAGGGGCCGGATGGCCGGTCAGCCGCATGTCGGTCACGCAGAGGCCGCGCACGACCCGCCAGAGCGCGCCCGGGTCGGCCGACTCGGCGGGCGCGACCGCCAGCCAGAGCAGCGCGGCGACCGCGCCCAGGACGAGCGCGACCAAGCCTACGCGACCGACCGCTCTCGCCACTGTCACAAACCCTGTCTAGACGTTGGAAACGCGTGCGCCCGCTTAGCATCTGGGCGACAATCTTGTTAGCGGTGGGGCGTCGCCGCTGGGCGAGGGGAGAGATGGCGTGACCGAAAGCGCATTTGCGGCGCTCGACGAGCAACGGTTCAAGGCCTTCCACTGGCGCGCCACCCTGACCACCGGCCTCGGCGTCTTCTGCGACGGCTACGACCTCTCGTCCCTGGCGCTGGTGCTCACCCTGGTGCTGCATTCCTTCCACCAGGCCAGCCTGACGGGCGTGCAGTCGGCGCTGCTGTCGGCCTCGGCGCTGGTCGGCGCGGCGATCGGCGCTCTGGGCTTCGGTGTGCTCGGCCAGTGGGGACGCAAGCGCTTTTACGGGCTGGACGTGCTGCTCCTGGGCGTCGCCGCCATCGCCCAGGCGTTCGCGCCGGACGTGGTGTGGCTGATCGGCCTGCGCTTCCTCCTCGGGATCGGCGTCGGCGCCGACTACGTGCTCTCGCCGGTGATCATGGCCGAGCACGCCAACCGCGCCGATCGGGGCCGGGCGCTCGGCCTCGGCTTCGGCACCATGTGGCCGCTGGGCGCCCTGGCCGCCGTGCTCGTCAAGTTTCTGCTCAGCGCGTTGCACGTGCCCGACGACCTGCAGTGGCGGCTGGTGCTGGCCGGCGGCGCCGTGCCGGCGCTCGGCGTGCTCTACTTCCGCCGCCGCATGCCGGAAACGGTGCGCTATCTCGCCAAGCTCGCGAACCAGAAGGCGGAAGCCGAGCAGGTGATCGCCGAGGTCAGCGGCCAGCAGCTCGCCGCACCCGAGCACGACAGCCGCGACTTTTGGACGGTGTTCGCCAGCCACGCCCGGCCGATCCTGGCGGCGGCGCTTCTGTGGATGCTCTACGATCTGGTCGTCTACGTCTTCATCCTCTTCGGTCCGAACATCATCGCCAAGACGCTGGGCATGGACCCGGCGATGTTCTCCTTCCTGACCCAGATCCTTTTCGTACTGCCGGCGTCGTTCGCCGGCTCGCTGTTCATCATCGATCGGTTTGGGCGCAAGCCGTTGCAGGGATGGGGCTTCCTCGCCGGCGCCGTCCTGCTCGGCGTCTTCGCGATCATGCAGAAACAGCTGCTCGCCGCGCCGGCGCTGGCGTTCGGCGTCTACGGCCTTCTCAACATCGCCATGACCGGTCCCGGGCTCGTCTCGGGCGCCGGCATTCTCGGGGTCGAGCTCGCGCCGACGCGCGTGCGCAGCGTCGCCCAAAGCATCACCGTCGCCGGCGGCCGCATCGGCGCGGCGATCAGCGGCTTCGCCTTCCCGCTCCTCTTCAAGGGCATCGGCCAGGCGGGCGCCTATGTCGTCATCGCCGGCCTCGCCGTGCTGGGCGCCATCGCCACCTGGCTCCTGGTCCCGGAAACCGGCCGCATCTCGCTGGAAGAAATCAACCGCGAGCATGCCCCTCCCGAGGGAGCGTCGCCCGCGCCCGCCGCTCCCGCATAGGTCGGTATTCACTCGCGCTCATCCCGCGGAGGCGGGGACCCAGTCTTTGGCCAAATCCTCCGCCGGACTTCACCTGGAATCCCGCCGTCGCGGGGATGAGCGGGGTGGTTAGTCGGGCGTGTACGCGCCCTTACGCCAGAGCTCCACGCTGCGTGGCGCGGCCAGCCCGCCGTAGCGGCGGTCGGTGTCGGCGAGAAGCTTCGCCGCCTCGCCCCGCTTGCCCGCCGTCAGCAAAGCCTCGACCCGGTCCAGGCGCGCCGCGATCTCGGCGTCCAGCCCCTGGCGGCACGCGGCGAGTTTGCCGGCGTCGCCTTGCGCCGGCGCATCGAGCGTGGCCAGCGCCCGGTCGAGCTGCGCCGGCGAGGCGGCCTCGTGCCCCGCGCCGGCCATCGGCTGCACCGCGACGTCGAAGACGCAGAACGCCTTCATGCTTCGCTGGCTCGCCGCATCGTCCGCCTGCGCCGCCTCGTCCGCCGTTCCGGTCACGTAGACGAGCCGGCTCCCGGCCTGGAACGCCTCGAAGAGGCTGCGCGGCGGGATCGGCGTTCCAAGCTCGCCGATCGGGTCGGAGCCGGCGTTCAGGAGCGCGCCTTTGAAGAGGTCCGGGTAGGCCAGCGCCAGCTTCATCGCCACGCGCGCGCCGCCGCTGATCCCGCCGATGTAGACCCGCGCCGGATCGACCGGGTAGCGGCGCATCGCGTTCACCGCCGCCAGGATGGCCAGCGGCTCGCGCCGGCCCACCACCTGCTGGTCGTTCCCCGACCGCTCGGCGGCGGTGAAGATCATCCCGCGCCGGGCCAGCACGGCGGCCCACCCCGGCGGCGGCTCCGCCTCGGCCAGCGGCGAGACGAAGACGATCAGGCCGTAGCCCTTCTCCGGCGCGGTCGGCGGCACGACCAGCGTGAACCGCTCGCGTGTCGGATCCACGGGCTGGTCGGCGAGGGCGGCGTGCTCGGCGTCGAGCTTCGCCTGCACCTGCGCCGCGGCGATCGGACTGAGTGCGCGCCTGAGGAGCTCCGCGTTCGACGACAGCGGCGAGACCTCGGTGAAGACCACGTCGCGCTGCTCGCCTGGCGCCGGGGCCGCGGCCACGAGCGCGAGCGCGCCGAAGCCGGCCACCCGTTGCACCCACCGTTTCGCCCGCGCTCTCATGCCGCCAGTCACGCCCGGCGCCCGCTGGCGGACAAGGAGATTCGGCGGGCTCGGCAGCGCAGGCGGTAAAATAACACCGCTCATCCCCGGGACTGCGAAGCAGAGGCGCGTAACAGCCAAAGCGGGGACCGCAGGCGTTTTTGATGAAGTTGTCCCTTCGGCGGGCTATCAGGAGTTGGCCAAAGACTGGGTCCCCGCGTCCGCGGGGATGAGCGGGTGTTGGGGTCCGGGCATGGGAATCGATTGGCTTGCCGCCGCGGCGATCGCCGCCGTTCTCGCGCCGACGGCCGCTTCGGCCGCGCCGATGCTGGGGTTCACGGCGCAGGGCGCCGATGCCGAACGTGCGGTCGAGGCCCGGTTCGACGCGCAGCTCTCGCCTGACGCCATCGCGGAGCGGCTGCGCCGGCTGTCCTCGGCGCCCAATCAGGTCGGCTCGCCGCACGACAAGGACAACGCCGAGTGGGTGCTGGACCAATTCCAGACCTGGGGCTGGGACGCCCACATCGAGGCGTTCCAGGTGCTCTATCCGACTCCGCTGCGCGAGAGCCTCGAGCTCCTCGGCCCGCGGCCGTTCAAGGCCACGCTGGCCGAGCCGACCATCCCCGGCGACGCCACCTCGGCGGTCCACGACGGCGCCTTGCCGCCCTACCTGATCTACGCCGCCGACGGCGACGTCACCGCGCCCCTCGTCTACGTCAACTATGGCATGCCGGACGACTACAAGGCGCTGGCGCGCCTGGGCGTCGACGTGACCGGCAAGATCGTCATCGTCCGTTACGGCGGCGGCTGGCGCGGGCTGAAGGTCAAGCTCGCCCACGAGCATGGCGCGGTCGGCTGCCTCATCTATTCCGACCCGGCCGACGACGGCTATGGCGCGGGCGATCCCTATCCGGCCGGCGCTTGGCGGCCGAGCGAAGGCGTGCAGCGCGGCTCGGTCGAGGACCTGCCGGTCGAGACCGGCGACCCGCTCACCCCGGGCTGGGGCGCGACCGCGGACGCCAAGCGCATCCCGCTCGCCGAAGGCAAGACGCTGATGAAGATCCCGGCGCTGCCGATCTCCTACGCCGACGCCCAGCCGTTGCTGGCGGCCCTTGGCGGCCAGGTGGTCCCCAAGAGCTGGCGGGGCCAGCTGCCGATCACCTACCACACGGGTCCGAGCGCGGCCTCCGTGCACATGGTCGTCCAGTCGGACTGGAGCCTGAAGACCATCTACGACGTCATCGCCGTGATGAAGGGCGCTGAGCGGCCCGACGAGTGGGTCATCCGCGGCAATCACCGCGACGGCTGGGTGTTCGGCGCCTGGGATCCGCTCTCCGGCCAGAGCGCCATGCTGGAGGAGGCGAGGGCCATCGGCGCGCTGGCCCAGACCGGCTGGCGGCCGAAGCGCACCATCGTCTACGCGAGCTGGGACGGGGAGGAGCCGGGCCTTCTCGGCTCGACGGAATGGGCGGAAACGCATGCCGACGAACTGACGACGAAGGCGGTGCTCTACGCAAACTCCGACTCCAACGCGCGCGGCCTCCTTCGCGCCGAAGCGAGCTACTCCGAACAGCGGCTGATTGACCAGGCAGCCGCCAACGTGCGCGACCCGGAGACCGGCGTCAGCGTGCGCGAGCGCGCGCTGGCCGCGTCGCAGGCGAAAGCCGCCGATCCGGGCGCCAGCGAAGACGACAAGAGCCTCGCCCGGCTGGCCGCCGCCGGCGGCGACATGCCCATCGGGCCTATGGGCTCGGGCTCGGACTACACGCCCTTCGTCCAGCACCTGGGCATCGCCTCGATCAACCTCGAGTACGGCGGCGAGGGCGAGCAGGCGGGCGTCTACCACTCGCAGTACGACACGTTCGAGCACTTCTCCCGCTTCGGCGATCCGGGCATGACCTATGGCGTCGTGCTGGCCAAGACGATGGGCCGCATCGTGCTCAGAACCGCCGACGCCGACGTCGCGCCGCTCCAGTTCGGCGACCTCGCCGACACGATCGGCCGCAACCTGGATGAGCTGCACAAGCTCGTCGCCACCAAGCGCGAGCACGCCGAGCTGGTCGACCGCCTGATCGCCGCCCACGCCTTCGACCTCGCCGCCGACCCGACCAAGGCCAACGCGCCGCCGGTAGCGGAACCGCCTGTGCCCGCCATCGACTTCGGCCCCCTGGACGCCGCCGTCGCGCGGCTGAAGGCGAGCGGGGCGGCCTATGACGCAGCGCTGGCCGCCGGCCCCGTCGCCCCGCCGACGCAGGCGAAGCTCGACGCGCTGCTCATCGGCGTCGAGCACACGCTGACCGACCCGCAGGGCCTGCCCGGACGGCCCTGGTACCGGCACCTGATCTACGCGCCGGGCCTGCTCACCGGCTATGGCTCGAAGACCCTTCCGGGCGTCCGCGAAGCCCTCGAAGCCGGCCGCTGGGATGAGGCCCGCGCCTACATCGCCCGCACCGCCGCCGCCCTCGACGCCGCCACCGCCCGCATCGACCAGGCCACCGGACTGCTAAAGGGTGGGTGAGCCGCGCCTTCTCCCGTCATCCTCGGCCGGAGCGAAGCGGAGTGCCGGGGACCCATGAACACTCACGGTCCACGGTGATCATGGGTGGCCGGAACAAGTCCGGCCATGACGCCGAAGGGTGGTGGCGCGCTTAGAGGTCCGGCGGCAGGTATTCGAACTCGACCAGGAACACCCGCTCGCCGCGGCCGTGTTTCGCGACGCTTAAGAGGTCGTCCAGGTCCTTAAAGCCGCCGCGCCGCGCCAGATCCTCCGTGACGTCGTCGAGGTCAATCTCCACCAGCCGCGTGACCTCGATCTGCCCCGGCGCCAGCGGATAGCGCGCCCCCACCTGCACCCGCGCCGAGCGCCAGATGCGCACCGAGCAGGTGATCTCGCCGCGGCGGATCGGCTCGCGCAGGCGCTTGGTGAACATCATGCGGCGCAGGCAAACCCATCTCCGCCTCTGGCGCAAGCCGGGCGTTCGGCTCTAGGAAAGCCGAAAGGAGGCCCCGCCCATGACCACCCAACGCATCGCCGTCATCGGTCTTGGCCAGCGCATCGCCCATGTGCTCGGCGCGATGAAGGAGATGGGCTGGGACCTGCGGGTGGACGGCTATTGCGACCCGGCGCCGGTTGGCGCCTCGATCCTGGACGCCGCGGGCGTCCTGCTCGGCCACCCGTTCCCGACGCCCCAGGCGCTGCTGGCCGCCGGCCCCTACGACCTCGTGATGATCGGGACGCCCAATCACCTGCACCTGACGCACCTGAAGGCCGCCTTCGCCGCCGGCTATCCGATCTTCTCCGAAAAGCCGATCGTCCGCACCGAGGCCGAGACCTTCGAACTCGCCCGCCTGATCACCGCCAAGGGCGCGCCGCCGCTCTTCATCGGCCTCGTCATGCGCTCGATGCCGATCGTCAAAGAGGTGTTCGCCCGCGTGGACGCCGGCGAACTCGGCCCGCTCATCTCCATGGACGCCACCGAGCACCTGCCCCCGGAACACGGCGCCTACCTCGCCCGCAACTGGCGCCGGCGCGCCGACTGGGGCGGCTCGTTCATGCTCGACAAGGTCTGCCACGACTTCGATATCTTCGGGCGCATGTGCCGTTCGCGCCCGGCGAAGGTGGCGAGCTTTGGCGGGCGCAAGATCTTCACGCCCGAGCGCGCCGACGCCCCCCGCGCCTACGAGGACGGCTCGCCCGCCTACGCCATGCGCGACGCCGGCTGGGCCGGCTCGAACGACGCTTTCCAGTCCGACGTGGACCTCGCCGACCACCAGGTGGCGCTGGTCGAGTACGCCAACGGCTTTCGCCTCGCGTTCCACTCCAACAGCCACGTCGCCCTTTCCGAACGCCGCTGGTACGTCGCCGGCGCCGAGGGCACGCTGATCGCCGACCTCGTCCGCAACAAGCTCATGGTCCGCCGCGCGCTGAACCGCGCCAAGCCGGAGCGCATCGACTACGGCGGCGTCACCGCCGACAGCCACAACGGCGCCGACCAGGCCATGGCGCTGGACCTGCTGGCCGCGCTCGAAGGCCGCGCCGCCTTCCCTGTCACGCCCTGGGATTCCATGGAAGCCGGCCTCACCGTCATGGCCATCGACCGGGCCATGGCCGAGGGGACGGTCATCGACTGCGCCCCGATGTGGGCGGCTTACGACGCGGCCCGGGCCGGCGCAGAGCCGGCGCTGGCGCGGTCCTAGACGCGTCCGAACGCCCAGGCCAGCATGAGCGGGAGCTCGTCTCGCCAGAACGCGCCGCCGTGCGAGCCGGCCCGTTCGGCCATCACCACGTCGGCGCCGGCATCGCGCAGCGCGTCCGCCCACCGGGTGGCGTTCTCTAAAAACCAGGGCTCCTCGGTGCCGCCGACCAGGTAGGCGCGCGGAAGCGGGCTCGGCATCACCTCGGGCGGCCGGTAACCCCCGCCCGGTGAGGCGCAGAATATCGCGCCGTAAACGTCCGGATGCCGAAGCCCGATGGCGAGCGCCAGCTCCCCACCGGCCGAGACGCCGTGCACGGCGGTGCGCTCCTTCGGCAGGGCGACCCCGAAGCGCGTCCGCACCCAGTCGCGCGCGTCCTCGACGAAGAACCGCTCATGAGCCGCGAACCGTTCCGGATCGAAGCCCGGCGAGTACTCATGCAGGCGCTCAGTCTCGTCCGCCAACCGGTGGACGCCGACGATCATCGTGGAGGGCCTGCCGGCCGCCGCGACGAAGGCGCCCCATGGCGGAATCAGCTGACCGTCGCCACAGAACACCACCGCGTGCGGCGGACCTGCCGGAACGTACGCCGTGACCTGCCGGCCGCCGTCGTACCCGAGCGTTTCGGTGACGAGGTTGCCTTCGGTGGACGACATCTTCGCCTGCTCATGTTGTCGCGCGTTCCTCGCGCGGCTGGGAACACCGGTTCCGACGGGTCTCATAACAGCGTCGTCCTGCAAACGCTCGCTCGGCCGCCGCGCCGTTCGCAGGGCCCGCTCTCGGCGGGATACTGATCCGCTCCTCTAGCCGTAGCGTACAACGGGCCATGCACTGGGGCCCGAAGGGGGAGCATTTCGATGTCCGAGACCTCGCATGACGTCATCATCATCGGCGCCGGCATTGGCGGCTCGGCGCTGGCCGCGGCGCTCGCGCGCGGCGGGCTGGACGTGCTCCTCATCGAGAAGTCGGAGAGCTACGCTGACCGCGTGCGCGGCGAGGCCTTTGCGCCCTGGGGCGTCGCCGAAGCCCGCCGGCTCGGCCTGGTCGAGTCGCTCGAGGCCGCAGGCGCCCACTATGTCGGCAGCATGGTCGGCTACGACGAAGTGGCGCCGCCCGAAATAGCGGAGGCCGCCGCCGCCCCGATGGAGGGCTTCGCGCCCGACGTGCCCGGCGTGATGACGCTCGCCCATCCGACCCACTGCCAGGCCCTCTACGATGCGGCGGTCGCGGCCGGCGCGACGGCGCGGCGAGGCGTCGCTGTCGTCAGCGTCGAAGCCGGCGCCGAGCCGCAGGTGGAATACGAGGCCGGCGGCCATCGCTATGCGGCCCACGGGCGGCTGGTCGTCGGCGCGGACGGGCGCCCTTCCGCCGTGCGCGAAGCCTTCGGCGTCCCCCTCGAAAGCACCGCGCCGCGCAACTGGCTGGCCGGGCTCCTGGCCGAAGGAACGGGCGGCTGGGATCGCAACGTCTGGACGCTCGGGACCGCCGGCGACTTCGCGTACGCGATCTTCCCGCTCGCCGGCGACAGGATGCGCGTCTACGGACTCTGGCCGACCGATCAGCGCCAACGCTTCGCCGGCGCGGACGCAGCCGAGAAGTTCCTCGCCGCGTTCGACGTGGACTGCTGCCCGCACGGCAAGGTGATCGCCGGCGCTCGCGCAGCTGGCCCGCTCCTCGCCTTCCTCAACAACGAGACCTGGTCGGACGCACCGTTCGTCGAGGGCGGCGTCCTGATCGGCGACGCCGCCGGCTGGACCGATCCGGTGATCGGCTGCGGCCTCTCCAG
>DATGKF010000052.1:0-6442 GCA_035294785.1 Caulobacteraceae bacterium | reverse complement strand
CTATCCGACGCCGGCCGACCAGATGCACCTGCGCACCCTGCCCCACCTCGCCAGCGCCCACGGCGTCATCGCCGGCCTCTCCGACCACACGCTCGGGACGGCCGTCGCCGTCGCGGCCGTGGCGCTGGGCGCGGCGGTGATCGAGAAGCACTTCACGCTCGCCCGCGCCGACGGCGGGCCGGACTCCGCCTTCTCGCTCGAACCGGATGAACTCAAACGCCTCGTCGCCGACTGCCGCGACGCCTGGGCGGCGCTCGGCCAAGTACACTACGGAGAAGTCGCCGCCGAAGCGTCCAACCGCGACCTTCGCCGCTCGCTCTACGTCGTCGCCGACGTGGCCAAGGGCGAGCCTCTGACCGCGGCCAACGTCCGCTCCATCCGCCCCGGCCACGGCCTGCCGCCCAAGCACCTCGGCGATGTCATCGGCCGCCCCGCCGCCCGCGACCTGAAACGCGGCGAACCCCTGGCCTGGGACCAGATCGGCTAGGCCAGCAGCCGCTCCGCAACCCGTTCGACGCCAAGCCCGTCGCAGAGCACGGCGGCGGCTTCGGCCATGGCGGCGCGGACCGCCGCGTCGTTGGCCAGCGCCTCGAACCCGCGCCTCAGGCGCCGGTCGAAGTCGCCGGAGGGCGGCGCGATGGCGAACGTCGCGCCGGCGTTGGCCAGCGCCGCGGCGTTGTCGCGCTGATTGTCGGCGAGGACGACCGTCAGGCTCGGCAGCCCCACCACGCACCGCTCCCAGACGCTGGCCCCGCCGGCGCCGACGGCGAAGTCCGCCGTCGCGGTCAACGCCGCCATGTCGCGCGCGTCGATATGGATGACGATGCGCGGATCGCCCCGCGCCAACGCCTCGAGTTCGCCGCGGCTGGGCGCGCCGTCGCCCATCGCCACATCCAGCGTCATCTCGCCCACCGCGGGAATCAGCGCCCGCACCACGCGGCTGGTGATGGCGCCGGCGTCGCCGAGGCCGAGCGAGACGAGAACGCGCGCCGCCGGCCCGTCCGCCGCGCGGCGCTGAAGAGCGTTCGCCCGCGCGGCCGCGAACGCCGGCCGCACCAGCGCATAGGCCGGCCCAAGCAGCGCCTCGCGCCCCGGGTAGTCGGCCGCCGTCCGTCCGAGACCGGGATCGAGCACGATGCCGCCCGCGTGCCGCCGGCGGAGATCGTCGATGATCAGCAGCCGCGCGCCCGTCGCCGCCAGCGCCGCCTCGTCCGCTGGGCCAAAGCCGTAGTGGTCGGCGACGATCGCTGTGTCGCGGCGCCCCACCGCCACGCCGGCCGCGGCCAGCTCCGCCGCACTCGCCTCGCCGGCCAGCGGGATCGTTTCGATCCCCGCCGCGCCGAACGCCTCGAGCACCGCCACAGCCGCGGGCGTGGCCACAAAGGCGCATTCCGCGCCGCGCCGCATCAGCGCCTCGGCCAGCGTCAGGCAGCGCATCACATGGCCGCCGCCCGCTTTCGCACCGGCGTCGGCCAGGAATAGGATGCGGGCTTTTCCGTCCACCGCCGCCTCTCTCAGGAACGCCTATGCCCGATCGTCCCGACTTCATCGCCCACTGGTCGGAGCTCGAGAGCCCGGACGACAGCCACTATCCGGGTGACTCGGAGCTCATGTCCATCGGCGCGCCGCTGGCTGAAAAGCTTGGCGTTACACGCATTGGCATTCATCACGAGCGCCTGCCACCGGGGCGTCGCACCTCCTATCCGCACGCCGAAAGCGCCGAGGATGAGTTCGCTTTCGTGCTCGAGGGCCACCCCGACGTGTGGATCGACGGCCATCTCTTCCGGCTGAAGCCCGGCGACGCGGTCGGGCTGCCGGCCGGAACGGGCGTCTGCCACACCTTCCTCAACAACACCGCCGAAGAGGTGCGCCTGATCGTCGTCGGCGAGAAGCCGAAGGCGGAGAACCGCATCCACTATCCGCTGAACCCAGTGCACGAAGCGACGCGCGAGGATCGCTGGACCGACGTCCCGCCGCGCGCGCTCGGCCCCCACGACGGCAAAGCCCGCGCGCCTGGCTGACCTTCACCGCGCGGCGCGAATGGCTACATAGTGGCGTTCGAGACTCAGTCCGAAAGCGCCCGCATGCCCCAAGAGCCCCGTTCCGTCCGCTGCGCCATCATCGGCTCCGGCCCGGCCGGCTACACCGCCGCCGTCTACGCGGCGCGCGCCATGCTGGCGCCGGTGCTGATCGCGGGCCTGGAGCCGGGCGGGCAGCTGACCATCACCACCGACGTGGAGAACTATCCGGGCTTCGCTGAGACCATCCAGGGCCCGTGGCTGATGGAGCAGATGCGCGCTCAGGCCGAGCACGTCGGCGCCGAGTGCATCGACGACATCGTCATCTCCGCCGACCTCTCCGAGCGGCCCTTCCGGCTCATTTGCGACTCCGGCGCCGTCTTCCTCGCCGAGACGGTGATCATCTCCACCGGCGCCCAGGCGAAGTGGCTGGGGCTCGACACCGAAAAGCGGTTCCAGGGCTTCGGCGTCTCCGCCTGCGCGACGTGCGACGGCTTCTTCTACCGCGGCAAGGAGGTCGTCGTGGTCGGCGGCGGCAACACCGCCGTCGAGGAAGCGCTGTTCCTGACGAACTTCGCCTCAAAGGTCACCGTCGTGCACCGGCGCGACGAGTTCCGCGCCGAGAAGATCCTGCAGAACCGCCTGTTCGCCCACCCGAAGATCGAGGTGATCTGGGACTCGGCCGTCGAAGCCGTGCTCGGCACCGACGAGCCGCGCGGCGTCACCGGCGTCCGGCTGAAGAACGTGAAAAGCGCCGAGACCCGCGAGCTGGCCTGCGACGGCGTCTTCATCGCGATCGGCCACGCGCCCTCCTCCGAGCTGTTCAAGGGCCAGCTGGACATGGACGAGGCTGGCTATCTGCATGTGAAGGCCGGGACCGCCTCGACCGCCGTCCATGGCGTCTACGCCGCCGGCGATGTCACAGACGACGTCTATCGCCAGGCCGTCACCGCCGCCGGCATGGGTTGCATGGCGGCGCTGGAGGCGGTGCGCTTCCTGGCCGAGGAAGACCACGCGCGCGCCCACCACAAGCTCACCCACGCCGAGGCGAAGAAGATCGGCCAATGGTGATCCGCGAGGCGGTCGCCGCCGACCACGCCATCATCGCCGCCATCACCCGCGCCGCGTTCGATGACTCCCGCTACGACGAGGCGTCCATCATCGAAGGCGTGCGCGCCGAAGGCTTGGCGCTGGTCGAGCTGGTCGCCGAGGACGACGGCCAAGTGGTCGGCCACGTCCTCTTCAGCCGCATGCGCACCGACCCGGCCGGCCGGCGCATCGCCGCCCTCGGCCCGGTCGCCGTCGCCCCGGCGCGCCAGCACACCGGCGTTGGCTCCGACCTCTGCCGCCACGGGATCGAGGCCTGCCGCGCCGCGGGCATGGAGGCCGTAGTCGTGCTCGGCCACCCGCCCTACTACCCGCGCTTCGGCTTCTCGCCGGAAGCGGCGGGCAAGCTCATGTCGCCTTACGCCGGCTCCCCCGCCTTCATGGCCCTGGAAATCGAACCCGGCGCCCTCCGCGACCCTCTGAAGGTCGACTACCCGAAGGCGTTTGGGTGACGTCGATGCAGACGATCGGCGCGTTGCGGGTTCGTACCCACGGCGCGACCGGAGCGCCTGTCATCGTCCTGCATGGCGGCCCCGCCGCGGTCGGCGGCGCAGCCGGCCTGGCCCGCGGGCTGGCCGACCGCTTCCGCGTCCTCGAGCCCTGGCAACGGGGCAGCGGCGCATCGCCGCTCACCGTCGCGACGCACGTCGCCGACCTGCGTGTGCTGATCGAAACCGCGTGGCCCGGCGAGCGCCCCGCGCTGATCGGCGAATCTTGGGGCGCCATGCTGGCGCTCGCCTTCGCCGCGGCGCATCCCCGCGCCGCCGCCGCAATCGTGCTTGTCGGCTGCGGCACGTTCGACCTCGCCACACGCGCGCAACTGCAGGCGACCCTCGCCGACCGCGCCAACGATCCGTACCCCTACGATTACTCCATCGATCGCGAGCGGCGCGCCGAAGAGCCGTTCGACGAGCGAGCCCACACTGAGACCTGGAACGACATGCTCCGCCTACAGGCCGAGGGGGTCTATCCGGCGGCCTTCGCGGCCATCCGCGCGCCGGTCCTGATGCTGCACGGAAGCTACGATCCGCACCCAGGCGGCATGATCCGCGACGGCCTTCGCCCGGTGTTGCCCCAACTCGAGTACGCGGAGTTTGAGCGCTGCGGCCACTCGCCCTGGAAGGAGCGCCTCGCGCGCGACGACTTCTTCGATGCACTCAGAGCCTGGCTCTCGACGGTGATGCGCGGCGCCTAGAGCGGCGCGGATCAGGCAAGTCAACGGGCTGGCGGCGGCAGCGCCCAGAAGGTCTCGGTGAACAGCAGCGAGAGCCCTTTGCGCAGCTGGTTGCGGAAGCTGCCCGAGAGGTAGTTGCAGCCGGACACGATGCGCTTCGCGCCCGCGGCGCGCGCGTCGTCCACGCGCCGGTCGAGCAGCGCCCGGTGCACGCCGTGGTGGCGGAAGTCCGGGTCGACCGCCCCGTCGGCCAGATAGCCGTCCTCGCCGTCCAGATAGAGGATGGCCGCGCCGGCCGGCTCGCCCTCGAACCGAGCCAGGTAGAGCCGCCAGCCGGGCGCTGTCAGCCAGGACTGCATCGGGATGCGGAAAGCGGTGTAGTTCCAGCCGCGGTGATAGACGTCGGCGAACGGTCCCAGCGCCGCCTCGTCGGTCACCGGTTCGATCGTCACGCCGGGCGCTTCGGCCGACGGCAACTCCGGCGGGCCGATCATCGTGGCGTGCCAGACGCTCAAGCGGAAACCGGCATCGGCGAGGAGACCAGCGGTCTTCACCGTCGCCGCGCCCGGCGCGAGCGCGAACGCGCCGCCGACGCCGGCTTTGTACCAGTCGATCAGCCCGGGGATCGCCTCGATGTGCTCATCGCTGAACCCGTAGGCGTTGTTGAACGCCGACCCTGGAAAGCCCGGCATCCGCAGCGCCACCGCGCCGCCGTCGAAGCTGCGGAACTCCCCTCCCCTCGGGTTGCCGGGCCTGGCGGCGATAGTCTCCAGCCGCGTCCGCGCATAGGCCCCCACGATCGCCTGCGCGCGGCGGACATCGTCTTGGGTGGGGATGAAAGGGCCCGCCATCCCCTCTTCGTACCGTTGCGCCCCGCGATTTACACTACCCCGTCATGGCCCAACCTGTTCGGGCCAGCCATGATCACGGTGCTCGATCCCGTATTCATAGGCCCCGCATTCCGCCTCGCCTCCAGCGAAAGGATGACGGCGAAGAAAGCGGCCATCACGTCAGGTTGACGCCACGTCCCCCTTTTCAGGCCGCTCTCGGGGGACTATATCTCTTGACAGCTTATGCTCAGATGAAGCATAAGTCGGGGTGACGCCGGCGCTTCTATCCGTGCCCGGCGTTTTTACGGCGCCCCATAATGCTCATAGTGAGCAAAAGGAGACGGGGGAAATGGCGGACGGGTCACAACCGCTGCAGTTCACGCGCGAAGTCGAAGCGCTGACCAGCCCGATCTGGGAAAAGGTCAAGGCGCGCGTCACGCCGCTGGAGTGGCGGCTGCAGGCGCCGCTCGTCGCCGCCATCAACGACCTGAAGCGACAAAAGAACGCCGTCATCCTGGCGCACAACTACATGACGCCGGAGATTTTCCACGGCGTCGGCGACTACGTCGGCGACAGCCTCGGCCTCGCCCGCGAAGCCGCCAAGTCCGACGCCGCGATCATCGTCCAGGCCGGCGTGCTCTTCATGGCCGAGACGTCCAAGGTCATCTGTCCTGACAAGACGGTCCTGATCCCGGACCTGCGCGCCGGCTGTTCGCTCGCCGCCTCGATCACCGGCGCCGACGTGCGGCTGATCAAACAGCGCTATCCGGGCGTGCCCGTGGTCGCCTACATCAACACCACCGCCGAGGTGAAAGCCGAGATCGACATCTGCTGCACCAGCGCCAACGCCGTGCAGGTCGTGGAGCACGCCGCGCGCGTGTGGGGGACCGACCGCGTCATCCTTCTGCCCGACGAGTTCCTGGCCAGGAACGTCGCGCGCCAGACGCCGGTCAAGATCATCGCCTGGGCGGGCCGCTGCGAGGTGCACGAGCGCTTCGACGCCGCCGACATCGCCGAGCTGCGCGAGGCCTATCCGAACGCCGAGATTCTCGCTCACCCCGAATGCCCGACCGAAGTGATCGAGCTCGCCGACTTCGCCGGCTCGACCGCGGCGATGAACGACTACGTCATGCGCCGCCGCCCCAAGCAGGTGGTGCTGATCACCGAATGCTCCATGGCCGACAACATCGCCTGCGAGGCGCCGGAGACCGAGTTCGTCCGCCCCTGCAACCTCTGCCCGCACATGAAGCGGATCTCGCTGGAGAACATCTACGAGGCGCTGGTGAAGGAGCAGTATGAGGTGACGATCGATC
>DATGKF010000051.1:0-5018 GCA_035294785.1 Caulobacteraceae bacterium | reverse complement strand
GGACGCGGAATCACCCAGCCGCCCTGCAGGCTGGCGAGCAGCGCGGCGGGGCGAAGGCCCGCCAGCAGCACCAGCGGCGGAAGGGCGAAGGCCGCGATCGCCGCCCAGGCGAGCGGGACTTCGCGATAAGACGCGCTCTCGCGCGCCACGATGCAGAAGAGCTCGCCGGCCGTCTTGGCCTCGGCGGCGGCGATGGCGGCGTGGACGCGCGTGTGGTCTTCGGGCGTCAGCATCCTCACCAGCCCCCCGAGGCGCCGCCGCCCCCGAACGATCCGCCGCCCCCGGAGAACCCACCGCCGCCGCCGCCGCCGAAGCCGCCGCCGCCGCCATAGTCGCCGGCGCCGCGCCAGCCGCTGGAGAAGAGGAAGGGCGCGGCCATCCACAGTCCGCCGCGGCGGAAGCCGAACAGACCCCGGATGACGAAGAAGAAGATGACGAGCCCGATGATGATCGGGATCGGGTTCGGCCGGTGGTAGACCGGGGCCTGCGCGGCGGCCTGCGCCTGGGCGTTCGCCTGCGCCTGCGCGGCCGGATCGAGCCCGAGCTCGCCGATGATGGCGTCGGTCCCCGCGGTCACGCCCCCGTCGATGTCGTTGGCGCGGAACTTGGGCAGCACCTGCTCCTGCAGGATCTGGCTGGAGAGCGCGTCGGTGAGCACCGGCTCGAGGCCATAGCCGACCTCGATCCTGACTTTGTGCAGCGACGGGACGACGATGAAGATGACGCCGTTGTTCTTGCCCTTCTGGCCGATCTGCCAGGCGCGGCCGAGCTGGTAGCCGTAGTCCTCGATCTCGTAGCCCTGCAGGTCCGGCAGGGTGACCACGACGACCTGGTCGGTGGTCTTGGCCTCCAGCGCCGCGAGCTTGGCCGTGAGGGCGGCGACCGTCGCCGGGGAGAGCACGTGGGCGTCGTCGACGACCCGCTGGCCGTTCAGCGGCGGAAACGTCGGCGCCGCGCGCGCCGGCGCGGCGACCAGCGCGAAGGCCGTGATGGCGAGGATGATCAGGCCACGGAGCATGGCGCCTATTGGTTGGTCGGCGCGAAGCTGACCGTGGGCGCGGTCTGGGCGGTCGCGGTGGCGGCGAACTCCTGCATCGGCTTCTCCGACTTGTAGAGCGTGCCGGCCCAGATCACGCCCGGAAAGGTGTGCAGGTCGGTGTTGTAGACGCGAACGGCGTCGTTGTAGTCGCGCCGGGCGATGGCGATGCGGTTTTCCGTCCCCTCGAGCTGCGACTGCAGCGTCAGGAAGTTCTCGTTCGACTTCAGATCCGGATAGTTCTCGGTGATGGAGAGCAGGTGGCCGAGCACGCCCGACAGCTGATCCTGAGCCGCCTGGTATTGCTGGAACTTGGCCGGGTCGGTGAGCGTCGAGGCGTCGACCGAGACGTGGGTCGCCTGGGCGCGCGCCTGGGTGACCTGGACCAGCACGCTCTTTTCCTGCTGGGCGTAGCCCTGCACGGTGGCGACCAGATTGGGCACCAGGTCGGAGCGGCGCTGGTACTGGTTCTGGACGTCGGCCCAGGCGGCCTTGGCCTTCTCCTCGTCGGTGGGGATGGTGTTGACGCCGCAGGCCGTGAGCAGCAGCGGCGCGGCCAGCGCGATCAGCCAGACCCGGGTTGCCTTCACGTTCGACGCTCCCTCGTTCGGCGTAGACGGCGCGAGCTTAGCAGAAAGCCCGAAGGCCGCGTCAGGGGTTCTTCGCCTGCCTCGCACGGGCGGCCGCCAGCCAAGCGCACGCGCCCGCCGCGGGCCAAAGGGCGCCGGCGTGACGGCAATCGAGGGGACCTGGCGGCCCAAGGGTCGCCCAGAGGAAAGGATGGTCAGCGTCGGTTGAGGGGGAAGGGGAGGGAGGAGGTGGACCGAGCCGGCCATCCTTGCCTCTGGGCGACGAGCGCAACGGCATCGCCCGACCCGAACGCGCGCGCGTCCGGAGTTAGGCGATGAGGCGCCTTTGCGGTGAGTTTGAGTGAGGGTGCTCCTGGACTTGAGGGTGAAGATCAGCTGATCGCCTGAGTATGACACGTGCGGGAAGGCGCTCAGGAAACCGCCTAGCGCCGTGCTGCCTCCGCGCCGGGCTGTGCCCTGCCCTCCCTTTGGAAGCGATTCGGGGGCCCGGCGAGGATCACTTAGCCGGCTTGGCGATCATCATGCAGCGCGGCCTCCACGGCGGCGGGGTTCTTGGCGATTACGGTCAGAAGCACCGCGGCGGCGATATCGACTTTGCGGCCTTGTTCCCAGCCCTCGACGGTGCGGGCCGGAACGCCGAACCTGGCTTCAAACTCACGCGGGCTCTTTGCCACGCTCTTGCGAATCTCACGAACGCGCTCAGCGGGCATGGCCTCGCCAGCGCGCCGCACAGGCAGGGCGATCTCACCACGCTTCCAGGCGATCGCCTCGCGAAGGCCGGCCTCGATCTCTCTGGCCACGTCAGTCATTGGTCAACTCCTCTATGAGCGCCGCGAAGAGCTTCAGTTCCTTCGCCGACAGGTCTTCCTTGTCGACCTTGGGATAGGTCGTGATGAGGATGACGGTTTCAGCCGTCATCCATGCGAAGTAGATGGCCCGCCCGCCGCCGCGCTTGCCGGAGCCACCGAAGGCGAAGCGGAACTTGCGCAGGCCACCCGAGCTCTGGATGACGTCGCCGCGCGCCGGATCGGCCGCGATTTCGTTCTCCATAGCCAGAATGTCGGCGTCAGACGCGCCCAGCTTGCGGAGCCGCTTCAGGCTTTTCGAATAGGTCTGGGTGCGAACAACATCACGAGCGAACAATACGCGGATAGCGTACCGACGCAACTGAAAAGTACGCTAGTAGCGTACCCCTGCGCCGGGCTTGGGGCGCTGTAATCCCTCACCCCTCCCGTTGCTTTGCAACGGGCGCCTCCCCCCTCCCTCTCTGGGAGAGGTTTTATTGGGGCCGGCCGGCCGACGTCAGGGGTTCTTCGGGAGCTGGGTCGCCGACCAGCCGCCGCCGAGGGCTTCGACGAGGCTGATGGCGGTGGTCATGCGCTGGCCTTCGAGCGCGAGCAGCGTCTGGCGCGCGTTCAGCGCCGCGGTTTCGGTGATCACCACCTGGGTGTAGGCGACCTGGCCGGCGCGGTACTGGTTGAGCGATATCTGTTCGGCCTGGTTGGCGTCGGCGGTGGCCGCCGCGCGCAGCGGCTGCTCGTCCTGCAGCACGCGGGCCGCGACGAGGTCGTCCTCGACCTGCTGGAAGGCCGACAGCGAGGTCTGGCGGTACTGGGCGACGGCCTGGTCGTAGGCGGCCTTGGCCCCACGCACCCGCGCGCCGGTCGCGCCGGCGTCGAAGACGACTTGGGTCGCGTTGGCGCCGATCGACCAGAAGCTGTTGGCGCTCTTGAACAGGGTCGAGAGCACACTGGACGCAAAGCCCCCATCGGCGCTGATCGTCAGGTTGGGGAAGAAGCCGGCGGTCTGCACGCCGATCTGGGCGCTGGCCGAGGCGGCGTTGCGTTCGGCGGCGGCGACGTCCGGGCGGCGCTCGAGCATGGTCGAGGGCAGCGCGATCGGCGTCTCGGGCACCGTGGGCTTCCAGGCCGGGTCCGGCGCGATGGTGAGGTCGGCCGGCGGTTCGCCGTCGAGAACGGCGATGGCGTGCTCGTCGTCGGCGCGCTGCTGGTCGATGTCGACGAGGCTGGCCTTGGCGTTGTCGAGCACCGTCTTGGCCTGCAGCACGTCGCTCTTGGCCGCGACCCCGGCCGTGTACTGGTTCTGGGTGATGTCGAGCGAGCGCTGGTCGGCGTCGACGGCGGCTTGCAGCAACGCCTTTTGCGCATCAGCGATGCGCAGGCCGATGTAGTCGGCGGCAAGCTCGCTCTGGGCGGTGAGGCGGGCGTTGGCGAGATCGGCCGCCGACAGCTGGGCGGAGGCCTTGGCGCCTTCGATCGCGCGGCGGACCTTGCCCCAGATGTCCGGCGCCCAGCTGGCGCCGAGCTGGACCTGGAAGTTGTTGCCCGTGCCGCCGCCGGCGCCGGCGCCCGCGCCGCCGGCCCCGCCGCCCGCGCCCGCATTCCCGCCGCTGCGCCCCGAGCGGGTGGCCGAGGCGGTGAGGTTCACGGTGGGGAAGAGGTTGGCCCGCTGTTCGGCGACGAGCGCGCGCGCCTCGCGATAGGCGGCTTCGGCGGCGGCCAGATTCTGGTTGGACACCTCGACCTTGCGCTCGAGCCCGTCGAGCACCGGATCGTCGAACATCGCCCACCAGTCGCCGCGGTCGACGCCGTCGGACGGGCGGGCCGGCGTCCAGCCCTGCGCTTCCTTGAACGCCGGCGGCGTCTCGACCGGCGGGCGGTGATAGTTGGGGCCAACCTCGCAGCCGGCGAGCGCGGTCGCGGCGAGCAGCGCGGCGGCCAGCGCCACCGTGGGCGCAGATTTCAGGGTACGCGGGTCCATCAGGGGCATCCTAAACTAAGGCTCTACACTTCGCCGGTGTTCTGGTCGCGGCGGCTCAGCGGCGTCCTTTTCCCCTCGAGGGAGAAGGTGGATCGGGTCAGCGAGACGGATGAGGGGCCGCGCCGACCTTGCCGGCGAGCGTTCTGGCGGCGGCGCCGCGTTTTGAACCACGAAAAACACGAACGGACACGAACGCGCGGCGTCACCGCGGCGGCAAGCCTTGGACCGGGCTCGGTGACGCAAGGCCGACCGGAGAGCGCGGCGCGGCCCCTCATCCGACCCCGCTCCGCGGGGCCACCTTCTCCCGCGAGGGGAGAAGGGGCGCCAACCTGGGGCCGGCGGCAAGGTCTGGGGACTCGGCGTGGTCATCATGCGGGTTGCGGGGCGGGCGGGGTGTCGGCTTCGCGGCCGAGCTCTCGCTCGTCGGCGGGGCGGCGGCGGAAGCGGTCGAGGTAGAGATAGACGACGGGCGTGGTGAGCAGGGTCAGGACCTGGCTGACCAGGAGGCCGCCGATGATGGTGATGCCGAGCGGCCGGCGAAGCTCGGCCCCGTCGCCCCAGCCGATGGCCAACGGCAGCGCCCCCAGCATGGCGGCGAAGGTGGTCATCAT
>DATGKF010000050.1:0-2879 GCA_035294785.1 Caulobacteraceae bacterium | reverse complement strand
CGGACCAACCAGGCGCTCGCCAAATGGCGGCGGGGCGAACAGACGATCGGCGGCTGGCTCTCGCTCGCCAACACCCACACCGCCGAGGTGATGGCCAGCGCCGGCTTCGACTGGCTTTGCGTCGACATGCAGCATGGCCTCATCGACTACGTCGACCTGCGCAACATGCTGCCGGCCATCTCGACGACCGAGACCACGCCCATCGTCCGCGTCGCCGCCAACCGCGCCGAACTGATCGGCAAGAGCCTCGACGCCGGCGCCATGGGGGTGATCGTGCCCTTGGTGAACAACCGCGAGGAGGCGGCGGCCGCGGTGGCCGCCTGCCGCTATCCGCCGGACGGCGGACGCTCGTTCGGACCGATCCGCGCGGCCCTCTACGGCGGCCGCGGCTACGCCGCCGAGGCGAACGGCCAGATCGCCTGCATCGTCATGATCGAAACCAGGGAGGGCATCGCCAACCTAGACGAGATCGCCGCAACGCCCGGCCTCGACGGCGTCTACATCGGCCCCAGCGACCTTGCCTACGCCCTCGGCCTGCCGCCAGCCGGCGACACGGACAACGCCGAGCACATGGCGACCGTCGAAGCGATTCGCGCGGCCTGCAAGGCGCATGGCGTCGCCGCGGGAATCCACACCGTGACGCCGGCGTACGCCAAGCTTCGCCTCGAGGCCGGCTTCCAGTTCGTCACCGTCGGCAACGACGCCGCGTTCGTGGGCGCCGGCGCTGCCGCGGCGATCGCCGCGGCGCGGGCGGCGATCGGGACGAAGTAGGCTCAGCCTGATCGCAGAGTCCGCTCATCCCCGCCCCGCGGGGGCATAGGCGCCAGCGGGACCAAGGCTTTTTACCGCAGAGGACGCAGAGAAGGCGCAGAGCACGCGGAGGGACGGCGCATCTCTGCGACCTCCGCGCCTTCTCTGCGATCTCTGCGGTTCATAATCGGACTTGCCGCGTGCATCCTAACCTCAGGCAAAAACACCTGGGTCCCCGCGTTCGCGGGGATGAGCGGGGTTTGAAGCGCGGGCCAAGCGGGCTGCGCTAGCGCGAGGCCTCCTGCCGATGGGCGGGGTTTGCAAGCGCGGCGCGGCCACGCCCCGTCTTCCCTTGCCGCGCTCCGTCGGCGAATGTGGCGCCATGGCTCACGATCACGATCACGGCCAGGAGCCGCCGGCGGACATCGCGCTGCGCGTGAAGGCGCTGGAGTCGCTGCTGGTCGAGAAGGGGCTGGTCGACCCGGCCGCGCTCGACGCCATCGTCGACCACTTCGAGCGCAAGGTCGGCCCGCGCAACGGCGCCCGCGTGGTGGCCAGGGCCTGGAGCGATCCCGCCTACCTCGAGCGCCTGCGCGCCGACGCCACCGCCGCCATCGCCGAACTGGGCTACGCCGGCGCCCAGGGCGAACACATGGTCGCCGTGGAGAACACGCCGGACGTCCACAACCTCGTCGTCTGCACCCTCTGCTCCTGCTACCCCTGGCCGGTGCTGGGGTTGCCGCCGGTCTGGTACAAGTCGAACGCCTATCGCTCGCGGGCGGTGATCGACCCGCGCGGCGTGCTCGCCGAGTTCGGAACCGAGCTGCCGGACGACACCGAGGTGCGCGTCTGGGACTCGACCGCCGAGCTCCGCTACCTCGTCGTCCCCGAACGGCCCGCCGGGACCGAGGGCCTCGATGAAGAGGCGCTGGCCGCGCTCGTCACCCGCGACGGCATGATCGGCACGGCGCGGCTATGAACGGCGTTCACGACATGGGCGGCATGCACGGGCTCGGGCCGGTCGCCCCCGAAGCCGACGAGCCGGTGTTCCATGCGGATTGGGAGCGCCGCGCGTTCGCGATGGCCATGACCGCCCCGACCCGCGGCGGCCGCCATGCGCGCGAGCGGATCCCCGGCGCGGCGTACCTGCGCATGAGCTACCACGAGCGCTGGCTCGCCGGGCTCTGCATGGCGCTGGTCGAGCAAGGCGTCGTGACGGCCGACGAGCTGTCAAGCGGCAAAGCCGATCCATCGACGCCGAAGCGGACCGACGCGGCCACGGCCGACCGCGTCCGGCGCCTGCTCACGACCGCGGGGAGCTACATGCGCGATGCGCCGGCGCCGCCGGCGTTCAAGGCCGGCGACCGTGTGCGGGCCCGCAACCTCAATCCCGTCGGCCACACCCGCCTGCCGCGCTACGTGCGCGGGCGCGTCGGCGTCGTCGAACGGCGCCACGGCGCCCAGGTCTATCCCGACACCGCCACGGGCGAGGCGCAGGCGCTCTACACCGTCCGCTTCGCCGCTCGCGAACTCTGGGGCCCGGACGCATCGCCGCGCGATGTGGTGCTCGTCGACCTCTGGGAGCCCTATCTTGAGCGACCTTGAGGACCTGCCCGGCCTGCCGCGCGACGCCGAGGGTCCGGTGTTCGCCGAGCCCTGGCAGGCGCAGGCGTTCGCCCTGGCCGTGCAGCTGAGCGCCGAGGGCGCCTTCACCTGGGCGGAGTGGGCGCAGGCGCTGGCCCGCGAACTCGCCACGGACCCCACCGACGACGGCTCGCGCTACTACCACCACTGGGTCGCAGCGCTGGAGGCCCTGAGCGCCGGCCGCGGGCTCGCCCCGCCGATCGAATTGGCGAACCGCAAGGCCGCGTGGGCGGCCGCCTACGAGCGCACCCCGCACGGCAGGCCGGTGGAGCTTGCGCCCTCGGACCGGCTCTAGCGCGTACGCCTTTGGCGCCGCTGGGCCCCGTTGGCCCGCGGCGTTCGATGCGAAGGTTCCCGATACGCAGGAAACAACAACAATAACAATAACAACAACAATTTCTGCGCCGGCGGGAGCGGACTCTCGCCAAACAGGAACACTTCACATCGTACGCCGCGGACTGATGAGCATTAAACCACGGCCGAGG
>DATGKF010000049.1:0-2379 GCA_035294785.1 Caulobacteraceae bacterium | reverse complement strand
GTTGCGCGCGAGCAGGGCTTTCGCCCGCGGATCGCGGCCCTCTATTCGGAGATCCCGGCTGAAACGCTGAAGGCCAAGAACGCCCAGGGCAAGGTGACGCCGCTACCGCCGCTGGGCGCGCTATCGGACGAGACGATCGATGGCTGCCAGCACATCGTCGCGCTGACGGGGCCGGAGCCGTACATCGCCGCTCTCGAAGGGGGCGCGGACATCATCATCGGCGGCCGCAGCACCGACACCGCCGTGCTGGCCGCCTACCCGCTGTGGAGGGGCGCCCCGCCGGGGGCGTCCTGGCATGCCGGCAAGACCTGCGAATGCGGCGCGCAGTGCACCGCGAACCCGAGCATGGGCAGCGGCGTCCTCTTCACCATCGACGCGCGCGGCTTCGAGGTCGAGCCGCTTCACGCCCGCAACCGGTGCACCGTGCACAGCGTCTCGGCGCACATGCTCTACGAGAACAGCAATCCCTTCCGCCTCGTCGAGCCCGGCGGCGTGCTGGACGTGACGGCGGCCCGATACGAGCAGGTCAGCGACGCGAGGGTGCGCGTGTCCGGCTCGGTCTGGGAGCCGCGGCCCTACACCATGAAGCTCGAAGGTGCTTCGGCGGGGCCGTACCAGACCATCATGATGATCGGCATCGCCGATCCGAACGTGCTCGCCAACCTCGACCTCTTTCACGACAAGATGCACCACGTGCTCACGCGGCGGATCGAGCGGACCATGGGGGCGCGGGCGGGCCGGTTCGACGTCTCGCTGCGCATCTACGGCTGGAACGCCGTGTCGGGCCGCCCGCCGCCGCCGGGGACCGCGGCGCCGCGCGAGGTCGGCGTGATGTGCGTCATCACCGCCGAAACCCAGGACCTGGCGAACCAGATGGCCAAGGCTTGCAACCCCTACCTCTTCCACATGCCGCTGTTCGACGGCGTGGAGCTGCCCAGCTACGGCTTTCCGTTCACGCCGGCCGAAATCCCCCGCGGCCAGGTGTTCGAGTTCAAGCTGAACCATGTCGTGGCGGTGGACAGCCCCTTCGAACTCGTCCGAACGGCCTGGTTCGATCTGACTGTCGGGGCGCCCGCCGATGCCTAAGCTCCGCGACGTCTGCCGCAACGTGCGCTCCAAGGTCGCCGGGCCTTTCTGGGTCACCGTCGACGTGTTCTTCGATGGGGAGGCGGCCTATCGCAAGCACCACGCGGCCGCCGCGATCCAGCCGGCGGCGCTGGCCGAGCTCTTCCGGACCGACCCCGATCTCATCGCGATCTATCCGGTTGAAGCCCTGAGCATGGTCAAGATCTCCTTCCCGCGCGCCGCGCCGCAGGGCGGCGTTGTCGAGCGCGACCTCCACTCGGGCCAGCAGTACGTCGACCTGCTCGACTGCGACCTCTGACCCGGCAGAGTCTGCTAGAACGCCAGGCGCGGCGAGGTGACGACGCAGCTGCGGAGGCGCGAGATGTACAAGGTGGGCGAGGCGGAGGTCGAGGCGCTGGCGCGCGTGGTGCGCTCCGGCGAGCTGTTCCGCTATGGCGTCGGCCACGAATGCGAGCGGTTCGAACAGCGCTACGCGGCCTTCATCGGGGTGAAGCACTTCGCGCTGGCGGCCAGCGGCAGCCACGCCCTCGCCGCGGCCATGACCGCGGTCGGCCTCGGCCCAGGCGACGAGGTGCTGATCCCCGCCCACACCTATATGGCGACCGCCACCTCGGTGCTCACCGCCGGCGCGATCCCGGTGATCGTCGACATCGACGAAAGCGTGACGATCGATCCGCGCGCGGTGGAGGCGGCCATCGGGCCTCGCACCAAGGCGGTCGTGCCGGTGCACATGTGGGGCGCGGCCTGCGACATGGACGCGATCATGGAGATCGCCGCGCGGCGGAACCTGATCGTGATCGAGGACGCCTGCCAGGGCGTGGGCGGCGGCTATCGGGGCCGCAAGTTCGGATCGATCGGTCACATCGGCGCGTTTTCCTTCAACTATTACAAGAATATGACCTCCGGCGAGGGCGGCGGCGTTGCGGTCAACGACGACGTCTGCGCCGAGCGGGCGCGCTGCGCCATCGACCCGTGCCACTTCTATTGGCAGGGCCGGCAGGACGCGGTCGAGCCCTTTTCCGGCAACGGCGCGCGCGCCTCCGAGCTGATGGGCGCGATGCTCAACGTGCAGCTCGACCGCATCGACGGGTTCGTCCACGCCATGCGCGCCGAGCGGCGCCGGGTGATCGAAGGCGCGCGCCACCTGGGCAACCTCGGCCTTAAGCCCGCGCCGACGCACAGTCCCGACGACGACTGCGCCGGCCAGGCGATGTTCAGTTTGCCGAACGCCGAGAGCGCCCGGCGCTTCGCGGCGCTGGTTCCAGGCGTGGTGGTCGGCCAGACGGGGCGGCA
>DATGKF010000048.1:0-59200 GCA_035294785.1 Caulobacteraceae bacterium | reverse complement strand
GGATCGCCTCGCGGTCCCCGGTCCAGGCCTTCACGCGTTTGGGTTCCTTGGCCATGCTCAGTTCTCCACCACGCGCAGGCCCATCGCGCGCGCCGAGCCCTCGATGATGCGGGCGGCGGCCTCGATGTCGTTTGCATTCAGGTCCTTCATCTTCTTCTCGGCGATGTCGCGCAGCTGGCTGCGCGTGACCTGCCCGACCGTCTCGCGACCCGTGATCTTGGCGCCCGACTTAATCTTGGCGGCCTCCTTCAGGTAGTGGGTCGCCGGCGGCGTCTTGGTGATGAAGGTGAAGCTCTTGTCCTGATAGACGGTGATCACCGTCGGCAGCGGCGTGCCGCGCTGCTCCTTCTCGGTGCGGGCGTTGAACTCCTTGCAGAAGCCCATGATGTTGACGCCGCGCTGCCCCAGCGCCGGCCCGATGGGCGGGGACGGGGTGGCGGCTCCTGCGGGCACCTGCAGCTTGATGTAGCCCAGGATCTTCTTGGCCATTGATGTCCTCTCAGACTAAGCGGAGGCCGTGGTGCGGGTTGGCGGCCCTCCCACGGATTTTCTCTGCCGCGCCGGCGAGCCGGCCGCGACAAGGCGCGGGCATCTAGCAGGTTCGCCCGCCCGCCGCAAACGAACGGAGGAAGGGCCATGGACCTCGAGACCTATCAGAAGCTCGGGCTGCACCGATCGATGAGCGACGTCGAGCCGACGCGGATCGTGAACGGCCGCGCGAACCGCGAAATCCAGAACGCCCTCTCCACCCCCGGCGACCGGCAATACCACCCCAACCCGGAAGCGTTTCCCGCCGAAGGGACGCCGCGAGGGAGCGTCACGTCGTTTCGCGGATGGACCGGCGCACGGGTCTTCGAAGGGACGACGCGGGACATGTGGATCTCCACACCGCCGGGGTTCGACCCGAAAGGCGCGCCGCCGGCGCTCATGGTCTTCCAGGATGGCGGAGGCTACCTCGACCGCAACGGGCCGGTGCGCGCCATGGCGGTGTTCGACACCCTGCTCGCCGCCGGCGAGGCGCCGCCCACCGTCGGCGTTTTCGTCATGCCCGGCGCGAAGGACGGCGCGCCCCAGCAGCGGAGCATCGAATACGACAGCGTGACCGACGCCTACGTCCGCTTCCTGCTCGAAGACGTCCTGCCGTTCGTCGAAGACCAGATCGGCTGCAAGCTCACCGCCGATCCCAAATGGCGTACGATCTGCGGCATCTCATCGGGCGGCATCTGCGCCTTCACCGCCGCCTGGTATCGGCCGGACGCGTTCGGGCGCGTGCTCAGCCACTGCGGCTCGTTCACAGCCATCCGCGGCGGGCACAACTACCCCTTCCTCATCCGCTCGACCGAGCGGAAGCCGATCCGCGTGTGGATGCAGAGCGGCGAGGCCGACGCCGACATCATTCTGGGCAACTGGCCGCTGGCGAACAAGGAGGTCGCCGCAGCGCTCGAATTCGCCGGCTACGACGTCAAGTTCGTCTTTGGCGAAGGCGGCCACAGCCTGCGCCACGGCGGCGCGGTGTTCGCCGACGCGCTCCGCTGGCTCTGGCGCGACTGACACGGGCGCCATGATCCTGACGCGATGTCATTGGATTAGGGTGAATACTGCGTTCACCTTGACAGGCGCGGATGGGGTTCAGGAACGACGAGAGGCCGCCCTCCGGGGCAGCGCGACGCCGGCGCTGGGGTAAGCGCGGGCGCCGTGTTGGCGCGTGGGGTTTCGCGCTGGCCGCCCACGGCGCCGTCTTTCTGGCGATGGCTTCCGCGTGGCCGGCGGCCCGCGCGGCGTTCGACCCTCAACCGATCGCCATCTCGCTGGTCACGCTTGCGCCGCCGACCAAGCCGCCGCCGCCGACGCCCGTCGCCGCCGCCAGCGCCCATGCAGCCCCGGCCAAAGTCGCGCCGGCGCGCGCCCTCGCCCGCGCCGTCGTCACGACAGCGACCAAGACCTTGCCCGCCGCCGCGGTCTCCGCCGCCGACGCCGGGGTCAGCGATGCCGATCTGGCCGGCGCGGAGACGGCTGACTCGGGCGACGCCGCTGGCCGGCCCTGCAATATGACCCGCCGCGTCCAAGAGGCGTTACGGAAAGATCCTCTGGTGCGAACCGCGGTCACAGGCCTCGGCGGTCGCGCGGTCAAAGTCTGGGACGGCGACTGGGTGTGGCTGCAGGGCGAGGACGGCAAGGGACTCACCGCCGTCCGCCAGGCGATGATGTGGGAAATCGCGTTCGCGCCGCCCGCCTGCCGCGCGCAGCCCATGCATGGTCTGGTGGTGATCGCCCCGGCCACCGGGACGCGGATCGTCGTCGGCCTGAACGCCTGGCGGTGGTCAGATCTGCTGACGCCGCACCCCAGCGCGGCGCGCGATTAGTCCAGCACCACCACCACGACACGGCGGTTCTGCGCCCGGCCTTCGCGCGTGTTGTTCGGAGCGACCGGGTTGTCTTGGCCGTAGGAGATCGTCGACATCCGGTTCAAGGCCACGCCCTGCTGGCTCAGGAACCGCCGCACGGCCTCGGCGCGGTCGCCGCCCAGGCGGAGGTTCCAGTCGGGCGAGCCGGTCGAGTCGGTGTAGCCCTGGATCTCCAGGTAGACGTTGCGGTTGTCGGTCTTCAGCTTGCCGGCGAAGTCGGTCAGTCGCTGGACCTCGTCGCTCGACAGCTTCGACCCATTGACGGGGAAGTGCGCGCTGTCATCCGACATCACCATCGAATAGACGAACTTCCCTTGCGCCAGTTTGCCGGCGGCCTCGGCGCGCTGGAGCGCGTCCTGGGTGGTCTGATCCAGGGTGGTCAGATGGGTTTGCTGATCGGTCACCTGAGTCTGTACGGCGGCAACGTGCTTGTCGACGTAGTCCTGCGTCGCGCACGCAGTCGTCCAGAGTCCAGCGACCATCACCAGACCGAGTGTCGTCTTCTTCGACATGTGTCCCACCTTGTTTCGTGTTCTCGCGCGGCGCGAAACCATCCGATCCCTGAACGCCGCTTGGCGGAGCTATTGGTTAATAAGGGCGAAAACTTGGCCGATCCCGCATAAAGCGACCGGGATTCTTCGACTCGCCTGGCGCGCGAATTTACGGGCGCCGGCTACCGGCTCAGCTGGTCTTTTCGACCTGGGCGTATTCGAGTTCGACCGGGGTGGCGCGGCCGAAGATGGAGACGGTGACGCGCAGGCGGGCGCGGTCCTCGTCGACGCCCTCGACCGAGCCGTTGAAGCTGGCGAACGGACCGTCGATCACGCGCACCGCCTCGCCGATCTCGAAGGTGATGGTCGGCTTCGGACGGTCGACGCCCTCCTCGATCGCGCCGATGATGCGGGCGACCTCCTTCTCGGAGACCGGCATCGGCTTGGATCCGCTGCCCAGGAAGCCGGTGACCTTCGGCGTGTTCTTGATCAGGTGATAGGCCTCGTCCGAGAGGTCCATCTTCACCAGCACGTAGCCGGGAAAGTACTTGCGCTCGGCGTTCACCTTCCGCCCGCGGCGGATCTCGACCACGTCCTCGGTCGGCACCAGGATCTCGGAGAAGGCGTCCTCCAGCCCTTGGCTCTTGGCCTGCTCGCGGATGGACTCGGCCACCTTCTTCTCGAAATTCGAGTAGGCGTGGACGATGTACCACTTGTGGCGCGGGTTGGACTTGACGGTTTCGACGGCGTCGTCGGCGGCCATGAGCGTCTAAGTCCCGAGCTTGAAGATGAACTGCATGACGATGCGAAGACCGAAGTCGATCGCAACGAAGAAGAAGGCGGTGATCAGGATCATGATGAAAACCATCACCGACATGATCCAGGTCTCGCGCCGACTGGTCCACGTGACCTTGCGCGCCTCGGCCCGCACCTCACGGGCGAACTCGATCGGCCCGACGCGGCGCTTGCGCGGTTCCGCCGACGGCGCGGCCGGGCGGCCTCTCGGCAGTGCGGGCGTCAGACCCTGATCCTTGGCCATCGAGCTTTCTTGAACCTTCTAGCGCCTGGCGGCGACCTCAATGCAGCGCGCCGGCATGAACGAATATAGTGGCAGGAGTGGAGGGACTCGAACCCCCGGCCCTCGGTTTTGGAGACCGATGCTCTACCAGCTGAGCTACACTCCTCCAGACAACGAACGATCGCGCTGGAAGGCTTTGCCCCGCCGGCGCGCGGCTCATCGCCGGAGCGGGCTCGTTTAGCAAGCGCGCCGATAGGCGACAAGGGCGGGGCCGCCTAGCGCCTGCGGCGTTTGGGCGCCTGCACGTCGCGCGCACGCTCCAGTCGCGCCTTCAGCTCCGCCTCGCCGATCGCCGCGAGGCGCACAAGTACACCGGGAAAGCCGCGATAGTGGTCGTCGTCGAAATAGATCTCCGGCGCCGCCTCGATCAGCATCTCCTTCTCTTCGATCGGGCAGCGGATGGCGACGACGCCGGGAACGAGCACGCGCGGCGTCTTCGGCTTCTCGCGGGCGAGATAGGCCCAGGCGACGCCTTTGCCTTCGATGGCAAAGCGCTGTTGGCCGTGCCTCACCTCGGCGACCACGTTGGGCAGCGAGAGCGCCAAGCGTTCGACATCGGCTTCCGTGGCCATGTCGGACCTTACGACGAGGCTTCTTCGCCCAGGTAGTCCTGGTGAAACTCCGGCGAGTCGCCCGGCTCGAGCGGATCTTCATCGTCCGCGTCGGGCGCCGAACCTGGCGCGGCGAAATCGAATCCGACGTCGCCGGCCAAGAGGCCAAGCGATTTCATCTCCTGCGCGCCCGGCAGGTCGGCGAGGCTGGCGAGGCCATAGTGTTCGAGGAAGGCGTCGGTGGTGCCGAACGTGATCGGCCGCCCGGGCGAGCGGCGGCGGCCGCGCATCTTCACCAGCCCGAGCTCCAGGAGAAGATCGAGCGTGCCGCGGTTCGCCTGCACGCCGCGCACGGCCTCGATCTCGCCGCGCGTGGTCGGCTGGTGGTAGGCGACGATGGCGAGCGTCTCCAGCGCCGCGCGCGACAGGCGACGCTGTTCCTGGCGCTCCTCCGTCATCAGGAAGCCGAGATCGGCCGCGGTTTGGAAGCGCCAGCGATCGGCGACGCAAACGAGGTTCACGCCGCGCTCGGCGTAGCGGGCCCCGAGGGCGGCCAGGGCGGTCGGGACATCGGCGCCTTCCGGCAGCCGGCGCGCCATGTCGGCGACGCTTAGCGGCCCGCTGGCGGCGAACAGCAGCGCCTCGATCCGGCGTTCGGTCTCGGCCGGGTCGCTCATTCCGCAGCCTCCAGCCGGAGGCGGGCGCGAAGGTAGATGTCGGCGAACTGCTCCAGCTGGCGCGCCTCCAGCTCGCCTTCGCGCACGAGTTCGAGACCGGCGGCAAGCGTCGAGGCGAGGTAGGACGCGCGAGTCGGGCCATCGGGATCGGCGGCGCTGGCGAACGGTGCGACGGCGGCAAGGGCCGTCCAGGCGCGCAGCTCCGGCAGCTTGTCGCGCAGGCGGTGGCGGGCGTCTTCCAGCGCGTAGGCGCGCGCCGGCTCGGGCCGGTACTGATGCGTCGCGGTGCGTTGGCGCTGGGCTACATAGGCCTGGACGAGCGCGTAGAGATCGCCCTCGAACACCAGCGTCCCGCTCACCTGGACAGCGTCGGGATCGCCGCGGCCGAAAACGTCGCGGCCGAGCCGCGGCCGCGCCTGCAGCGCCTCGCCCGCCTTGCGCAGCGCGTCCAGCTTGAGGAGCCGCAGCGCCAAGTCCTGGGCCAGTTCGTTGGCCGGGCGCTCGCCGTCCTTTGGCCCGGTCAGCACCGGCAGCAGCAGCCGCGACTTCAGGTACGCGAGCCAGGCGGCCATCACCAGGTAGTCCGCCGCAAGGGTAAAGTTGGCCCGCTGCGCCTGGGCGATGAAGGTCAGATACTGGTCGGCAAGGTCGGCGACCGAGAGCTTGAGCAGGTCGACCTTCTGGGCCCGGGCGAGCGCCAAGAGCACATGCAGCGGGCCCTCGTAGCCGTCGAGGTCGATGACGAAGGCGGCGCCCTCCTCAGCGGCCGCTTCCGCGTCGGCGAAGTCGAAGCTCGGCTGGTCGGTCGGACTCATGGGGCCCATACTCCCGCGAACGCGGCTTCGAAGCGAGCGCGGGCTTTCGCCGCATCGAAGGCTTCCGGCGGACCGGCGATGCGGGCGAGCGCCGCCTCCGCGCGTTCCGCCGCGAGACCCTGGAGCGGACGAACGCCCTCCGCAACGGCCCGCATCTCGGCTGCATCGCCATTGCAATGAAGCGCGAGGTCGCAGCCGGCGGCCAGCGCCGCCCGCGCCCGCTCGCCAAGAGAGCCGGAGAGCGCGTTCATCGAAAGGTCGTCGCTGAGCAGAAGGCCCTGAAAGCCAATGTCGCCGCGGATGGTCTCGCCGATCACCCGCGCCGATGTGGTGGCGGGCGCGGCCGGGTCGAGCGCGGTGTAGACCACGTGAGCCGTCATCCCGGCCGGCAGATCGGCGAGCGCGCGAAACGGCGCGAAATCGCGCTCCAGCTCGGCCCTGGAAGCCTCGACGACGGGCAGCGCCTCGTGGCTGTCGGCGCGGGCGCGGCCGTGGCCGGGCATGTGCTTGACCACCGGAAGAACGCCGCCGGCGAGCAGCCCGTCGGCCGCCGCGCGCGCCAGCCGCGCAATGGCCGCCGGGTCCTCCGCGTAGGCTCGGTCGCCGATGACGTCGTTGGCGCCCGGGACAGGGGTGTCGGCCACCGGCAGGCAGTCGACATCGACGCCGAGCGCGGCGAGGTCGGCGGCGATCATCCGCGCGCCGAGCCGAGCGATCTCCTCCCCCAGCGCCGGCTGCAGGCGGCCGTAGGCGCGGCCGGGCGGATAGGCCGGCCAGTGCGGAGGCCGCAGCCGCGCCACGCGACCGCCTTCCTGGTCGATCAGCACCGGCGCACGGCGTCCGACCGCGGTCCGCAACGCATCGACCAGCGCGCGCGCCTGGTCGGGCGTTTCGACGTTGCGGCGAAAGAGGATGAAGCCCCAGGGGTCGGCGTCGCGGAAGAAGGCCGCCTCGCCCGCCGCCAGGGCGGGCCCGGCGCAGCCGAAAATACAGGCGCGGGCCACTAGCGCACGATGCAGTCGGTTCCGGCGGCCTTGAGCTTGGCGCAGAAGCTGACCGCCTCGGCATGGCTGGCGAACCCGCCGATCAGCGCGCGGTAGAGCGTCTGGCCATTCTTCTGCACCGGCTCCAGCCGACGCGTGCGGCCGGCCATGGGCGCCTTCCTCGCCGCGTTGGCCAGCGCCTGGTTCGCGGCCGCCTGCGTCGGAAGCGCTGCGATCTGTACGCTCGCGCCGCCCGTCGAGGCGGGGGCCGACGAGACAGCAGCGGCCGGCGGCGGCGTTTTCGGCGGCGTCTTGGGGACCGCCTTCGGCGTCGGCGCGCTGGCGACGACCGCGGGCGCAGGCGGCGGCTTGGGCGCGACCTTCGGGGTCGTCTTGGCGGTGGCTGGCGGGACGGTCGGCGCGGGCTCAGCGGCGCGCAACGGCGCGGCCGTGACCGGCGCAGGCGGCGGCGTGTGCGCGACCGGCCTCGGTTGAGGCGACTCCGGGCCGGGCGCGAAGGTGGGGGCCGGCGTGGTCTCGTTCGGCGGGGCGGATTCGGTCTTGTAGATCGTGAGGCCGGCGGAAGAGTCGGACGAGGCGGCGGCGGACGACGCCGGGGCGGTTTTCAGGTCGCCCACCGGTTGGCCCACCACCTGCGGCGCGGCGCCGGGATGCCGCGCACCGCTTCGGTAGAGAAGCACGACGCCGATGAAGACGGCGACCATCACGAACGCACTGACGGCCAGCGTGATCGGCGCGGGCCCGCGCCGCCCGCCGGCCCGGCGAGGATCGAACGCCAGCGGCGCGTCGTTCTGTGGCGCATAGGCCCCGCGGTCGTGATCGGTCATGGCCGGCTCCGGCGGCGAATCGGGCTGCGAAGCCTTCAGTCTAGCGCCGATATCGCCGCCTCAGGCGCTCCAGACGTCGAGATTGAACAGCTTGCGATGCTCCTCGATCGCATAGCGGTCGGTCATGCCGGCGATGTAGTCGCAGACCACCCGCGCGCGGCCCGCTTCGTCGCGCGTCCTGGCGCGCTCGAACCATTCGGTCGGCAGCACGTCGGGCTCGGCGGCGAAGAGCGCGAAGAGGTCCGTCACGATGCGCCGGGCCTGGCTGCGCGTGCGATTGACGCGGAAGTGGCGATACATCCGCTGGTGCAGGAAGAGTCGAAGGCGGCCGAGATCTTCCGCCATGTCCGGCGAAAACGCGATCAGCGGGTGGCCCAGCCGGCGCACGTCTTCGGCGGAGTCGATCGCCGCCTCGGCCAGCGTCCGCTCAGTCTGCGCCAGCACGTCGTCGACCATGGCGCCGATCATCCGCCTGACGGCTTCGAGGCGGGTGAGCTGCTCGTCCAGGTCCGGTCGTTCGGCCTGCAGAGCAACGAGGATCGGCCCGATCAGGGGCACGCTCGTCAGCTCCTCCAACCGGAAGAGGCCCGCGCCGAGACCGTCGTCGACGTCGTGGTTGTTGTAGGCGATGTCGTCAGCGATGGCGGCGGCCTGCGCCTCGGCCGAGGCATAGGTCTGCGGACGGATGTCGTAGTCGGCGTTGAAGCGGGCGATCGCCCGCCACGACGGCCGCGCGAGCCGGTCGGCCACCGGGCCGTTGTGCTTGATGACGCCCTCCAGCGTCTCCCAGCTGAGGTTCAGACCGACGAAGTCGGGATAGCGCCGCTCGAGCTCGGTCACGACTCGGAAGGTTTGCACGTTGTGATCGAAGCCGCCGTGGGCCTCCGTGGCGGCGTGCAGCGCCTCCTCGCCCGTGTGCCCGAACGGCGGATGGCCGAGGTCGTGCGCGAGCGCCACGGCTTCGGCGAGGTCGTCGTCCAGCCCGAGCGCCTTGGCCAGCGAGCGGGCGATCTGCGCCACCTCGAGAGAGTGGGTCAGCCGCGTGCGGAAATGGTCGCCTTCATGGGCGACGAAAACCTGGGTCTTCTCCTTCAGCCGCCGGAAGGCCTGAGTGTGGATGATTCGGTCGCGGTCTCGCGCGAAAGGCGTCCGCGTGCGGCTCGGCGGCTCGGGAAACCGGCGCCCCAGCGACGCGCCCGGATCGACCGCGAAAGGCGCTCGCGCCTGCGCTAACGAAGCCTTTGCGGCCGCCATGGGAGTCCTCGTCCGGAACGGGCGCCCTTTTGCTCAGGCGCGCCGACGCTCATATACCTAGGCGAGTCTCGGATTGGCCATCATGCCCACGCCTGTCACACTTTCGGAAAGCGCCGCCAACCGGCTGCACGCCATCGCCGCCCGCGAGGGCCGGCCAATGATGCTGCGCGTCGCCGTCGAGGCCGGCGGGTGCTCGGGCTTCTCCTACAAGTTCGACCTGGTCGATGCGGCCGATCCCGACGACCTGAAGGTGGAGCGTGACGGCGCGGCGGCGGTGGTCGACGTGGTGTCGCTCGCTTTGCTGAACGGCTCCGAGATCGACTTCGTCGACGAACTGGCCGGCGCCGAGTTCCGTGTGCGCAATCCCAATGCCCGCTCCAGCTGCGGCTGCGGCGTTAGTTTCTCCATCTGAGCGGCGTCCGGGGCGATGTCGTCCATCGCCTACTACGACGAGAACGGCGCCGCCTTCTTCGACATGTCGGTCGACGCGGGCATGCCCAACGAGTGGGCGTGGTTCTTGGGCTACGTGCCCGAAGGGGGCGCGGTGCTGGACGCCGGCTGCGGCTCCGGCCGCGACGCGCTGGTTTTCCTCAGGGCCGGCCGCCTGGTGACCGCCTTCGACGGGTCGGCCGAAATGGTGCGCCGTGCCGCGTGCCACACGGGCCTGCCGGTGCGCCAGATGACCTTCGAGGATGTGGACTGGGACACCGCCTTCGACGGCGTCTGGGCGAGCGCAAGTCTGCTGCACGTCCCTCGCGCGGAGCTTCCGGCTGTGATGCAACGGCTCGTGCGCGCGTTGACGCCAGGCGGCGTGATCTACGCATCTTTCAAGCACGGCGCCGAGGACCGCCGCGCCAACGGCCGCGATTTCACGGACATGACCCCGCGCCTCCTCAAAACGCTGTTCGCGAACGCCGGGCTGACGGACGTTGAGCTGCGCGTCGTCAACGACGGCCGTGCGGGGCGCGAGCATGAGCGTTGGACCTGCGCCGTCGGTCGGCGCTCCGGATGACACGCATGCCGCGCTTCAGCGTTTCCGCTGCTCTCGTCGTCGCCCTGGCGGCGGCGACCACGACCGCAGCCGCCCCGGTCGCTACGCAGGTCGAGGCGCAGGGGCCGGCGAACGTGCTGCGCGGCACGATGCTCAGCCTGGCGGACGCCCCGAAGGCGCCGGTCGTGCTGATCATCCCCGGTTCGGGCCCCACCGACCGCGACGGAAACAGCCCGCTGGGCGTCAAAGCCGCGTCCTATCGTCTGCTGGCCGAAGGGTTGGCGGCCGACGGCGTCGCCAGCGTGCGCGTCGACAAGCGCGGCATGTTCGCGAGCGCCGCGCCGAACGTCGACGGCAACCACGTCACGATGGCCGACTACGCCGCCGACGTGCACGCCTGGGCCGCTGAGATCCGCCGCGAGACCGGGGCGCCTTGCGTCTGGGCCGTTGGCCACAGCGAAGGCGCGCTGGCCGCGTTGGTCGCCGCGCAGAACCCGAAGGACATTTGCGGCGTCGTGCTGGTCGCCGGGGCGGGGCGGCCATTGGCGGAGATCTTGCGCGAACAGCTGAAGGCCAACCCGGCCAACGCTCCGCTGTTGCCGCAGGCGCTGCCGGCGATCGATGCGTTGGCCGCAGGCCGTCACGTGGACGTGACCGGCATGAATCCGGCGCTGCTCCCCCTTTTCTCCCCCAAAGTGCAGGATTTCCTGATCGACGAGATGGCCTACGACCCCGCCAAGCTGGTCGCCGCCTACGCGGGGCCGGTGCTGGTGTTGCAAGGGACCACCGACCTGCAGACCTCGATGGCGGACGCCGAGCGGCTCGCGGCGGCGCGACCCGGCGTCAGGCTGATCCGGCTCGACGGCGTGAACCACATGCTGAAGGCCGCCCCCGCCGATCGCGCAGGCCAAATGGCCACCTACGCCGACCCGGACCTGCCGCTGGCGCCCGGCGTAGCAAGTGCAATCGCCGATTTCGTCAAGACCAACCCGCCGCGCTGACGTGCCGGCCGGCGCTTTGACAAGGCAGCAGGCCTCATCCTCTATGCGCGCAAGCAATCAGGAGGACGCCTGGATGGCCTCGAAACTCGCCTCGGACCCCCGCATCGACCCGCGCATCAAGGCCATCTTCGGGGCCATGGACCAGCCGGGCGCGCCGGACGCCGCGAGCCGGGACGAGATGCTGGCCGAGCAGTCCCGGCTCGCGAACGGTCCTGGCGCCCAGGCGATGAAGGCGATGTTCGACGGCGCCGACAACGAGCAGATCGCGCCGAAGACAGGGCTCGACATACGCACGGAGACGATCACGTCGCAGCCGGACGGCAACAGCATCAACCTGCAAATCATCCGCCCACAGACGGCCGAAACGCTGCCTTGTGTCTACTACATCCACGGCGGCGGGATGATGACGCTGTCCTGCTTCGATGGGCCTTGGCGCGCCTGGGGACGGATCATCGCCTCGTTCGGCGTCTGCGTCGTGATGGTGGATTTCAGAAATTGCCTCGCGCCCTCCTCCGTGCCGGAGGTCGCGCCCTTCCCCGCCGGCCTGAACGACTGCGTCTCCGGCCTCAAGTGGACGCATGCCAATGCCGTGGCGCTGAACATCGACACCAGCCGGATCGTGGTCGCCGGCGAGAGCGGCGGCGGCAACCTCGCCATCGCCACGACCCTCAAGCTGAAGCAGGACGGCGACCTTGGCCTCATGAAGGGCCTCTATGCGCTCTGCCCCTACATCGCCGGAAAGTGGCCGCTGCCGCAGAACCCATCGTCGACGGAAAACAACGGCATCTTCCTCAATTTGCACAACAATCGAGGCGCGATGGCCTACGGGATCGAGGCGTTCAACCGCAAGGACCCGCTGGCCTGGCCGGGGTTTGCGACGGCCGAGGACGTCAAGGGCATGCCGCCGACCATCATCAGCGTGAACGAGTGCGACCCGCTGCGCGACGAGGGAGTGAACTTCTATCGGCTGCTGATCGCCAACGGCGTCGCCGCGCGCTGCCGGCAGGTGATGGGCACCGTGCACGGGACGGAGATCTTCTCCATCTGCTGCCCGGAGATCAGCTACGACACCGCAAGCGATATGGCGCGCTTCGCGAAAGGCTGACGACCTACCGCTACTCGATCTGCGTCGCCGGCGCGGGCGCCGGCTCGTAGAGCGCCTCCTCCTCGATGATCTCCGCGTCGCGGGTGCGGAAGAGGCGTTGCGGCAGGAGCAGCATTAGGGGCGTCGAGGCGATCATGACGGCGGCGTTTGCCAGCACCAGCTGGTTGAATGTCCAGTGGAAATGGTCCAGCAGGTTGGACCCCAGCACGTCGGTGGCGAACAGCGGCAGGTTCCGGGCGCTCATCATCAGCGAAAAGCCCAGGCCCTCGCTGCCCGCGGGCGTCACGCGGATCGCCAGGTCCATCATCACGAGTTCGGCCATCGTGAAGGTGAAGCCGTCGAGCCCGCCCAGCGCGAACGCGTTCGGGATCGAGGTGTAGTAGATGAAGAGGATGTGGGCGGCGCCGGCCACGCCCATGCTCACCAGCAGCAGCGCGCGAAAATTGATCCGCCGACAGGCCCAGGCGTAGGCGAGGACGGCCAAAAAGCCGGTCGCGACTGACACCGAGCCGGAGTAGCCCTGCACGACGGTCGTCATGTGCAGCACGTCCTGCTGCCGATAGAAGAACGCCGTCGAGAGGCCCGGCGCCACATAGAACAGGGCCGAGAGTCCGGCCGCCGCCCACATCGCGCCGGACGTGCCGATGCGGACGATCTGTCGACCGGCGTCGGCGAGCACCTCGCCCGTGTTCACCCGCTTGCGCTCTTCTCGCAGGAAAAACACAGTCGCAGGGAAGAGCAGCGCCATGACCCCGCCGCAGGCGACGGCCGTCCAGCCGAACGAGATGGCGGCCAGGTATCCGCCCGCTGGTCCGGCGACGAGCGAGCATCCCAGCGAGAAGAACTGGCGAAGCGCGCTCAGCCGTCCCGAACCCCGCGTGGCCTGGGCGACCTCGACCATGTAGCCGCCGATGACGACGCTGGCGAACACCATGCAGCTGCTGATGGCCATACAAGTCCAGAGCAGGGCGCCATAGCGGTGCGGCGTGAAGTAGAGGCCGATCCAGAAAGCCACAGCCAGCACGGTGGAGATCAAGAGATAGCTGCGGCGGCGGGTGCCGAGGATCGGAAAGGCGTCGGTGAATATCCCGGCGAGCGGCTTGAAGTACCAAAGCAGACCCGCGAGGAAGAAAAAGCTGGCGCTGGCCGAGCGGCTGACGTGCAGCTCGTTCTTGAGCATGTTCTGCAAGGGCAGGCGGGCCAGGACGCCGGTCTGCGCCAGCGTCGTCGAGACCACGCCCACGACGATGACGATGGAGGCGAGGAGCAGCGCCCGGTCGGGTCGGGTCGGCGCGCTGCCGGCCGGAATGCTCGCTGCGGTCGCCATGGCGCTCCCCTGACGTTATGCGGCCTTTGCATCCGCGGCGGCGCATAGAAGCACTGCTCGCGGCTGAACGCCCGCGGAATCGGCGCTAGACCCCTAACGTCGCCAGCGCGTTCAGCACGATGGCGCTGGAGGAGGCGACGTTGAGGGAGTCCCAGCCGGCCGCCATGGGGATGCGCACGGCGCGGGTGCGGGCGAGGACGTCGGCGGGCAGGCCGGGCCCTTCGGCGCCGAACAGGACCGCGGCGCGCGGCGGGCGCCCGACGGCCCCGAGGTCCGCATCGCCGCGAGGCGAGAGGGCCAGGGCGGCAAAATCGGCGGCGGCGAGCGTGTCCAGCATGTCTACGCCGTCGGCCAGGCGCGCGAAGGGCACGGTCAGCGCCCCGCCGACCGAGACGCGGATAGCCTTGCGGTAGAGGGGGTCGCAGCAGCGGGGGTCGAGCAGCACCGCGCCGACGCCGAACGCGGCGGCGTTTCGGAAGAGGCCGCCCATGTTGTCGTGGTTGCCGACGCCGAAGAGTCCGACGACCAGCGCGCGCGACGAAAGTCGCGCCAGCAACGCCGCAGCGCCAGGATCGGCCGGCCTGCGCCCGATCGCCAGGATGCCGCGGTGGATGGCGAAGCCGGCGACGGCGTCCATCACCCCCTGTCCCGCCACGTAGACCGGGACGTCGGCCGGCAGCGGCTCGATGAGCGGCGCGAGCCTGGGCAGGCGCTTGTCTGAGACCAGCAGCGAGACGGGCGAACAGCGGCCGCCGGGCCGAACCAGGATGCGCAGGACGACCTCGCCCTCGGCGACAAAATGGTCGCCGTGGCCGCTCACATCGCGGTCGCGCACGGTGCGATAGGCAACGATGCGGGGATCGTCTGGCGACGCGATCGGGACGATGGTCGCCGACAATCCGGGCGCGCTCCGCTGTCAAGCTTCGGCGGTTTCGAACCCGCGGCTGCGCATCAGCGCCGCCGTTTCCGGATCGCGGCCGCGGAACTTGCGGTAGGTCTCGGCAGGGTCGACCGTGTTGCCGACGCTGAGCACGGTCTCGAGCAGCGCCTTGGCCGTTTCCCGATCGTAAAAGCCGTTCGGCGCTTCGGCGAAGGCCTCCGCCGCATCGGCGCTCAGCACGTCGGCCCAGATGTAGTTGAAGTAGCCGGCCGCGTACCCCTCGCCCGAGAAGATGTGGGAGAAGTGCGGCAGCCGGTGGCGAAGGATGATCTCGCGCGGCATGCCCAGCCGCTTCAGAGCATCGCGTTCGAAGGCGCGGGCGTCGAAGGCCTCGTCGGCGGAAAGGTGCGCCTCGAGGTCGAGGATGGCGCAGGCCAGGTATTCAGTCGTGTTGAACCCCTGGCGGAAGTTCTGGGCCTTGAGCACCTTCTCGGTCAGCTCCGGCGGCATGGGCTCGCCGGTCTTGTGGTGGACGGCGAAGCGCTGCAGCAGCTCCGGCGTCGGCAGCCAGCGCTCGTTGAGCTGGCTGGGCAGCTCAACGAAATCGCGCACCACAGCCGTTCCGGCCAGCGACGGGTAGGTCACCCTCGAGTTCAGCCCGTGCAGGCCGTGGCCAAACTCGTGGAACAGCGTCACAGCGTCGGTCCATGAGATCAGCACCGGTTCGCCCGGCGCGGCCGGGATAAAGTTGGAGTTGTTGGAGATCACCGGCGTCACGCCGGCCAGGCCCTGCTGCGTGCGGTACTCGCTCATCCAGGCGCCGGAGTTCTTTCCGGGCCTGGCCAGGAAATCGAAGTACCAGAGGCCGACCCGCGCGCCGCCGCGCGTCACCTCGAAGACCTCGACGTCGGGGTGATAGACCGGCGCGTCCGTCACGCGCGTGAACGAGAGGTCGTAGAGTTCGCCGGCGGCCCAGAACATCGCCTCGCGCAGCTTGTCGAGCTGCAGGTACGGCTTCACCGCCTCGTCGCTGAGGTCGTATTTCGCCTGGCGCAGCTTCTCGGCGTAGTAGCGGTAGTCCCAGGCTTCCAGCGGCTCGTTCGAGCCCTCGGCGGCGGCGATCTCCTGCATCTCGGCGATTTCCTCGCGAGCGCGCGCCACGGCCGGGCCCCAGACCTGGCGAAGCAAGCCCATGGCCGCATCCGGCGTCTTGGCCATCTGCCCGTCGGCGATCCAGTGGGCGAAGGTCGGGTGGCCAAGCAGACGCGCCTTCTCGACACGCAGCTTGAGCACCTCGGTCATGATCGGATTGTTGTCGTGTTCGCCGGCGTTGTCGCCGCGACTCGACCAGAGCTTCAGCGCCTTCTCGCGCAGGTCGCGGCGGGTGGAATAGGTCAGGAACGGGTCCATGGCCGAGCGGGTGTTGGGAATGGCCCACTTGTCGGCCAGTCCGCGCGCCCCGGCGGCGGAGCGCGCCGCCTCGATCATCTCGGCCGGCAGGCCGTCGAGGTCGCCCTCGCTGTCCAGCACCAGCGCCAAGCCTTCCTCGTCGGCGAGGATGTTCTGGCTGAAAGCGGTGTAGAGGCTGGCGAGCCGCTGGTTGATCTCGGCCAGGCGGTGCTTGTCAGCGTCCGGGAGCGCCGCGCCCTGGCGCTGGAAGCGCTGGTGGATGACGTAGGCCAGCCGCTGCTGCTCCGCGGTGAGGCCGGACGCCTCACGCGCCTCGTAGACGGCGCGGATACGGTCGAACAGCGCGCGGTTGTGGAAAATCTCGTCGCGGAACGCCGCCAGCTTGGGCGCCGCATCGCGCTGCACGACCTGCATGGCCGGCGAGTTCATCGTCGAGATGAAGACGCCCATCAGCCCCGTGGCCTGCCGGTAGGCGCGACCAGAACGCTCCATCGCCTCGAGCGTGTTGGCGAGGGTCGGCGCCGCTGGGTTGGCGGCGATGGCCGCGATCTCGTCACGATAGGTCGCCATGGCGGCGTCCAGCGCCGGGGCGAAGTGCTCCTCCTTGATCCGATCGAACGGCGGCGTTCCGCCGTGCGCGCTCCCCCAGTCGGCGAGGACGGGATTGTCGGCGGCGGGGGCGGTCATGGCGTCTGCTCCAAAGCGGCTTTCGTCCCGGGCGGGACCGTTGCACATTAGCCCCCATGCGCATTGCGACCTGGAACGTCAACTCGGTCAACGCCCGGTTGGATACGGTGCTGAGGTGGTTCGGCGAGGCCAGCCCCGACGTCGCCTGCCTGCAGGAGATCAAGTGCGTCGACGAGAAGTTCCCCACCGAAGCGTTCGAGCGGCTGGGCTACAATGTCGCCGTGCATGGTCAGAAGACCTACAACGGCGTGGCGATGCTTTCGAAGACGCCGCTCGAGGATGTGCGCAAGGGGCTGCCCGGCGACGACGGCGACGACCACGCCCGCTACATCGAGGCGGTCGTCTCGGGGCCGACGCCGGTGCGTGTGGTCGGCATCTATCTGCCGAACGGCAACCCGATTGGCACCGACCGCTTCGCCTACAAGCTGGCTTGGATGGCGCGCCTGAACGCCCACGCGCGCGAGCTGCTGGCCTTCGAAGAGCCTCTCGTCATCACGGGTGATTACAACGTGATCCCCGGCCCGGACGACGCCGACAACCCGGCCGCCTGGGCGAACGACGCCCTCTTCCAGCCGGAAACGCGCGCCGCCTATCGCGGCCTGCAGTGGCTCGGCCTCACCGACGCCTATGCCGAGGCCGACGGCGCCGCCGGCGGCTACACCTTCTGGGACTATCAGGCCGGCGCTTGGCAGCGGAACCACGGCATCCGCATCGACCACGCCCTGCTCTCGCCGCAGGCGGCCGACCACCTGGTCGGCGTCACCATCCACAAGAGCGCGCGCGGTTGGGACAAGCCGTCCGACCACGTGCCTGTCGTCGTCGAACTGGCGCTTAACGCATGACCATGCTGATTGCCGCAACGGCGCTTTTTCTCGCCATCCACTTCCTCATCTCCGGAACGCCGGTCCGCGACGGCATCGTGAAGGTGACCGGCGAGGGACCGTATCTCGGCCTGTTCTCTCTGATCTCGGTCGCCAGCCTGGTCTGGCTGGTCATCGCCTTCGTGCAGGCGCGGGCGTCGCCGGCGAACACGCCATTCTGGGGCATCTCCCATGCCAATCGCGATCCGGCGCTGGCGCTCGTGCTGCTCGGCTTCCTCTTCGTTGTTCCGGGCCTTTTGACCAACAGTCCGACGCGGGTGGCCGGCGGCGCGCAGGTCTCGGGCGGGTTCGCGCCGCGCGGGATGACGCGGATCACGCGTCATCCGTTCCTGTGGGGCGTGGCGTTCTGGGCGCTGGCGCACCTGATCGCCAACGGCCGCCTGGCCGACATCATCCTCTTTGGCGGCCTCCTTGTCCTGGCGCTGCTGGGGCCGCTGATGATCGACGCCAAGCGGGTGCGGGCGCAGGGAGAGCCCTACCGCGTGTTCCTAAGAGAGACGTCCAACATCCCGTTCGCCGCCATACTGAGCGGCCGCCAGGCGTTCCGCATCGGCGAGATCTGGTGGCGGCTCCTGGTCGCCGTCGGCGTCTTCGGTGCGCTCCTCTGGCTACACCCCTACTTCACCGGCGGGCGGCATCCGCTGGGCTGAGCGCGAAGTCCATCGCGGCTGCAGCGTGCAGTTCGAGCGTATCGTACGCCGGCAGCGGCGACTCCGCGGTGGGGAGCAGCATGCCGATCTCGGTGCACCCGAAGATCACCGCCTCGACACCGTCTCGCACCGCCGCGTCGCGGATCATCTGCGCCACTGCCGCCTTCGAGCCCGCTTCGAAGCGCCCACGCACCAACTCGTCGAAGATTATGGCGTGCAGCCGCCCCCGGTCGGTATCGGGCGGAATGACGGTTTCCACGCCGCCGGCGGCGAGGCGGTCGCGGTAGAAGGCCTTCTCCATCGTGTAGGCGGTGGCGAGCAGGAGCGCGCGTCGCACGCCGGCCGCCGCCAGCGCCGCGGCCGTCACGTCGGCGACGTGAATCAGCGGGACGCCGACCGCGGCGGCCACATCGTCGGCCATCAGGTGCATGGTATTGGCGCAGATCACGAGCGCGTCCGCGCCCGCGGCCTCCAGCGTCCTTGCCGCGGAAACCATCGCTGCGCTCGCCTCGTCCCAGCGGCCCTCGGCCTGCATCGCCGCGATCGGCGCGAAATCGACCGAAAGCAGGAGGAGCCGCGCCGAGTGCTGGCCGCCCAACCGCTCGCGCGTGATCTCGTTCAGGCGACGATAGTAGACCGCGCTGCTCTCCCAGCTCATGCCGCCAATGAGGCCGAGCGTCTTCAAAGGGCCTGGACCTGGGTCATCAGCCGGAACACCGCCTGCAGGTCGCGGACGACGGCCTGGGCGCGGGCGCGGCCGGCGAGGTTGCTGAGCAGGGCGCCGGTCTCGAACCGGTTCGGTCCTTCGATGGCGATCAACACGTCGGGCCCGACGAACGCGCATCGCAGGTGCGCGCCGGCGTAGGCCCGCTCCATCTCGACCAGGTGCTGCATGAAGGTCGGCGTGATGATCTCGCGCGCCTCGACCTGATCGGCGCCGAACACCTCGAATAGCTTCTCGAACTCGGGGTCCTCCAGCCCGACCTTCTTCAGGCCCGGCGGGCATTCGAAGTGATCCAGCCAGCCGGAGTCGCGCAGGATGACCGTCGTCGCCAGGCGGCGCTTCTGGGTGATCAGCTGGAAGATCTGGCCGCGGAACACCACCCGCATGTTCTTGCCGGACCCCTGCTCCAGAACGGCCTCGCAGAGCGCGAAGGCGGCGTCGCCGGCGCGGCCGCTGAAGTGGTCCTCGAACCGCTTCGACGTCGGCGGTGGCAGAAGTTTGAGCTGGATGAAGGCGTTGTAGTCCGGGGGCTCGAAAGCGCTTTCGGCGTAGGTGACGTCGATAGCCGAGCACAGCGCCTGCACCACCGCCCGCTTGCTCATCGCACCGAGCTGGGCCAGGGGCATGTAGGCCACGATGGCGCCGATGACGGCCGTGGCGAGCACGATGCGCACGTCGAGGCCGGCGACGTTCTCCAGCGCAGCGGCGGCGAACGCGATCCCCCCGATGATCAAGAGGCGGCACATCGCCTTCTGGCGCGCGGCCTCGAGCCGCTGGATCTCCGGCTCGATGCGCTCGGCATAGACCTGGTCGAAGCCAGCCCCCTCGATGGGGGCGAGCGGGTCGGCGGCGTTGCTCATCGCTGGCTACCGCGTCTTGAAAGCGGCGATCAGTGAGAAGATCGCCTCGATGTCATGGGCCACGCCCTCGACGCGGGCCTTGTCCAGGAGGGTCGAGAACATCTGCCCGACCTCGAACCGGTCCGGCCCCTCGATGGCGATCAGGACGTCCGAGCCCGCAAACCCGCAGCGCAGATGCTGGCCGGCGTAGGATTTTTCCAGCTCGACCAGCTCCTGCATGAAGGTCGGGGTCAGCACCTCGCGCGCCTCGACCTGATCGGAGCCGAACACCTCGAAGATCTTCTCGAACTCGGGATCCTCCAGGCCCACCTTCTTCAGGCCGGCCGGGCATTCGAACCGGTCGAGCCAGCCGGAGTCGCGCAGGATGACGGTGGTCCCGTAGAGGCGCCGCTGAGTGATCAGCTGGACGATCTGCCCGCGAAAGACCGTGTGCCGCTCCTTGCCGGAGCCCTGCGACAAGGTCGCCTCGCACAGCGCGAACGCTACATCGCCGCGCGCCCCGCTGAAGTGGTCCTCGAACGAACTGTCGGCCGGATGCGGCAAGAGGTTGAGCTGTTCGAAGCTCTTGTAGGCCGGCGCCTCGAAGTTCTTCTCAACGTAGGCGATGCCGAGGGGCTTGCAGAGGGCGGCGATCACCGCCTGCTTGCTCGCCTCGCGCACCTTCTCAAGCGGGATGATGGCGACGACGCCGGCCACGGCCAGCGTGGCGATCACGAAGCGGAAGTCCCAGTGTGCCAGGACTTCGGGAACGGCGATTGCAACGCCGATCGCCACCACGATGGAGAAATTGCGCACGGCCTTTTGGCGGTTGACCTCCAGCCGACGGAGTTCCGGCTCGATGTCGCTGGCGTAAAGGCGGTCGAAGCCCTCGCCCTCCAGCGGGTTGTCGCCTGCGGCCGCTGCGCTTGTCGGCGGATCGTCCGAGAAGACCATGGTCATGACGCCCACCCCGCGCATCGCCAAGCCGCAGGACTTTCCCTAGCGGAGGCGGAGCGGCTCGCCTAGGCGCCGGCCGCGAGCTCCACCGCCAGCGCCAGATCAAGCGCGCGGGCGCCGTCGGTCGCATCGGCCAACGGCCGGGCCGCCTCGCCGCGCACGGCGGCCAAAAACTGCGCCAGGCTCGCCCCGAGCTTGTCGCGACCGGCGGGGGTCTGGGCGAAGTCGCGGTCGAGCTTGAACGGCGTCGTGTTCTCGAAGGCGTGGGTGAGGAAGTCGACCCTCACCTCCCCGGACGGATAGACCAGCCGCATCGTCCGCTGGCGCGCCGGCGCGACGCGAGAGGCATGGAAGCGGGCCACAAAGCCGTCGGCGAAGGTCGCTTCGGCCTCGACGTCGTCCAGGCTGTCGTTGCGCCGCCGAGCGCCCTCGGCTTCCACAGCCAGCGGCTCGGCCGGCGTGAGCGTGCGGGCGAGATCGAGATCGTGGATCATCAGGTCGAGGACGACCGAGACGTCGAGGCTTCGCGGGCTGGGCTCGCCCAGGCGCACCGCCTCGAGCAGCACCGGCCGTTCCGGAACGTCGAACAGCCCCATGGCCGCAAAGCCAGCGCGTTCCAGGAAGCCGCATGCCGCGACCAGCCCGCGCGCGGCAGCGGCGGCGACGATCCTGTCCGCGTCCTCGAGGGAGGTGGCGATCGGTTTCTCCACATAGACGGACCGGCCGGCGCCCAGCGCAGCCAGCGCCGCCCCGGCGTGGGCGACCGCCGGCGAGGCGACGGTGATCACGTCGGCGGCATCGATGAGCTGCTCCAGCCCGTCCGCCGCCTGGGTCCCGAAGCGTGCGGCGAGCGCGGCGGCGCGACCGCGGTCCAGATCGTAGACGCCGGTGAGCTCGACGTCGGCCAGCGCCGCGTACTGGGTCGCGTGATAGGCGCCGAACACGCCAGCCCCGACCACGCCGGCGCGCAACAATCGACTCAAAGGCCCGTCCCTTTCGGTCTAGGAAGGCCGCTTGCAACAAGGACCTGTAACCGCCATGCCCGCGACCTCGCGCGAAATCCGCCTAAAATCCAGACCCGCCGGCGTGCCGACGCACGACAATTTCGAGCTCGCCACCGTCGAGCTGCCCGATCCGGGGCCGGGCGAGGTGCGTGTGAAGAACCTCTGGATGACCGTCGACCCCTATATGCGCGGGCGGATGAACGATGCGAAAAGCTACGTGCCGCCCTTCCAGCTGGGCGAGGCTCTGCAAGGCGGCGCGATCGGCGAGGTCGCGGCCTCGAACGCGCCGGAACTCAAGGTCGGCGACCTGGTGAACAGCTTCTTTGGCTGGCGCGAGGCGTTCAACGCGCCGGCGCGCATTCTCGAGAAGCTCGACACCCACGGCCTGCCGCCGCAGGCCTTCCTAGGCGCAGCCGGCATGCCCGGCCTGACCGCGTACGTGGGCCTTCTGAAGGTCGCGGCGATGAAGGACGGGGACGTGGTGTTCGTCTCCGCCGCCGCCGGCGCGGTCGGGCAGGTCGCTTGCCAGATCGCCAAGATCAAGGGCCATACCGTGATCGGCTCTGCTGGCGGTTCCGAAAAGTGCCGTTACCTCAAAGAGATCGGCGTCGATCATGTCATCGACTACAAAGCCGAGACGGATCTAACCGCGGCGCTGATGCGCGCCGCGCCCGATGGCATCGACGTCTATTTCGAGAACGTTGGCGGCGCCCACCTCGAAGCGGCGCTGACGGCGGCCAAGCCGTTCGCCCGCTTCGCCTTTTGCGGCATGATCTCGGACTACAACACAACGGACGTCGGTACCGGCATCCACGGCCTGATGCAGGTGGTGGGCAAGCAGCTGCGGCTGGAAGGCTTTATCGTCTCCAGCCATGCCGACATGCAGCCCGCGTTCGCGCGCGACATGGCCGAATGGGCCGCGTCCGGGAAGATCACCTGGCGCGAAACGGTCGAGGAAGGCATCGAGCGGGCGCCTGACGCCTTCCTCAAGCTGTTCAAGGGCGAGAACTTGGGAAAGATGCTGGTGAAGTTGGCTTAACCGCCTACGTTTCTCTCAGTATATCAATCAGTTCGTCCAGACTCTCGATCCGAGCGCTTGCCTGCGCCACGTCGGGCAAAGTCGCGTGCACATAGCCCCACGGGCCGCGGCGGATGAAGATGGCCATCATCCCCGCCGCCTTGGCCGGCAACACGTCGTTGTCGAGACGGTCGCCGACGTAGGCGATGCCGGCCGCTGGCGCGCTGGCCGCCTCGACGACGCGGGCGAAGAAGGCCGGCGAGGGCTTCTCGACGCCCCAGCGCGCCGACGAGGCGATGAAGTCGGCCCGCACATCGGCCGCCTCCAGCGCCGCTTCCGCGGCCTCCGGTTGATTGCCGGCGATGCCAATGCGGTAGCCGGCGGCGCGCAGGGCGGCCAGGCACGGAAATGCGTCGGCGTAGAAATCGCCGGGCTCGAAGCGATAGCGCCAGCCGCCGGCGGCCCGCCGGGCCTGCTCGGCTTCGATGTCGACGCCGGGGCGGACCATCTGGAACACCTCGCGATGGTGGCCGCCACGCGCGATCACCGCGCCCATCGCGGCGAAGAAGCCAAAGCGCGGGACGCCCAGCCAGTCCGCCCACTCGCCCCAGTGGCGCTCCTCGTTCACCAATGTCTCGCCGACATCGAAGACGACGGTCGTCACCCCCATCGCGGTCTATCCATGCACCCAGCCGCCGGCGCCAGCTTCGATCTCGCGCCCGCCGGCCAGCACGCGCACGCCGTCGCGGGCGGTGATCCCGCCGATGGCGGTGAGCGCGAGTCCTCGAGCGCCGCAGGCGCCGCGCAGCGCCTCGACATTCGCCTTCGGCGCCGTGATGACGAGTTCATAGTCGTCGCCCCCTGACGCGAGCGCCAGGCGCGCGGCCACCGGATCGGAAGCCGTTGCCAGCCAAGCCTTTGCGGCGTCCGACAGCGGCAGCGCGTCGAGATCGATCTGCAGGCCGAGCCCGCTCGCGGCGGCGACCTTGCTGGCATCCGCGATCAGTCCGTCGGAAATGTCGGCGGCGGCGTGCGCGCAGGCGCGCAGCGCGTCGCCAAGGCCCAGCCGCGGCTCCGGCAGGCGGTAGCGATTGGCGAGCCAGCGCGTGTATTCGTAAGAAATTCCGACGAGAGTCTGTCTTGCGGCCTCGAGACCGAGCCAGCCGTCGCCGATCACGCCGGTCGCCAGCACCACATCGCCCGGTTCGGCTCCGGCGCGTTGCACCATTCGGCCGGCGGGCGCCCAGCCGAGGATGGTGACGCTGGCGGTGAGCGGCCCTGGCGTCGCCACAGTGTCGCCGCCGAGCAGCTTCAGGCCATAGCGCGTCTGGTCCGCCTCCAGCCCGCGCGCGAACGCCTCGCGCTCCGGCCAGCCGAAGCGGTCCGGCCAGGCGACGGCGAGGAAGTACCCGTACGGTTCGGCGCCCTTCGCCGCCAGGTCGGAGAGGTTCACGCGAAGAAGCTTGCGCGCGACCAACTCCGGCGGATCGTCCGCCAGGAAATGCACGCCCTCGACGATGGCGTCGTTGGAGACGATCAGGTCGAACCCCTGCCGCCCGGCAATGGCCGCTGCATCGTCAGCTAAATCAAAAGCTTCCGGCGCGTTCTTCGCAAGCGGCGCGAGGCCGCGGCGGATCCACTCGAACTCGTCAGGCCGGTCGCTCATCACGCGCGATCCCGTCCAGTGCGGCGTTGACGAAGCCGGCTTCCGGCCCATCGAAGAAGCTCTTGGCGATCTCGACATACTCGTCGATCACCACCTCGGTCGGTGCGTCGCCGCCGACCAGTTCGAAGGCCCCCACCCGAAGCACGGCGCGCAGGGTCGCGTCGATGCGCTCCAGCCGCCAGCCCTCGGCGAGCCGCCGGCGGATCGCCCTGTCGAGCCTGGCCTGCTGTTCGACCGCGCCGCGGACCAGCTTGGCGAAAAAAGCCTCGTCGGCGGGGGCGAGGGCCATGTCGTCCACATCGCGATCGAATCGGAACTCGCCGAACTCGCGGATCACCGCCTCGGAGCCGGCGCCGGCGGTCTCCATCTGGTAGAGGGCTTGCACCGCCGCCAGCCGAGCGACGGTGCGCGCCCGGTGCGCCCGATCGCTCAACGCGCCTGTCCGAGCAGCTTGCGCTTGAGCGCGATCATTTCCAGGCAAGCGCGGGCGGCGAATCCGCCCTTGTCGCCTTCGTTCTGTTTCGCTCGCGCCCAGGCCTGCGCCTCGTTCTCCACCGTGAGGATGCCGTTGCCGATCGGCAGGTTGCGTCCGATCGAGAGGTCCATGATGCCGCGCGCGGACTCTGACGAGACGATCTCAAAGTGGAAGGTCTCGCCGCGGATCACGCAGCCGAGGGCGACGTAGCCGTCGTAGCGCACGCCGGCCGGCCGATGGCCGCCCTCCTCCGCCAGCGCGATCGCGCCGGGGATTTCCAGGGCGCCGGGCACAGTGACGAGGTCGTGGTCGGCGCCGGCTTCATCCAGAGCCGCACGAGCGCCGGCCAGCAGCGCATCGGCCAGCGCGTCATAGAAGCGGGCCTCGACGACCAGGACGCGGAGCCTCTCGGCGGGCACGCTCTACTCCTCCACCGGCAGCGGCGTCGTGCCGACGATCTTCAGACCATACCCTTCAAGCGCCGCAGGGCGCACGGGGGTGCGGGTGAGCAGCGTCATCTCGCGCACGCCGAGATCGCCGAGGATCTGCGCGCCGACGCCGTAGTCGCGCAAGGCGTTGTCGCGCCCTTGCGTCGGCTCGAGCCCCCCGCCGTAGCGTTCGGAGAGCCAGGCGGGGTTCGGATCACGCAAGAAGACGGCGACGCCAGCGCCCTTGTGGCTTCCGATGGCGCGAAGCGCGGCGGGGACGTAGTCGCGCCGCTGCTCAACATGGCCCAGCATGTCGGCCGCCATGTCCACACGGTGCATGCGCACCAGCGTCGGCTTGTCGGCGTCGATCTTGCCCTTGACCAGCACCGCATGCTCGGTCCGGTCGATGACGTTGCGATAGATCAAAAGGCGGAAGCGGCCGCCGTAGACGCTCTCGAACTCGGTGTCGACGACCCGCTCGACCTGGCGTTCGGTGCGGCGGCGGTAGGCGATCAGATCGGCGATGGTGCCGATCTTGAGGCCGTGCAGCTGGGCGAAGGCGACCAGGTCCGACATCCGCGCCATGGTGCCGTCGTCGTTCATCACCTCGCAGATCACCCCGGCCGGGTTGAGGCCGGCCAACCGGGCGATATCGACCGCCGCCTCCGTATGCCCGGCGCGGACCAGGACGCCGCCCTCGCGCGCCACCAGCGGGAAGACGTGCCCGGGCGAGACGACGTCGTCGGCGTTCTTCGTCGGGTCGATGGCGACGGCCACCGTATGGGCGCGGTCGTGAGCGGAGATCCCGGTCGTCACGCCCTCGCGCGCCTCGATGGAGATGGTGAAGGCCGTGCCGTGTTCGGCCTGATTGTCGTGGCTCATTGGCGGCAGACGAAGCTGGCGCGCGCGCTCGTTGGTGATGGCCAGGCAGACGAGGCCGCGGGCGTGCTTGGCCATGAAGTTGATCTGGTCAGGCGTGGCGAACTGGGCCGGGATGATGACGTCCCCCTCGTTCTCCCGGTCCTCCGCGTCGACAAGCACGTAAGGGCGACCCTGGCGGGCGTCCTCGATGATGTCCTCGATGGCGGAAATCGGCGTGTCGTCGATCATGCCGCTGTTTCCAGCCAGCGCGCGAGGTAACGGGCGAGCATGTCGATCTCCAGGTTCACCCGGTCGCCGGGTTTCAGCGCCCCCAGCGTCGTCACCTCGAAGGTGTGCGGAATGATGTTGACGCCGAAGCTCTGGCCGTCGACCTCGTTCACGGTCAGCGAGACGCCCTCGACGCTGATCGAGCCCTTCGGCGCGATGGAGCGGTGCAACGGCGCGGGCGCGCGGATGACGAAACGGTGTGAGCCGCCCTCCGCCTCGATGGAGATAACCTCGCCGATCCCGTCGACGTGGCCCGAGACGATGTGGCCGCCGAGTTCGTCGCCGGCGCGGGTCGCGCGCTCCAGGTTCACCCGCCGGCCCTCGCGCCAGTCGCCAAGCGTCGATTTCGCCAGCGTCTCGCCCGAGACCTCGACGGCGAACCAACAATCGCCCTTCTCCACCACCGTCAGGCAGCAGCCGGCGTGGCTGATCGAGGCGCCGATGTCGACAGTCGCAAGGTCGTAGGCCGTCTCGATCTCGAAACGGCGGTCGCGATTGGTGTCGCGCACGGCCCTGACGCGGCCGATATCGGTGACGATCCCGGTGAACATCAGGCCCGCTCGTAGCGCTCCCAGAGGTCTTCGCCCAGGCTTTCGGTGGAAAGGCGCCGGAACCAGGTCGCGTCGGCCAGCCGGTTCAGGCCGAGGCCGGCGACCGCGGGACGCCCCTCTCCGCCGAGAAGCATCGGCGCGCGGAACCACTCGAGGCGATCGACCAGGCCGGCCCTCAGTACGCTCGCCGCCACTTCGCCGCCGCCTTCCACCATCACGCTCGTCAGCCCCTCGCCGTCTAGCGCCGCCATCGCCGCGCGGATATCGACGCGGCCGCCGTCCTCGGCCACCTGCAGCACCACGACCCCGGCGTCAGTCAAAGCCTTGTTCGCCGCCGTGGTCGAAACCACGATCACAGGGGCGTCGCCGGCGCCGGCGACTAGCTTTGATCCCGGCGGGATGCGCTGGCGGCTGTCGAGCACCACGCGCGTCGGCTGGTCGCCGCCATAGCCGGCCAGGCGCACCGTGAGCGCCGGATCGTCGGCGATCACGGTGGCAACCCCCACCAGCACCGCATCGTGCACCGCGCGCAGGCGGTGACTTGCTTCGCGCGCCGCCTCGCCCGTGATCCACCGGCTCTCGCCCGCCGCCGTGGCGATCCTCCCATCCAGCGACGTCGCCAGCTTGAGAGTGACCCTCATGCCTCCCGGGCCGCTCCCTCGTCGCTCAGGCCCTCCTCGCCCAGAAAGCGGGCGAAATCCTCGGTCTGCTTGAAATCGCGATAGACCGAGGCGTAGCGGACATAGGCGACGTCATCGAGAGCCTTCAGCGCGTGCATGACCATCTCGCCGACGACGGTCGATGGCAGCTCGGTCTCGCCCATGCTCTCCAGCTGGCGGACGATGCCGGAGACCATCCGCTCCACCTGCTCCTGCTCTACCGGGCGCTTGCGCAGCGCCACCGCGATCGAGCGCACGAGCTTGTCGCGGTCGAAGGGCTGGCGGCGGCCCGAGCGCTTGAGGATCGTCAGCTCGCGCAGCTGGACGCGCTCGAAGGTGGTGAAGCGGCCGCCGCATTGCGGGCATGACCGCCGACGGCGAATGACGGCGTCGTCCTCGGTCGGACGCGAATCCTTCACCTGACTTTCGAGGCAGCCGCAGAAGGGGCAACGCATGATATGGCCCTCCCGCGCCAACCATCCCCCATCAGTTGTAGATCGCCGGCCTCGCCGTCAAGCCTGCCGCGTCATCCACAGCCTTCGCGCGCAGCGACACGGGCGGGCCGCTTGCCGGCCTTTCAGCGCGCTGGTAATTCGAGCCGCCCGGCGTGACTGGCGAGCTTGGATGGGATCGACCATCGGGAAGCGCGGGGCGTCAAACGACAGCCGTTCGCCTGGGCGCCGGACGCTCCGCTTTTTCAGTGGGCCGCCGGTTCAACCTCCAAAAGGAGCGCGCCCGTGGACGCACATCGCCAGGCTCTCGCCGCCTACGACCCCGAGATCGAAGCCGCCATCGCCGGTGAAGAGCGCCGCCAAGCCGACGGCGTCGAGATGATCCCGTCGGAGAACTACACCTACCCCGAGGTGCTGGCGGCGCTGGGCTCTGTGCTGACCAACAAGTACGCCGAGGGCTACCCCGGGCGGCGCTATTACGGCGGGCAGGAATTCACCGACGCGATCGAACGCGCTGCGCGCGATCGGGCTTGCGCCCTCTTCGGCGCCGAGCACGCCAACGTGCAGCCCCTGTCAGGTTCGCCGATGAATCAGGCGGTCTATTTCGCGCTCCTGAAGCCCGGCGACACGGTGCTCGCGATGGACCTAAGCCACGGCGGCCACCTGACCCATGGCGCGCCGGTGTCGCACATGGGCAAGGTGTTCAATTTCGTGCGCTACAAGACATTCCCCGATCAGGGCGGCGCCATCGACTTCGACGACCTGAAGAAGACCGCCAAGGAGACACGGCCGAAGATGGTGCTCTGCGGCTACTCTTCCTACCCGCGCGACTACGACTACGCCGCGTTCAAGGAGGTGGCCGACGCGGTCGAAGCAGTGACGATGGCCGACATCTCGCACATCGGCGGACTGGTGGCCGCGGGGGCGATGCGAAACCCGTTCGACGCCGGCTTCGACGTCGTCACCACCACCACGCACAAGACCCTTCGCGGCCCGCGCGGCGGCCTGATCCTGGCCAAGAAGGCGCACGCCTCGGCCATCGATGCCGCGGTCTTCCCCGGCCTGCAGGGCGGGCCGCACATGAACAACGTCGCCGGGGCGGCGATCACGTTCAAGAAAGCGGCCGAGCCGGCGTTCCGCGTCTATGCCGACCAGACGCTGGCCAACGCTCGCGTGCTTGCAAAAGCGCTGCTGGACGAGGGGGTCAGCCTGATCACCGGCGGCACCGACAACCACCTGATGGTCATCGACACGGTGAAGAGCTTCGACATCGATGGCCGCGTGGCGCAGACGGCGCTCGACCAGGTCAGCATCACCGTCAACAAGCAGGTGGTCCCCGACGATCCGCTGCCGCCTGTGCGCCCCTCCGGCGTCCGGCTGGGCACGCCGGCCTGCACCACGCGCGGCATGGGCGAAGACGACATGCGCCGTATCGCCGGCTGGATCGTGCAGGCGCTGCGCGCCCCCAAGGACGCCGCCGCGCTGGGCAAGATCAAGCATGAGGCGGAAGCCTTCTGCCGCGGCTTCCCGGTGCCGGGGATAGCCTAGCCGCCGCTCGCGCCGACCGCGGTGTCGGCGCCGGGGCCGCCCGCGCCCGTGAAGCTCCCGGCCATCACGCAGCTGGGCGTGTCGCGATGCACGGCCACCGTCGCCGGATGGCTGCCGACGCTGAAATAGAAATCGCCCTTTGCGGTGGTGATCTTCAGAAGGTCGGCGCTGGTGAACTGACATTCGGGAAACGTCCCGAACCCACGCCCGCCGTCGTTAACGACATTGTTGCAGCTCGCGTGGCCGTAGGCGCGGCCGAAGCCGACGTTTTCGTAGCTGAAGGTCGGCATCGGATGGCTTGGCCTGGCTTGGTACTCGGCCGCGGTCAGCGCCCGGCACGCTGGCCCAGTGAAGGTCCAGGCGGCCGCCTCTTCGATCGCGCGGTTGCGCTCGAGCAGCCAGACGCCAAGCGCCGCGGTCATCAGCACGGGCGCGCCGACGACCGCCAGCAACAGGTGGAAAGAAACGCCGCGCCTGCGCCCGCGCCGCACGCCGAAGTCGCCGCTCATCCGCCGCTCCGTTTCCGCCAGCAGGCTTGACCCTTCAGGAACAGCCTCGCTAAGCGCCGCTCATGCCCATCGCCAGGACGGTCCACCAGCTCTGGAAAACCGCGGACGTCCCGGCGCGGTTCACGGCCTTGCGCGAAAGCTGGCGGCGGCGCAACCCCGAGTGGGAAATCCGCCTTTGGACCGACGCCGACCTCGAGACGTTGGTCGCGGCGCGCTTCCCGGAGCTGCTCGCTATCTACCGGGGTTACGAGCACCCGATCTGCCGCGCCGACCTCGGACGCTATCTGGTTCTGGAGACCTTCGGCGGCGTGTACGCCGACCTCGATTGCGAGTGCCTTGCGCCCTTCGACCGGCTGGTGGAGGACGCTGAATTCCTGATCGGCCTCGAGCCGGAGACGCACCAGCGGGATCCGGTCGTCGCCAAGAGCGGGCTTGCGCACCTGGTTTGTCCGACGCTCATCGCGTCAGCGGCCAGCCACCCATTCTGGCGGCACGTGCGCGAGAGCATCATCGGGGCAGTCTCCCTCGAGGGCCCGCTCAACCAGACCGGGCCGTTCATGCTGACGCGGGCGCTGGCCAGCTATGGCGGCGCGGCGCCGGTCAGCCTCTTGGAGTCCGGCCTCTTCTATCCGTTCGACAAGGCCCTCTGCTGGGATGGGAGCGTGTTCGACCTTGTGGTTTGGGAGAAGGCGTCGCGCGGCGCCTACGCCGCCCATTATTGGGACGGCGGCTGGTTCCGAGACCCGACCCCGCTGGATGGCCTCCCGTGGACGCACGCCGGCCGGATCAGCCCCGGCGCCGAGCCGCCGACCGCCTATCCAGCCGACCCGACGACACTCGCCATCTCGTGCCTGATCGTGGCCGGCGACGGGCTGACGCTCGCGGTCGAAAGCTACCGGCGTCAGACCCATCCGAATCGCGAACTGGTGATCGCGGCCGCGGCAGGTGCGCCAGATCCCCTGGCCGGCATCGAGGGCGTGGCCCGCGACGACATTCGCGTCGTGCGCGCCGAGACGACGGACAGCGTCACGCTCTGGGCCACAGCCGTGAAAGCCGCCGGCGGCGCGCTCCTGTGCCGCTGGAACGCGGGCGAGTTGCAGGACCCGCGCCGCCTGGAGATCCAGCTCACCGCGCTCACGCAGACCGGGGCGCAGGCGAGCCTGCTCGCCCGCCGCGTTCACTGGCGTCCGGACGCTGGCCGCGTCGCGATCGGGCCAGGGCCGGCGGACCTTGGCTCTCTGATGTGCCAGCCGCGGTTCTGGCCGGCGGACGTCGGCGATGAGACCACGGCCTTGCGGGCGCTGGCGGCAGGACCGCGCCTTTCGCTGATCGATCTTCCGCGGCTTTCCTTGTGCGTCTGGCCCGCGGGGGAGGCGGCATTCGAGACCTTTTGGTCCGCCGCGCCCAGCCGCTTCGAGGGCGCGCGCGGGCGCGCGGTGATCGAGGAGCTGGGCAAGCGCCTGCCCGTCGCCCTGGCCGAGCCGCCTGCGCCGCCGGCGCCGCGCAAGCCCTCACGTGCGGGCGAAATCCTCGTTCTGACGCCGATCAAGGACGGGCGGGCGGCCCTGCCGCGCTATCTGGAGCTGGTCTCGCGGCTGGAGACGGCGGGCGCGCCACTCTCGATCGCCTTCATGGAGGGCGACAGCCGCGACGGCTCGTACGAGGCCCTGATCGATGCCCTGCCCAGCCTCAAGGGCCGGTTCGATCGCATCGAAGCCTACCGCCGCCACGACGGCCTGGAGCTGCAAGGGCCGCGGCGGGCGCCGGCCGTACAGCGCGTGCGCCGCGCCGCCATCGCGCGGGCGCGCAACCGCCTGCTCGCCGAGGCGCTGGGCGCCGCGGAGTGGGTGCTGTGGCTCGACGTCGATCTGATCGACTTTCCGTCCGATCTCGTCCAGCGGCTGCGGGCGTTCGGCAAGGACATCATAACGCCGCACTGCATCTTGCCCGGCGGTGCGAGCTTCGACCTCAACACCTTCATCTTCTCAGGCGCCGGCGACGACCCCGTGGACAGGGTGGATGGTCTGTTCCAGCCGCCGCGGGGCAAAGGGCGTCTCTACTTGGACTCGGTCGCCGATCAGGACCTGGTGCGAGTCGACTCCGTCGGTGGGACGGCGCTGCTGGTGCGCGGCGATCTGCATCGCCTGGGGCTGGCGTTTCCCGAGGAAAGCCACGGCGGCTACATCGAGACTGAAGGCCTGGCGATGATGGCGCGTGAGGTGGGTATCGCCTGCTGGGCGGCGCCCAAAGTCATCATCACGCATACGGGCGGCGCGGGCGGGCCGCTCTAGGCGGCGAAGCCGCCCAGGCGTTTGACGTTGCAGCGCGACCAGAGCCCGTCCAGCGCGCTCACGAGGTCGTCGATCATCTCGTCGGTGTGGAACGGCGTCGGCGTGAAGCGCAGCCGTTCGGTTCCGCGTGGCACCGTCGGATAGTTGATCGGCTGCACGTAGATGCCATGCTCTTCGAGCAGGAGGTCGGAGATCAGCTTGCAGTGCACCGGATCGCCGACCAGCACGGGGACGATGTGGCTGACTGATGGCATGACCGGCAGGCCCACTTCGGCGAAGCGGCGCTTGAGCGTCTCGGCACGCTCTTGGTGCCGGATACGCACCTCGTTGTGCTCGGAGAGCCAGCGGACGGATGCAAGCGCGCCAGCGGCGATCGCCGGCGGCAGCGAGGTGGTGAAAATAAAGCCCGACGCATAGGAGCGGATCGCGTCGATCATCACCCTGTCGCCGGCGATGTAGCCGCCCATGACGCCGAACGCCTTGGCGAACGTGCCTTCGATGATGTCGATGTCGCCGGCGATGCCGTCGCGTTCGGCGACGCCGCCGCCGTGCGGGCCGTAAAGGCCGACCGCATGCACCTCGTCGAGGTAGGTCAGACAGTTGTATTTCTTGGCCAGCGCCACCGTTCCAGCGAGGTCGGCGATATCGCCGTCCATGGAATAGACGCTTTCGAGCGCGATGATCTTGGGCGCGTTCGGGTCGGCGTCGACCAGCATCGACTCCAGGTGCTGCAGGTCGTTGTGGCGGAAGATATGCCGCTCGGCGCGACCGTGGCGGATGCCGGCGATCATCGAGGCGTGATTCAGGACGTCCGAATAGATGATCAGGTCGGGCAGGATCTCCGCCAGCGTCGAGAGCGTCGCCTCGTTCGCCACATAGGCGGACGTGAACAGAAGCGCGTGCTCCTTGCCGTGCAGCCTGGCGAGCTCGGCCTCGAGTTCGACGTGATAGTGCGTGGTGCCGGAGATGTTGCGCGTGCCGCCGGAGCCCGCGCCAGCCTCGTCTATGGCCTTGTGCATGGCCTCGATGACCACGGGATTCTGGCCCTGGCCGACGTAGTCGTTCGAGCACCAGACGACGACGTCCTGCTGGCTGCCGTCCTCGCGCGTCCAGCAGGCGCGCGGGAAGTCGCCATTGTAGCGCTTCAGGTCCGCGAAGACGCGGTAGCGCCCCTCGTCCCTGACCTGCGCCACGGCGGTTTCGAATGCGGCCTTGTAGTCCATCGCGACAGGTACCTTAGCGGTTCAGCCTTTCCGGCCCCTTACCGGGCCGCGTTTTGCACCCGATGGGCGGCCCTGTCCACCGGAGCGGGCTCAAATCCTGACGCCCGCGTCAGTTTAGCTCGCCGAGGCTGCCCGACAGCAACTTGATCACCGCCGAGAAGTCCTTGCCGCCGTACCCGAGGCGTTCGAAGAGGGCGTAGGTCGCCTCCGCCTGGGCGCCCATCGGCGTCGCCGTCCGCGACGCGGCCGCCGCGGCCTGGGCGAGCTTGAGGTCCTTGAGCATCATCGCCGTCGAGAAGCCGCCAGCGAAATCGCGGTTCGACGGCGCGGCGGGCACGAGGCCCGGCACGGGCGCATAGCTGGTCAGCGACCAGCACTGGCCGGACGACTTGGCGGCGATGTCGAAGAAGCGCTGCGCGTCCAGACCGAGCGCTTCGGCGAGGTTCAGCGCCTCGCACACGCCGAGCATCGATACGCCGAGCAGCATGTTGTTGCAGATCTTCACCGCCTGCCCGGCGCCGGGATCGCCTGCGCGGATGACGGCGCGGCCCATGGGCGCGAGCGCCTGCTCGATCGCGGCGAGGTCGGCCGCATCGCAACCGACCATGAAGGTCAGCGTGCCGCCGTCCGCTCCGGCCGTGCCGCCGGAAACCGGGGCGTCGGCGAAGCGAAAATCACGCTCGCGCGCGGCAGTCGCCATGTCGCGCGCCGTCTCCACATCGGTGGTTGAACAGTCGATGAGAAGCGCGCCGGCCTTGGCGTTCGGGAACACCGCCTCGCTCAGCACCTGCCGCACGTGGGCGCCGGCCGGCAGCATGGTGAAGACCACGTCCGCGCCCGCCACGGCTTCCGCCGGCGAAGCCGCGGCCGTGCAGCCGGCCGACTTCGCGCGCGCCACAGCGTCGGCGGAGAGATCGAAGGCGGTCACCGCGACGCCGGCCTTGGCCAGGTTGGCGGCCATGCCGCCGCCCATGTTGCCGAGGCCGATGAAGGCGGCGGCGCTCACGGACGCTTGAACCTCAACACGAACTGATCGGTATGGCCGCGGATGGCCGGGTTGAACACCAGAAGCGTGTGGTCGTCGGCGGGGTTGCGCAGGACGTTGCTCTCGGCGACCAGAACAAAGCCCGCGTCCTTCATCTCCTTTTTGACCAGATCCTCGTCGATCCGGTGCATTGCGTCCGTGGTCGTCGTCCCGGAGCCCGGCTGCGCCGCGTGGTCGACGATGACCATCGTCCCGCCGTGCTTGAGCGCGTTGAACAGGGTCTTGTCGAGCGCGGCGATGTCCAGGTGCAGCCGGGTCAGGTGCAGGTCGTGGTAGTTCTGCGAGGTCCAGATCAGATCGTACGGACCGCCGGCGGAGATCGCTTCCGGGACCATCGGGATCTCGCCGATGTTCTTGTAGTGGCTGTCGGCGGCGATGCCGTTCGACTTCGGCGAGGCGTCGGCCGACCCTTGCGTGGGGATCGCTTCGACAAGCACGCCCTTCGGGCCGATGGCGACCGAGAAGATGCGCTCGAAGTAGCCGCCGCCCGGGATCAGCTCCAGCACCCGCTCGCCGGGGTGGACCTTGGCGAAGACCATCATGTCGACGGGCTTGCGCGCCGCGTCGCGGGCGGTGTCGGCGGCCGGGCGGTTGGCGTCGGCGACGGCGGCGGTGATGTATTTGGGCGCGGCGGGCGCGGCCGGCGCGGCAGCGGCGGCGAGCGCGACGGCGAGGCCGGCGGAAAGCGCGGCCATCTTCTTTGTGCTGTGCAACGTGTTGTCCCTCCCAGGCTCCCGTGTCCGGCGAGCTTAGCAGACATGGGCGCTCGCCCGCACGTTCTCAACCGGGAAGCGGCATCCACTCTTCACCCGGCGGAAGGGGCGCGAAGAGGCCATCGAGCATGGCGTCGGTGACGCCGGCCAGCGTCGCCGGCGACCATTGGGGCGCGTTGTCCTTTTCCACGATCACCGCGCGGACGCCCTCGAGGAAGTCGCGCCGCTGCACGATGCGGGCGCCGAGGCGGTATTCGACGGCCATCTCGGCGGCGAAGGTCTGCATCGCCGCGCCATCGCGCAGCTGGCGGAATGCGACCTTCAGCGTCTGCGGCGATTTGGTCTTGAGCGTCGCGAGCTGCGCCGTCGCCCAGTCGGAGCCATCGGCGGCCAGCGCCTCGAAGATCGCCTCGACGCTCGCTCCCCCGAAAAGCCGGTCGATCTGGTCACGGTGGGCCATGACCGGCGCCGGCCCTGGATCGGATTCGAGTTCGGTCAGCAGCGTCTCCGGCTCCGGCGCGGCCTTCAGCGCCTCGACCTTGCCGCTTTCGACGACGTCGGTGGCGATCCCCAGCGCCAGGCAGTCGGCGGCGCGGAGGCGCGCGCCGGTCAGCGCCAGCCAGAGCCCGACCTGCCCATGCAGACGCGGCAGATGCCAGCCGCCGCCCACGTCCGGAAAGAGCCCGATGCCGGTCTCGGGCATGGCGAAGCTGGTCCGCTCCGTCGCCACGCGATAGCGCGCCGGCAGCGAGAGCCCGACGCCGCCGCCCATGGTGACGCCGTCCATGATCGCCATCACCGGCTTCGGATAGCGGAACAGGAGTTCGTTCAGCCGGTACTCGACGAAGAAGAAACGCCTCGCCGCCGCGCCGTCGCCGGCCCCGCTCTCGGCCAGCATGCGAATGTCGCCGCCGGCGCAGAATCCCCGGTCGCCGGAATGGTCGATGACGACCAACTCGATCGCGGCATCGTCGCGCCAGATCAGCAGCGCCTCGGTCATCAACTCGCACATCCGCGTGGTGAGCGCATGCAACGCAGCCGGCCGGTTCAAGGTCAGTCGGCCAACGCCGTTGGTTGCGTTGACCAGGACTTGCGGCTCGTCGCTCATTGCCGGAACAGCTCGCGGGCGATGATGACGCGCATGATCTCGTTCGTGCCCTCGAGGATCTGGTGGACGCGCAGGTCGCGGACGATGCGCTCCAGCGGATAGTCCTTCAGGTAGCCGTAGCCGCCGTGCAGCTGCAGGGCCTGGTTGGCGATCTCGAAGCCGGCGTCGGTGGCGAAGCGCTTGGCCATGGCGCAAAGCCGCGTCGCATCGGGGGATCGGGAGTCCATCGCTGCCGCGCCGCGGCGGACCATCAGCCGCGCGGCCTCCAGCTCGGTCGCCATGTCGGCGAGGCGGAATTGCAGCGCCTGGAAATCCTTCAGCGGCTGGCCGAACTGGTTGCGGGTCTCAAGGTGCGCCTTCGCCGCCTCCAGCGCCTGCGAGGCCCCGCCGAGCGAACAGGCCGCGATGTTCAACCGCCCGCCGTCGAGGCCGGCCATGGCGAAGCGGAAGCCTTCCCCCTCCTCGCCGATGCGGTTCGCTACGGGCACGCGCGCCTGGTCGAAGTTGACCATCGCCGTCGGCTGGCTGCGCCAGCCCATCTTGCGCTCGTTGGCGCCGAAGGAGAGGCCGGGCGTGTCCTTCTCCACCACCAGCGCGGAGATTCCGCGCGCCCCCGCTTCGCCGGTGCGGACCATCACCACATAGAGATCCGAAACGCCGGCCCCCGAAATGAATGCCTTCGAGCCGTCGAGCACATAGTGGTCGCCGTCCCGCCGCGCCGTCGTGCGCAGCGCCGCCGCATCGGACCCGGAGCCGGGCTCGGTGAGGCAGTAGGACGCGACCAGCTCCATGGTCGCCAGTCGGGGCAGGTATCGGGCGCGCACGGTGTCGGCGCCGAAGCGGTCGATCATCCAGCTCGCCATGTTGTGGATCGAGAGGAAGGCGGCGGTTGAGATGCACCCGCGCGACAACGCCTCGAAGATGATCGCGGCGTCCAGCCGCCCGAGTCCCGCGCCGCCCTGCTCCGGATCGATGTAGATGGCGGCGAAGCCCAGCGCGGCGGCCTTGCGCAGCGTCTCGACGGGGAAGGTCTCGGTCTCGTCCCAGGCCGCGGCGTGCGGCGCCAGTTCGGCCTCGGCGAAGGCGCGCGCGGCGTCCTCGATCGCACGCTGTTCGTCGCTCAGGGAGAAATCCATGCGCGCGCCGCCCGCCCTTACGAAGCTTGAGGAACTGGCCCCAAGGGCGCAACCTGTCAATCTGGCGGGCCCGGGTTGGCCCGCGGGTTCGGAGGAAGACGCTTCGCGATGAGCGCGGCATCGGATTTCGCCGGTTCGAAGGCCGAGGTCGACGTCGATCGCAATCTGGCGCTCCTCGCCTACGCGCTGCTGTTCCTCTCCGCCTTCATGGCCGGCGCGCCGGCGCTGGTCGCGGTCGCCATCGCCTACGCCCGGCGCACCCATTGCGACGCGGCGGTGAAGAGCCATTTCCGCTTCCAGATCTTCGTCTTCTGGATCGCCTTCGCGCTGACAGCGGTTGCTGCCCTGTGTGGCCTCGGCGCGTTGCTCACCCTGGTCGGCGAGGTGCTGCGCAGCGCCGTCGAGGGCCGCTGGGACAGCCTGGATGCCGCCCTCTTCAGCCAGATGCACGTCGGCGTGCTGGTGATCCTGGTCGGCGCGGCGGCGTTGTTCGCCGCGCTGGCGGCGATCTGGCTGATCGCGACGGCGGCCTACGGCTTCATCCGGCTTGCCTCGCGCCGGTCGATCAGCCAGACCGCGCCCTGACGCCAACGCGATCTGACCTCTCCATGACCAAAGCTCCGCTCGCGCCCTACCCCGCGCTCCGCCTGCGCCGCCTGCGCCAGGCCGACTGGATCCGCCGGTTGGTGCGCGAGAGCACCCTCCAGCCCGCGGATCTGATCTGGGCGATGGTGGTGCATGACGGCCCCGAGCGCCGCATCCCGGTGTCGGCCATGCCAGGAACCGATCGCCTCTCGGTGAGCGAGGCGGCCGAGGCGGCGCTCATCGCGCGCGATCTGGGCATCCCGGCCATCGCCGTCTTCCCGCACATCGACGGGAGGAAGAAGGACCTGGCGGGCTCAGCTGCGGCTGATCCTGGCGGCCTCGTCGCCGGCGCGATCAAGGCGATGAAGGACGCCGCGCCCGAGGTTGGGGTGATGTGCGACGTGGCCCTCGATCCTTTCACCACCCACGGGCACGATGGCGTTGTGGAGGGCGGGCGCATCTTGAACGACGCCACCATCGAGCGGCTGGTCGAACAGGGGCTGATGCAGGCGGCCGCCGGCGCCGACATCCTCGCGCCCTCCGACATGATGGACGGGCGCGTCGGCGCGCTGCGCACCGCGCTCGAAGCCACCGGCCGGCAGGACGTGATGATCATGTCGTACGCGGCCAAGTACGCCTCGGCCTTCTACGGCCCCTATCGCGAGGCGATCGGCTCGGGAAAGCTCGGCTCCGGCGACGTCGACAATCCGCCGGACAAGAAGACCTACCAGATGGACCCGGCCAACACCGATGAGGCCTTGCGCGAGGTGGCGCTCGACATCGCCGAGGGCGCCGACATGGTCATGGTCAAGCCGGGCATGCCGTACCTCGACATCGTCCGCCGCGTGGTCGAGGCGTTCGCCATGCCGACCTTCGCCTTCCAGGTCTCCGGCGAGTACGCGATGCTGATGGCCGCCGCCCAGAACGGCTGGCTCGACGAGGAGCGCGCCATCCTCGAAAGCCTGACCGCCTTCAAGCGCGCGGGCTGCGCGGGCGTCATCACCTACTTCGCCCCCCGTGTGGCCGAGCTGATCAGCTGAGCTGCCGCTCGAAGAAGAGGGCGGCCTCGCCCTCCGCCGGCGTGCCCTGGTAGAGCCGGGCATCGATGCCGGTCAGCGCAAAGCCCATGGCCTCATACGCGTGCACGCCGGGAACGTTGAGGTTGCTCGTCTCAAGCCAGAGGCTGAGCGCGCCGCGCGCCCGCGCCGCGTTCGCGACCGCCTCGACCAGGGCGCGCCCGACGCCACGGCCGCGGAACGGGCCGTCGACGTAGAGATGCCAGATCACCATGCGGCGGTTCCAGGCGCGGAACGCGCAGGCGACGAAGCCCGCCACGCGGCCGCCCTCCTCAGCCACCCAGGCGTCCGTCCACGGCCGCTCCGGATCGTCGAGGTCGTCGAGGGGGAAGCTCTTGCGCAACGGCGCATCCAACGGCCGTTCGACCAATGCGAGGTCTCGCGCGCCCTGGCGGAGTTCGAACACCGAGCGCGTCTCGAAGCCGGTGTCGAGCGCCAGGATGGCGCTCCGATCGGCGGCGAGGCCTGCGGGGCGGATCAAGGCCGCTCGAGCCGGGCGGCGAGGCTCGAGGTGTCCCAGCGGCGGCCGCCCATGGCCTGCACTTCGGCGTAGAACTGGTCGACCAGCGCCGTCATTTCGAGCCGCGCCCCGTTCGATCGCGCTTCGTCTAGAACCAGGCCGAGGTCCTTGCGCATCCAGTCGACAGCGAAGCCGAAGTCGAATTTGCCCTCCGTGATCGTCTTCCAGCGGTTGTCCATCTGCCACGACTGCGCGGCGCCCTTGGAGATGGCGTCGTAAACGGCGGCGGCGTCGAGGCCGGCGCGTCGGGCGAAGTGCGTTGCTTCGGCCAGGCCCTGCACGACGCCGGCGATGGCGATCTGGTTGACCATCTTGCAGAGCTGCCCTGCGCCCGGACCGCCGATGCGTTTGATCGCCTTGGCGTAGGCGCCCATCACCGGTTCGGCCAGCGTGAAGGCTTCGTCGTCGCCGCCCGCCATGATGCTGAGCTGGCCGTTCTCCGCACCCGCCTGCCCGCCCGACACCGGCGCGTCGACGAACCAAAGACCCACCTCGCGCGCCAGCGCGGCCGCCTCGCGCGCGAGCCTCGCCGACGCAGTGGTGTGGTCGATGATCACGCCGCCCTTCGGCATCGCCGGAAGAATCTCTCTCAGGCATTGTCGCACGTCGGTGTCGTTGCCCACGCAGAGCGCCACCGCCTCGCGATCGGCCACCGCAGCGCCGACATCGGCGGCAGCCGACCCACCATTCGCCGCGACCCAGCGCTGGGCCTTCTCCGGCGTGCGGTTGAACACCGTCATATCGTGGCCGGCCTTCGCCAGGTGGCCGGCCATTGGTCCCCCCATGACGCCAAGCCCGATGAACGCGACCTTCATGCCGAACCCTCCCATACCGGCGCCGGACCTCCGGCAACCGCATCTTAACGCTGACAAGGCAGCTTCAATCGATCCGAAAAGGCCGACCGAGCGGCGCTGGGGTTTCAAAGAGCCATGTCGGTCAGCGACCGCCCGGTCATGATCAAGAAGATCAAGAAGATCATGGGCGGCGGCCACCATGGCGGCGCCTGGAAGGTCGCTTACGCCGACTTCGTCACGGCGATGATGGCGTTCTTCCTCCTGATGTGGCTGATCAACACCACCAGCCCGCAGCAGAAGCGCGGCATCGCCGACTATTTCGCCCCGGCGTCTGTGTCGCAGTCGACCTCGGGCAACGGCGGCATCTTGGCCGGCACTGCGCTGGGCGACGCGGGCACCAAGTCGAACGGCGCGGCCACGACGATCGAGAATCTCGCCCCCGAGGCCCCGCCGAATGCCGACAACTCCGGCCAGAACAGCAACAAGACCGGGGCGACCAACCTGGACACCGCCAGCGAGCAGGCGCTGCGCGCCGAACTGCAGGCGCGCGAGCAGGCGGCGCTGCAGAGCGCAGCGGAATCGCTCAAGCAGGCGATGCAGGACATGCCGGAGCTTGCCGAGCTCTCCAAGCAGGTGCTCATCGACCAGACGCCAGAGGGCCTGCGCATCCAGCTGGTCGACCAGGAGGGCCGGCCGATGTTCGATCCCGGCTCGGCCAGGCCCAACCCGCGGGCGCAGATCCTTCTGCGGGCGGTGGCCAAGATCGCCTCGCACCTGCCCAACCGCATCACCATCGCCGGCCACACCAGCGCCAATTCCGACGGCACGAAGTCGGCGGGCGACTGGACGCTGTCCGCCCAGCGCGCCGACGCCGCGCGCCAGATCCTGCAGGGTTCGGGGGTCGACGCCGACCGTATCTATCAGGTGGCGGGCAAGGCGGCGTCGGACCCGCTGTTCCCCGACGATCCCACGTTGCCCGGCAATCGCCGCATCGCCATCGTGCTTCTGCGCGAGGCGCCGGTCCTGCCCACCAACCACTGACCCTCTCAAAACGGCGCGAGCATGCGCAGGACGCCCTTGCGGGACGGCGCGGCTTTTGTGCTAATCCTGCCTTGAGACTCAAGCGCTTGAGGCCCTGGTGACGCAGCATTTCGCGACCCGCCAACTGCGGTTTTTCCTCACGGCGCCCTCGCCTTGCCCTTACCTTCCCGGCCGGCACGAGCGGAAGGTGTTCGCCCATCTGCCGTTGTCTGACGGCGCGGCGGTCAACGACGCGCTGACCCAGGTCGGCTTCCGCCGCTCGCAGAACATCGCCTACCGTCCCGCCTGCGAAGGCTGCGAGGCCTGCATCTCAGCCCGCATTCCGGTGGGCGACTATCCGTTCTCGCGCTCCGAGCGGCGCGTGCTGGAGCGCAACGGCGACCTGCAACACAACCTTGTCGAGGCCGAAGCGACGGTCGAACAGTTCGACCTCTTGCGCCGCTACCTGCTCGCCCGCCACGCCGAGGGCGGGATGGCCGACATGACCTGGGCCGACTACGTGGCCATGGTCGAGGACACCAGCGCGCGAACTCATCTTATGGAATACCGCGCCGCCTCCACTGACCGCGGCCCCAGCGACCTGATCGCCTGCGCGCTCGTCGACGTGCTCGCGGACGGCCTGTCGCTGGTCTACAGCTTCTACGCCCCTGAGATGAACCGCCGTAGCCTGGGCTCGTTCGTCATCCTCGATCACGTGAACCAGGCGACCGACGCCGGCCTGCCGTACGTCTATCTGGGCTACTGGGTCTCCGGCAGCGCCAAGATGGACTACAAGGCCCGCTTCAATCCGATCGAGGTGCTGCGCCCCGGCGGCTGGGTCCTGATGAGCGCCCGCGACCGCCGCTAGAGTGGCCGGCGCTTGGCCGTCTTGAGCACGAAGGCGATGACCGCGGCGACGGCGCGGTAGAGTTCGACCGGAATTTCGTCGTCGAGCGGGATGGCGGCCAGCGCCTCGGCCAGCTCGGCGTTTTCCTCGAGCGGTACCCCGTGTTCACGCGCGGCGTCGATGATCGCCTGGCCGAGCTCGCCGCGTCCGGTGGCGACGACTCTGGGCGCGCGCGGACGCTCATAGAGCAGAGCGACGGCGACGGGCGTCTTCTCCTTGCCGCTCACAGCGCGCGGTCCACAAAGCGGCCGGCGCCGGCCAGCGCGACCGGCGGCTGTCCCGGAAAGACAGTGACCGCGGCGTCCAGCGCCTGACCGGCGAGGTCCTGCGCCAAGCTAGCGCGGCGCTCGTCCAACGCCGCCGCCATCTCTGGCTGCTCGGCCCAGAGGCCGACGCGGGCGTGACCGCCTCTCAGGCTGACGCTCGCGTGGACCGTCCCGCCGCCGGGCGCATCGAGGGCGAAGCGCGCCCGCCAGACCGGCGCCTCGTCGCCTGGCGTGGCGACGCCGCCGCCATCGCGGCTGATGCGCAGCGGCAGGATCGCGGGCCCTTGCGGCGTGGTCACCGGGATCTCGAACGACCATTGCGGCGCAGCGGCCTGGCCGGGCGCGTGCGGCGCGTCTGGCAACGAGGCCAGTTGCGACAGCAGCTGCCGCGCCAGTGCGCCGGTGACGCCGGCCAGCAGGGCGTGGGCGATTGCGGCCGGCGGCGCGGCGGGATCCACCGACGGCGCGGCCGGCGGCTGAGGCGTGAGCGGGCCATCCCGATAGGGCGGCGGCGGCGGTGGGGTCGCGGGGCCGGTTACAATGGCCGCCTGCGCGGGCGGCGGCGCTTGCTCGGGCGAAGGCAGCGCCACCGGCCCGGCCGGGGCCGGATGCATCTCCAGGACGAGCGGCGGGTTTTGCGCGAGCCCTTGGGCGGGCGTCAGCGGAGGTTGGGCCAGAAGCGCCGGCTCGGCGGCCGAGAGCGCCGGAGCGGCTGTCTGCAACGCCTGCCGCAACGCAAGCAGCGCGGCCTTCAGATCTGCCGGCGGCGGCGCGCCGGTGGCGGCCAGCACCGGTTCGAGCATCAGGCCGGAATTGCCGGCGGCGGCCTTCAGCGCCTCGCCGGACGGTGCGGGATCGAGCGGCGTTGCGAGCGCGGCGACGCGTGCGGCGGCGGCGGCGACCGGCGCGGGAAGCTCGCCGCCGGCCAGGGCAGCGGCGATGTCGGCCAAGGCCGGCGCGAGGCTCGCCTGCTGCGTCACCGCGGCCTGTGCGGCGACGGTGGCGGCCGGCGGAGCGGGTGCGGGCGGCGGCGGCGGCGTCGCAGCGGCTGCGGGGGGCGCGGCCGGTCCCGCCAGATCGAGCGCATCGGCGAGCCGCATGGCCGCCGAGTCGAGCAGCGCCTGGGTCGCCAACGCACCGCCGGCCGGCGAGATCGGCGGGGTGCTCATGGCGGGACTCGCACGCAAGCGCTCATACGTGCGAGCCTAAGGCGCATCCGATAAAGCGGCCCTTAAGCTGCGGTCAGCTCCACGGGCCGGGCGTCCGGTCGGCGTTCGTCTCGTCCGGCGATGGCGCGCTGATCGTCTCTGCGGGCGGCGCCGCAGCCGGCTCGCTGACCCGCCCGCCAGCGTATTCGACCAGCGCCGCGATGCGCTTTTCGATTGGCGGATGAGTCGCGAAGAGGCCGAAGAACCCTTCCTCGCGGTTCTCGAGGAACAGCCCCCTCACCTCCTCCGGCGCGTCCAGGTGCGCGTGGCCGGCCACCTTCTGCAGCGCGGAGATCATCGCGTCGGGGTTCTTGGTCAACTCGACCGAGCCCGCGTCGGCGATGAATTCGCGCCGGCGCGAAATCGCCATGCGAATGACGACCGCGAGCAGCCAGGCGATCGCCGCCGCGCCGACGCCCACCAGCACCAGCACGCCGCCGCCCCGACCGCGTCCACGGCCGCCGTAGAGCATCATCCGCGCCAGCACCTGGGCGGCCAGACTGATGATGCCGGCGAACACCGCCGCCACGATCATGGTGCGGACGTCGCGGTTGATGATGTGGGTCAGCTCGTGGCCGAGCACCGCCTCGATCTCGTCCTGGTTCAGGTGCTCGAGCAGCCCACGGGTGACGGTGATGGAGAACTGGCCCTCGTGCAGGCCGGTGGCGAAGGCGTTCAGGTCCGGCGACTCGATCAGGCGCAGCGTCGGCGTCTTCATGCCGCGTGAAATACAGAGGTTTTCCAGGAGGTTATAAAGCGCCTCGTCATCCGAGCGGTCGATCACCCTGGCGCCCGTCGCCAGGTCGATGATCCCCTGGTTGGCGAAGTAGGCGATCACGAACCAGATCACGGCGACGACGATGGCGACCGGCAGGCTCTGGACGGTCGCCTGGAGGGCGTAGGCGAACGGGTTCGCCGGGCCCTGGGCGACGCAGTCGTAGCAGGGGTGGTAGCCGGTATAGCCCAGGAAGATCAGCTGGACGGCGTAGACCAGGAGGAAGAGCAAGAACGGAAACCCCGCCAGGAGCACCGCCGAGCGGAGGTTGTTGTTCCAGATGTAGGTCTGAAGGCCGACGGCCTGCACCGAACCTGTTCCTGACGGACTAGAACTTCACCTGCGGCGCCGCCTCCGCCGCCGCGCGGTCTTCCCCAAGATCGAAGAAGGTGCGCGGCCCGAAGCCGAACATGCCGGCGACCAGGACGGCGGGGAACTGCTGGATGGCCGCGTTGAACTCGGCGACGGCGTTGTTGAAGAAGCGGCGCGCGGCGGCGAGCTTGTTCTCGATGTCGGTGAGTTCGTTCTGCAGCTGGATGAAGCTCGTGTTGGCCTTCAGGTCAGGATAGGCCTCCGACACGGCGAACAGTTGGCGGAGCGCCCCGGTGAGGGCGTTCTCGGCCTGCACCCGATCCTGCACCCCGGTCGCCGAGGCCGCCGCCGCCCGGGCGTTGGTCACCGCTTCCAGCGTGGTCTTTTCGTGCGCAGCGTAGCCTTTGACGGTCTCGACCAGGTTCGGCACCAGATCCTGGCGCTGCTTCAGCTGCACGTCAATGTCGGCGAAGGCCTGGTTGGCGTTCTGCCTGAGGCCGACGAGGCGATTGTAGACCCCAACCAGCATGACGGCGCCGACCACGACGACGATCAGGATGATGATGAGAATGATGCTCATGGGCTCTTCCGCTCACGGTTCAGCTTCAGAGATAGCGCTCCTGGCGCCACCGCGCCAGTGACGCTCACGTAACGTCGGCGGCTCCTGCGCGCCTATCGCGGCGTGAATCGCTTGGAGGCTGGGAAGCCCTTGGGCGCGAGCTTGCCGGCGGCGGCGCGGCGGCCCTGCCAGTCGCGCCAGTCTGGCCAGGCGCGCACGCGGGCGGCCGAGTCGGTCCAGGAGGCTCCGTCAGCGGCGTTGAAGACGATGGCGTCGCGCAGGCCGGCCTCGCGATAGCTCTGCAGCTTGACGCCCTTGCCGCGCGGCATTTCCGGAAGCTCTTCAAGGGCGAAGACGAGGATCTTGCCGTTGTCGCCGATCACCGCGACCTGATCGCCCGCCGCCTCGCGACAGACGACCGCCTCGCCGTTCAACACCTGCTTGCCGGCGCGGCGGAAGGCTATCGCCTCGTCCTCCGGCATGATGAAGCCGTAGCCGGCCTTCGACGCCAGCACGCGCTTGCGGCCCGGCTTGTGGGCGAAGACGTCGACGATGCCGACCCGGTCGTCGAGATCGAGCATCAGCCTCAGCGGCTCGCCCGCCCCGCGCGCCGAGGGGAGCTTGTCGCAGGCGAGCGTGAAGAAGCGCCCGTCGGAGGCGAAGATGAGCAGCTTGTCCGTTGTTTCGGCCGGCACGAGGAAGCCCAGCTTGTCGCCTTCCTTGAACTTCAGTTCGCTGGGATCCTCCACGCGCCCGCGCGCGGCGCGGATCCAGCCGCGGTCGGAAAGGATGACGGTGATCGGCTCGCGCTGGACCAGCGCCTCGATGGCGACAGAGGCGTCGACGGCCGGCGCGTCGGCGAAACGGGTGCGGCGCGCGCCTTCCACAGTATCGGGCCCCAGGATCTTGCGCACGTCGCGCAGGCCCAGGCCCACCAGCCGCCACTGCTGGCGTTCGGACTCCAGCAGTTTGGCGAGCCCGTCCCGCTCCTCGGCCAACTCGGCATGCTCGCGGCGGATCTCCATCTCCTCCAGCCGCGCGAGCTGACGAAGGCGGGTGTTGAGGATGGCGTCGGCCTGGATCTCGGTGAGGGCGAAGACGGCCATCAATTCGGCTTTCGGGTCTTCGACATAGCGGACGATGCGGATCACCTCGTCGAGGTTGAGGTAGGCGATCAGCATGCCGTCGAGCACATGCAGGCGCTGTTCGATCTTCTCGAGGCGGAAACGGGCGCGGCGCACCACGACCTGGCGCCGGTGGTCGAGGAAGGCCTGCAGCAGGCCGCGCAGGCCCATCACGCCCGGCGCACCGGCCGCGTCGAGCACGTTCATGTTGACCGGGAAGCGCACCTCGAGATCGGAGAGGCGAAAGAGGCTCTCCATCAGGGCTTCGGGCGGAATGTTGCGCGACTTGGGCTCGATGACGACGCGCACGTCTTCGGCCGACTCATCGCGAACGTCGCCGAGCAGCGGCGCGCGTTTGGTCTCGATCAGCGCGGCCAGCTGTTCGATCAGCTCGGCCTTCTTCACCTGGTACGGGATTTCGGTGACGATGATCCGGTAGGTCCCGCGCCCCTGCCCGTCCTCCTCCCATGTGGCGCGCACGCGCACGCCGCCGCGCCCGGTCTCGTACGTCTCGAGCAGCGAGGCGGCCGGCTCGACGATGACCCCGCCGGTCGGGAAGTCGGGGCCGCGGACGGCGGTCATGAGCTCGGCGGTCGTCGCCGCTCTGTTGTCGAGCAGCAAGAGGCATGCGTCGATCAGCTCGGCGGCGTTGTGCGGCGGGATCGAGGTCGCCATGCCGACGGCGATGCCGGACGAGCCATTGGCCAGCAGATTCGGGAAACCCGCGGGCAGGACGACGGGCTCTTGGTCCTCGGTGTCGTAGGTCGGGCGGAAGTCGACCGCGTCCTCGTCGAGGCCGTCGAGCAGCAGCGTGGCGGCTTCGGTCAGCCGGCACTCGGTGTAGCGCATGGCCGCGGCGTTATCGCCGTCGATGTTGCCGAAGTTGCCCTGCCCGTCGACCAGCCGGTAGCGCTGAGTGAACGCCTGCGAGAGACGCACGAGGGCGTCGTAGATCGACTGGTCGCCGTGCGGATGGAACTGGCCCATCACGTCGCCAACCACCTTGGCGCACTTCTTCGTTGCGCCGTCGGGCCCGAGCCGCATGCGGTGCATGGCGTAGAGCAGCCGCCGCTGGACGGGTTTCAGCCCATCGCGCACGTCCGGCAGCGCGCGGTCGGTGATGGTGGAAAGCGCGTAGGCGAGATAGCGGCGCGAAAGCGCCTCGATCAGCGGTTCGTCGAGGATGCGGCCACCTTCGTCGGGCGGCGGGCCAGCGTCGTCCATGCTCAGGGAATCGCCCGACTCCCCGGCGAAGTCCAGCCGCCGCTAGTGGGCGGGCTCGGCTTGAACGGGCGCGGCTTCGGTCGGCGACGTGTCGCCCTTGCGCCACCAGGGCAGCCACGCCCAGAAGCGCTCGTGGCCGTAGTAGATAGCGATCTTGGTGAAGGTCTCGAAAAAGGAGATGGACGCCGCGAACACCAGCTTGTGGGTGACGAGCCAGCTTATCAAGAAGGTGTCGAGACTGCCGACCAACCGCCAGCTGACCGCCTTCACCAGGGAGCGCGTATGGGCTTCGGGCACGCGAATGAACATCGTCTCACCCTCCAAGGCGGATCGAGGCGCTCACCATCCCACCGCCGCGATCCAGGCGCCAGGGGCCCAATCCCCACAAATGCGGTCGGGGTTTGTAGATTTGCTCAAAGGCGCGTCGCGTCGCGGAGCCGATCGAGCAGCCAGACGCGCGCCGGCGGCAGCGGCCGGTTTGCGGCGGCGAACACGAACGCCTCGAGAAAATGCCCGGTCAGCGCCATCCCGTCGCCGATGTCCCCGGGCCTGAGGCCGCCCTGCGCCGACAGCATAAACGGCGGCAGGCGCAGCAGGCGCTCTGCGTAAGGGCCGCCCGCGGCGCGACTGACGGCGCGGCCGGACTTGGGGCTGACGTAGACGAGGTCGTCGGTCGTCCCGGTCACCGCGCAGCGCGAGAGGTCGAGGCCGAACCCAAGCTCCTGCAGGAGCCCAGCCTCGAAGCGGATGTAGACGACCGGCCAGATGTCCGGGTCGGACAGCACCGCGGCCAGCGCCTCGAACGCTTCGAACGCGCCCGAATGCGGCTCCCGCTCGGGCAGTGCGCCAGCGGCGACGGCGGCGGCCGAGGCGAGCGCGGCCAGCGCCAGCGGCTCGTCGAAGAGGGCGGCCGGGCCCTCGCCCAGCCCCTCTACCTGCGCCGACCCGAGTTGCTCGGAGGTTCGGGCGCGGTAGCGGGCGAGCACGCGCGCGCCCGGCTGCAGCGCCGGCCGCATGCGCCGGGACGCCCCACCGGCCACATGCGCGACGTATCGGCCATGGCCGCGCGTGAGCAGCTCGACGATCGCCCCCGCCTCCCCAAACGGCCGCGCCGCCAGCACGAAGGCGTCGTCCTCGAAGTCCATCTAAGCCGCCGCCGCGTCACACATCGAAGTCCAGTCCGACGCCTGTGTAGAAGGCGCGCGTCTCGGACCAGTTCTCCTGCACCTTGACCGTGAGGAAGAGGTGCACCGGCCGCTCGAGGATGACCGCGAGTTCGGTGCGCGCGGCTTCGCCGATCCATTTCAATGTCTGGCCGCCCTTGCCGAGTACGATCGGCCGCTGACTGTCGCGCTCGACGAAGATGGTCTGCTCGATGCGCAGCGCGCCTTTCTTGGCGTCGGCGAATGCGGTCGTCTCGACGGCGGCGGCGTAAGGCAACTCGTCGTGCAGGCGAAGATAGACCTTCTCGCGCGTGATCTCTGCGGCCAGGAGGCGCGCCGGCAGGTCGCCGGTCTGGTCGGCCGGATAGAGCCAGGGGCCTTCGGGCATCGCCGCCGCGAGCCGCGCTTTCAGGTCCTCGACGCCGGACCCATCGGCAGCGGAGATCATGAACACCTCGCTGTAGGCTCCGCTGCCGAACAGCCGCTCGGCCAGGCCCAGCAGGCGGTCGCGGCGGATGGCGTCGATCTTGTTAAGCGCCAGAATGGCCGGCAGGCTCGCCGCCTTCAGCCCCTCGAGGATGGCCGCTGCGTCCTTGGCCGCTAGCTTGTCGGCCGGGCGCGCGTTCGGCTCCTCCGCGGCAAGTTCAGCTTTCGCATCGATCAGGTGGACAACTGCGTCGGCGTCTTCGGCGCCCGCCCAGGCAGCGCGCACCATCGCGCGGTCCAGCCGGCGGCGCGGCTTGAACACGCCCGGCGTGTCGACCAGCACGATCTGCGCGGCGCCGGCGGTCACCACGCCGCGGACGGGGAAGCGCGTCGTCTGCACCTTCTGGCTGACGATCGAGACCTTGGTCCCCACCAGCCGGTTGACCAGCGTCGACTTGCCAGCGTTCGGCGCGCCGAGGATGGCGGCGAAGCCGGCGCGGGTCGCTTCGGCGCTCATGCGATTCCGGCCAGGACAGCGGCGGCGGCGGCCATCTCCGCTGCGCGGCGCGTAGGCCCCACCCCGGTCTGCGGCGCGCAGCCTTCGACAGCCACGGTCACGGTGAACGTCGGCCGGTGCGCCGGGCCGGTCCTGGCGAGGACGGCGTAGGCCGGCAACGGCCGTCCGAGGCGCATTGCCCACTCTTGCAGCGTGGTTTTCGGATCGCGCGGCGTCGCCTCGCCGAGCGCCATGAACGCCTCCGCCCAGACGTCGAGGAAAACCGCGCGCGCGGCGGCGAGGCCGCCGTCGAGATAGACGGCCGCCATCAGCGCCTCGGCCGCGTCGCCCAGCACCGCCGGGCTGGTCCGCCCGCCGGCGGCCAGGCGGAGCGCCTCGCCCAGTCCGATCCGCTCCGCGACGGCGGCGCAGGCCTCGTTGCGCACCAGCGCATGCAGGCGGGGCGTGAGCTCGCCCTCGGCGGCCTCGGGGAAGAGCTCGGCAAGGCGCTCGGCGGCCAGAAGGCCAATGACGCGATCGCCGACGAACTCGAGCACCTGGTTGTGGCGCGCCGTCCCGCCGGCCCCGGCCACGCTGGCGTGGGTCAGCGCGCGTTCCAGCAGCGCGCGGTCCTTGAATGCGTATCCGAGGCGGCGCTCCAGTCGCTCGACCGCATCGGCGCGCGCCGTCATTTCAGCGCGTGGAAAAACCGGTCGGGCCGGATCGCGAACCAGGTCCAAGGCTTCAAGAGCGACGCGCCCGGCTGCCAGGACGCCAGGATGAACTGCGCCTTGCCGACCAGGTCCTCCTCCGGCACGAAACCGACGCCGGACTCGTGCGGGAGGAAGCTGTCGAGCGCCGGGTCCCAGCCGCAATTCGCCAGGCCGCCTGTGTCGGCCGGCATATCGGGGTCGAAGCGGCTGTCGAGCGAGTTGTCGCGGTTGTCGCCCAGCATGAAGTAGCAATGAGGCGGCACGACATAAACGCCGGTGTTGTCGGCCAGCCCGCCGTCTGGCGCCTTCTGGATCACGTGGTCGCGGCCGTTCGGAAGAAGCTCGTCGAACCGCGCGACGGTGCCGGAGCCGTCCGGCAAATCGCCGGTGCCATCGCTCAGCGGCGTGCGCTTCAGCGCCTGGCCGTTGATGAACACCTGCCCGTCCTTCACCTGGATCTTGTCGCCCGGCAGCCCGACCAGCCGCTTTATGTAGTCGGTGCGCCCGTCGCGCGGCAGCTTGAAGACGACGATGTCGCCGCGCTGCGGTTGGTTGAAGAAGACCCGGCCCGAGAAGATCGGCGGGCTGAACGGGATCGAGTGGCGGCTCCAGCCGTAGCTCCACTTCGAGACGATGATGTAGTCGCCTTCGTAGAGGTTCGGTTCCTCCGACGCCGACGGGATCGTGTAGGGCTGGAAGATGATGATCTTCAGCACCAGGGCGATCAGCAACGCGTAGACCACCGTCTTGACGATCTCGATCGTCTCGTGGACGAGGCCGCCGCTTTTCGCGGCCGGCGCGCTCTTGGCGTCTGCGGTCATGGAGCGTTGGAATCTCTCAAATCAGCCGCGCATGTCGGCGGGCGCGCCTTGCTAGACGTTCGGTGCGGCGCGAGCAAGGCGGGCGCCGCCAGGTCACGAGGCCGCGGCCGCCAGAGCCTCGATGATCACGAACGCCTGGGCGTAGGGATGGTCGTCGGTGAGGCTGAGGTGGATCGACGGGGTCATGCCGTCGGGCACCAAGGCAGCCAGGCGCGCCGCCGCGCCGCCGGTCAGCGCCATGGTCGGCTGGCCGGAGCGCAGATTGACGACGCCCATGTCGCGCCAGAAAACGCCGCGCTTGAGGCCCGTGCCAAGCGCCTTGGCGCAGGCCTCCTTGGCCGCGAAGCGTTTGGCGTAGCTCGCCGCCCGATCCTGCCGCCGCTCCGACCGCGTCCGTTCGATATCGGTGAACACCCGCTGTTTGAACCGCTCGCCGAAGCGCTCGAGTGTCTTTTCGACGCGGCGGATGTCGGTCAGGTCGGAGCCGATGCCGACGATCAAGCGGCGGCCTCGTCGCGCGCGGCGTCCATCAGCGACCGCATGCGCCGGATCGCCGCGTCGAGCCCGGTGAAGATGGCTTCACCGATGAGGAAGTGGCCGATGTTGAGTTCGGCAAGCTCTGGGATGGCGGCGATGGCGCCGACGGTCTCGTAGTCGATGCCGTGACCGGCATGCACCTCGAGTCCCAGCGCGGCCGCTTGCGCCGCCGCGGCCTTGAGTTCGGCATAGAGCTGCTCGGCTTCGGCCGTGTGGTGTTCGCGCACGGCGACGCAATAGGCGCCGACGTGCAGCTCGACGACTTGCGCGCCGACGCTGGCGGCCGCCTCGATCTGGCGCGGATCGGCGTCGATGAAGAGGCAAACGCGGACGCCGGCCTCTTTCAGCCGCGCAACCATCGGGGCGACGCGGTTGTGTTCGCCGGCGACGTTGAGGCCGCCCTCTGTGGTCACCTCCTCGCGCCGCTCGGGCACCAGCGCTGCGGCGTGCGGGCGGTGCTTGAGCGCGATGGCCAGCATCTCGTCGGTCGCGGCGGCCTCGAAGTTCAGCGGCCGCCCGCGCTTGCGGCAGAGCTTGGCCAGCGTCTCGATATCGGCATCCGAGATGTGGCGGCGATCCTCGCGCAGGTGGGCGGTGATGCCGTCGGCGCCGGCGGCGATGGCGACCTCGGCGGCGCGCGCCGGATCGGGATAGCTCTCGCCGCGGGCGTTCCTGATGGTCGCCACGTGGTCGATATTCACCCCAAGGCGGATGCGGCTCATGCGGAAAGCCTCCGGCTGCCCGGTTCCTCGGCCGGGAGCGCCGCGAGCTGCGGCGGCAGCGCGTCGGCGGGATAGGCCGGCACGGTCAGGCTGGCCAGCGCCACCAGCGACGCGCCGGCGTCGGCCTCGCCGCCCGAGCGGTCGACGATGCAGGCGGCGCACAGCACTTTGCCGCCCATCGCTTCCACCGCCTCGACGGACTCGCGCAGCGAAAGGCCCGTCGAGACGACATCCTCGACCACCACGACCCGCGCGCCTGGCGCGATCGAGAAGGCGCGGCGGAACTTCAGCACGCCCCCCTCCCGTTCGAGGTAGATGGCGGGCACGCCCAGATGCCGCGCGGTCTCGTAGCCGGGGATGATGCCGCCGACCGCCGGCGAGATGACGACGTCGGGCTGGCCGACCGCTGCAACGATCTTCGCCGCCAGCGCCTTGCACAGCCGCTCGCACCGCTCCGGGTGCATGAACACCAGGTTCTTCTGCAGGAACATGCCGGAGTGAAGTCCCGACGAGAGGATGAAATGCCCCTCGCGCAGCGCGCCGGACTCGCGGAACTCGGTGAGGACGTCGTCGGTGGTCATGAGCGCCAGCTTCTAATTTAGCCGACTGGATTCTTCCACCCGCAGCCCTCGCCCGGCTCGGCTTTCCTCGCCAATGTGTCGCCAGAGCCGCTCCGCGACCGGTCCGGCGGGCCGCGAGCGCAGCCGCGCCGCGACCAGATGCGCGCGCCCGCCGCGGAAGTGCTCGCCGCGGATGGAGACGAGCCGGCCATCAGCGCGTTCGGCCTCGATCAGGAAGGTCGGCAGGTTGCCCCAACCCATGCCCTGCAGGATCAACTCCTTCTTCATCAGCTGATCGCTGACCGTCCAGCTGCGGGCGCCTTCGATGAGGTGATAGTCGGGGCCGGTCGTGTGGCGGGCCGAGTCGCGGATCACGCACTGGACGTAGTCGCGCATCTGCCGGGGCGTGATGTGGCGCGTGATCGGGAAGGCGAGGAAGCCCGGCGCGACCACCGGCTCGAGCTCGACGGCCACCAGCGGCAGCCGCTCGATCTCGGGGTCGGCCATGTCGACGTGGTGGAGGATGAGGTCGGCTTCGCCGTCGCGGAGCCGCTCCATCGGCCCGGCCAGCGCCTCGAAGTGCAGGTGCAGACGCGTTGAGGGCCGCTCATCGAAGAAGCGGCGGAGCAGCCCGAGCGTCGGCGCGAGCGGGCAAAGGTCGCCCACCACCACCGTCAGCTCGGTCTCCTCGCCGGCGCGGAGCTGGGCGGCGTGAGCGCCAAGGCGCTCAGCATCGCCGAGCAGAATGCGGGCGCGCTCGTGGAAGCTGCGTCCCGCGGCGGTCAACGCGACGCGGTAGCTGTCGCGGTCGAGCAGCGTCAGGCCCAGCTGCTGTTCGAGGTTGCGCACGGCGGCGAACACGCTCGGGTGGCTCCGCCCCAACTTCGCGGCCGCGGCTTGGAAGCCCCCTTCGGTGACCACTGCATCGAAGCATCGGAGCTGCTGCAGGGTGGCGCCGCTCATTGTCGCTAATCCCGACTTTGATATTCCGGACTTTGTAATTTCATTTCGACCCGACGAGCGCAACAAGCCGGCTCCGCATCCGAAGAATGGAGCCTTCTCGTGAGAGCCGTCGTCATCACCGCCTATGGTGGACCGGAAACCCTCGCACTCGCTGAGCGCCCCGAACCCCAGCCGAAGCCCGGGATGGTGCGGATCGCCGTCAAGGCGTTCGGCCTCAACCACGCGGAGACCTACTTCCGCGCCGGCGCCTGGGGCGACGTGGCCGAGATCAGCGGCATCGAGTGCGTCGGCGAGGTCATCGACGACCCGGACGGCCGGCTTGCGCCGGGCCAGGCCGTGTTCGCCCTCATGGGCGGCCTTGGGCGCACGCTCAACGGCAGCTACGCCGAGCAGGTCAGCGCGCCGACGGCAAATGTCGTCCCCATCGACACCCGCGGCCTCTCGTGGGAGGCGCTGGCCGCCATCCCCGAGACATACGCCACCGCCTGGACGTGCCTGAACGCAAACCTCGCGCTCAAGACGGGGCAGACCATCGTGATCCGGGGCGGCACCTCGGCGCTCGGTCTGGCGGCGATCAATCTGGCGGTTCGCGCCGGCGCATCGGTGATAGCGACGAGCCGCAAGCCGGAGCGCGCCGCGACGATCGAGGCGCTGGGCGCGGCGTTCGCGCTCGAGACACCGGATCTCGGCCGGCGGCTCCTCATCGACCACCCGGCGGGGTTCGACGCCGTGCTCGACTTGCTGGGCGCCGCCACGCTGCTCGATTCCGTCGGCATGGTCCGGCGCGACGGGCGCGTTTGCGTGGCCGGGTTCCTGGGCGGCGCCGAGCCGATCGCCGGCTTCGATCCCGTCTGGCAGATGAAGGACGGCGTGCACCTCAGCGTCTTCGCCAGCGCCCGCGTCTATGGCTCCGAGACCTACCCGCTGTCGGAGATTCCCTTCCAGGAATTCGTCGACGCGGCCGCGGCCGGAGACCTCAGCGCCGGGCCGGTCAAGGTCTTCGCGCTGGACCAACTGCCGGAAGCGCATCGGGCCATCGAGGCCGCGAGCTTGGGCGGCAAGGCCGTCGTCCGCGTGGCGGGGACCGGGACATGACCGGGACCGACGGCAAGACCGTACTCATCACCGGCGCTTCGAGCGGGATCGGCGAGGCGGCCGCGCTCGCGCTGGCAGCGCGGGGCCACCGCGTCCTGGCCGGCGTCCGGCGCGCGGCCGACGCAGAACGCCTGGCTCCCCGGCTCGGGGCCACAGGGCAAGCGCTGATCATCGACGTGACGCGGCCGGAGCAGATCGCAGCTGCGCGCGCCGCTGTCGAAGCCGCCGACGGCCTCGATGCTTTGGTCAACAACGCCGGCGTGACGATCAGCGGCCCGCTCGAGCACCTGCCGCTCGACGACATCCGCCAGCAGTTCGAGGTCAACGTGTTCGGCGTGATCGCGCTCACGCAGGCGATGCTGCCGTCGCTGCGCCGTAGCCGCGGGCGAGTGATCGTCGTCGGCTCGGTCGGCGGCCGAAACGCTATGCCGCTGATCGCGCCCTACTGCGCCTCGAAGCACGCCATCGAGGCGCTCGCGCCGGCCCTGCGAATGGAGCTGAAGCGCGCCGGCGTCGCGGTCAGCCTGGTCGAGCCCGGCAGCACCAGCTCCGCGATCTGGGACACCTCGATCGCACGGTCAAGGGTCAGCGAAGCTATGCTGCCCGCCGACGCGCTCCAGCAGTACGGCCCGGCGCTCGAGGCCCTGCGCACGTTCGCCGGCCGCATCGGCAAGGCGGGCAGCCCGCCGCGGGTCGTGGCGCGGGCGATCGTCAACGCCGTCGAGAGCCGCCGCCCGAAGCGCCGCTACATCGTCGGCGCCGACGCCCGCGCGCAATTACTGCTCGGCGGCCTCCCGGCCGCCTGGCGCGAGCCCTTCCTGCAGAGGTTGCTGCTGCCGGGCCCGAACGCTTGAGGGCCGGGCTAGCCCCGCGCGCGCTCGACCGTCTCCACCGGCGGGCAGGCGCGGAGGGCGGCGGCGATGTTGGTCAGGTGGCGGGCGTCGCGGACCTCGACATCGAAGTCCACGTCGAAGAAATCAGACTGGCCGCGGTGGTCCATCCTGAGGCCGATGATGTTGCCGCCGGCTTCGCCGATGATCGTGCAGGCCTGGCCGAGCACGCCGGGCGCATCACGGATGGTCGCCGTCAGACGGGCCTCTGAGATGGTGCCGTCCTCGGCCTGCGGCGTCCACTGCAGGTCGCGCCAGAGGTCGTCGCGGTCCTCGTATTCCTCGAGGCGGGAGCAATCGATCGCGTGCACGCGCAGCCCGCGCTCGCCCGGTTCGAGGATCCCGACGATACGGTCGCCTGGCAGCGGGTTGCAGCAGCGGGCGAAGTGCAGCGAGATGCCGGGGGTGAGGCCGCCGCCGCGCACGTAGAGCCTGGCGCCGACGCCATTCTCGATCCTTTGCCGGGCAGCGACCGAGGCCTTTTCGCTCTCCTTCATACCCGGGAAGATGGCCTCCAGCACCTGGCCGGGCGACACGCGGCCGCGGCCGACGGCGTCGTAGAGCTCGTCTTCGGTGGCGACGCCAAACCGGTCGAGCGCCGGCCGGAGCGAGACGTTCGCGCGAACCTTGCCGGCGCGCTCGACGCTCTGGTCGATGGAGGCGCGGCCGAGACGGATGAACTCCTCTTTCTCGGTGAGGCGGATGTGGCGGCGGATGGCGGAGCGGGCGCGCCCGGTGATCGCCAGCGAGCGCCACTCGGGATGGGCCATCGAGGTCGCGCCGCGCACCACCTCGACCACGTCGCCGTTGGCGAGCGGCGTCCGGAGCGGCTTGAGTTCGCCGTTGATCTTCACGCCCACGGTGGTGTCGCCGACGTCGGAGTGGACGGCGTAGGCGAAGTCGAGCGGCATGGCGCCGCGCGGCAGGCTGATCAGCTCGCCCTTGGGCGTGAAGACGAACACCTGGTCGACGAACATCTCCAGCTTGGCGTGCTCGACCAGGTCCTCGGCGTCGCCCCCATGCTCGAGCAGCTGCACGAGCTGGCGCAGATTGACCAGCGGATCGCGCCCGCCGGCCGCCTCCATCGCCTCGGCGTCGAAGCCGTAGCTCTCGTCCTTGTAGCGCCAGTGGGCGGCGACGCCGTCTTCGGCGACCCGGTCCATCGCTTCGGTGCGGATCTGCATCTCGATGCGCATGCCGCGCGGGCCGACGACGGTGGTGTGCACCGAGCGGTAGTTGTTGCGTTTGGGTGTGGAGATGAAGTCCTTGAACCGCTCGGGCACGCAGGGCCACGCGCGGTGGATAACGCCGAGCGCGCGGTAGCAGTCCTCCTCGGTGTCGAGGATGACCCTGAACCCGTAGATGTCGGCGAGTTGGTAGAAGCCGATCGATTTGCGCTGCAGCTTGCGCCAGATCGAATAGGGATGCTTTTCGCGGCCGAAGACCCGCGCCGGCAAGCCCTCGGCCTCCAGCTTGGCGGCGATTTCGCCCGACACCACCGACACCGCCCGCCCCTGGGTGGCGCGCAGCGTCTCCAGCCGCCGCACGATCGCGTCGCGGGCGATCGGGTTCAGATGCTCAAACGCCAGCTCCTCGAGCTCGGTGCAGATGCGATGGCAGCCGATCGAGCGGGCGAGCGGAGCGTAGATGTCGAGGGTCTCGCGGGCGATGCGCTCGCGCTTGGCCGGCTGCTTGATGTAGCCCAGCGTGCGCATGTTGTGCAGGCGGTCGGCGAGCTTGACCATGAGGACGCGCACGTCCTTGGAGATCGCCAGGATGAACTTGCGCAGGTTCTCCGCCTGGCGCGTGTGCTCGGCGGTGAGCTCAAGGCGCGACAGCTTGGTCACGCCCTCGACCAGCTCGGCGATTTCGGGCCCGAACAGGCGCTCGATGTCCTCGCGCGTGGTCGGCGTGTCCTCGATGACGTCGTGCAGCAGGGCGGTGACGATGGAGGCGGTGTCGAGGCGGTAGTCGGTGAGGATGCCGGCCACCTCGATCGGGTGGGCGAAATACGGGTCGCCCGACGCCCGCGTCTGTGAGCCGTGCACGCGCATGGCGTAGACGTAGGCGCGGTTGAGCTGGCCCTCGTCGGCCGTGGGGTCGTAGCTCCTGACCTTGTCGATCAGCTCGTATTGGCGGAGCAGCTGGCGTTCGGCGCGGCGGCGGGGCTTCGGCGCGCCGACAGGTTCGGCGACGGGTAGGTCCGTCGCGATGGGCAGCGGTTCTGCGCCCGCGGGGCTCAGTACCGCTCCTCTTGGCCGCCGTCGCGGTCGCTTTGCAGCGCGCGCAGCAGTTCCTGCTCGCTCATGTGCTGGTGCTGGGGATCGGTCAGCAGGGCCATCGTTTCCGCCTCCTCCTCGGCGTCGGCGTGCTCGTCGACGCGTTGCAGGCTGACGATCAGGCTCTCGCGCAGGCCTTCGGAGTCGATGACGTCATCGGCGATTTCACGCAAGGCGACGACCGGGTTCTTGTCGTTGTCGCGGTCGACCATCAGTGGCGCGCCGGCCGAAACCGCCCGCGCCCGGTGCGCGGCGAGCAGCACCAGATTGAAGCGGTTGGGCACTTTCTCGACGCAGTCTTCGACGGTGACGCGGGCCATGGACTCTCTCGGGAGGGGGATGAAGCCCAATAAAATAGAGTGATTGACGCGATGTTGCAATGCCGCGAGCCGCGGCCTGAGGTCCCTAGTCCGGGCGCTCGCGGGTGACCTCGAGGTCGCGGATCAGCCCGTCGGCCAGCGAATAGACCCAGCCATGCACGCTCAGCGCCTGGCCGCGCGCCCAGGCGTCCTGGACGAAGACGTCCGAGGCGACGTTCTGCACCTGGCGAAGGACGTTCAGCTCGCACAGGCGGTCCAGCCGCACGCGGCCTTCCGGCAAGGCTTCCAGCTCGTGCGCATGGACATCGTAGGTCTC
>DATGKF010000047.1:0-22829 GCA_035294785.1 Caulobacteraceae bacterium | reverse complement strand
GCCGCCGCCGCCGCCGGTGGAGACCCCCCACATCGCGCCGCCGCCGCCGATCAACATCCCGCCGCCGCCGCCGATCCGCCTGCCGCCGCCACCGCCGCCCCCGCCGCCCCCGCCGCCGGTCCAGCACGTCGTTCACGGCGCGCACTACACGCGCTCGCCCGACGCCGACGCGATGAGCGAATGCTACCCGGACCGCGCCCAGCGGATGAACACAGAGGGCACGTCCAGCATGCGCTGCTCGGTGACCGCGCAAGGCACGCTGACCGCTTGCTCGGTGACGGGCGAGAGTCCGGCGGGCTTCGGGTTCGGCCAGCAATCGACCGGATGCCTGGCGCGTCTCTTCCGCGTCGCGCCGCAGGACCAGGACGGCGTCCCCGTGTCCGGCGGCACCGTCAGCATCAACTTCCACTGGAAGCTGCCGCAGGAATAGCTGCCTGCGGCCGTTCGGCTTGATCGCGTCGGCGGCGCCGACTAGACATGGCCGCCTCGCGTCAGGCCGCCTTAGCTCAGTTGGTTAGAGCGCCAGATTGTGGCTCTGGAGGTCCCCCGTTCAATTCGGGGAGGCGGTACCACGCGAAGGCGGACCGGTGGATGGTGCAGAACTGGAAAGAGGTCGGCCCGCGCCGGTTCCGCGAGACCTTTGGACGCTACTATGAAGACTTCGAGGTCGGCGACGTCTACGAGCACCGCCCCGGCAAGACGGTCACCGAGTCCGACAATCACCTGTTCACGCTGCTGACGCTCAACACCCACCCGTTGCACTTCGATCGGGAGTACGGGGCGGCGACGGAGTTCGGGCAGAACCTCGTGGTGTCCACCTACACGCTCTCGCTGCTCATCGGCATGAGCGTCTCGGACGTGAGCCAGAAGACCATCGCCAACCTCGGCATGGACGAGGTGAAGTTCACCGCCCCGGTGTTCGCCGGCGACACCCTCTATGCCGAGAGCGAAGTCCTGACGAAGCGCCAGTCCGCCTCGCGGCCCGGCCAGGGCATCGTCGAGGTGCGCACCACCGGCAAGAACCAGCGCGGCGAGGCGGTCTGCACCTTCCGCCGCTCGATGCTGATCCCGACCCGCGGCCATTCGGTCGAAGACCGGATCGGAACCTATTGATGTCCATCGTGCTCGAGCCCATCGCTCACGTGCGCGGCGGTCGCGCGCAGCCGACGGACGACGACTGGGGCCGCAGCCGCGCGCGCATCGTACTCGACCCGGCGCGCTTCACCCCGGACGCGCTGGCGGGTCTCTCCGACTTTTCGCACATCGAGGTCGTGTTCCACTTCGACCGCGTCGACGAGGGCGAGGTCGAGACCGGCGCGCGGCGCCCGCGCAACCGCGCCGCGTGGCCACGGGTCGGCATCTTCGCTCAGCGCGGCCGCGGCCGGCCGAACCGCCTCGGCGTCAGCGTCTGCCGCGTGCTCGGCGTCGATGGGCTCGCCATCGAGGTCGAGGGGCTGGACGCCATCGACGGGACGCCCGTGCTCGACATCAAGCCGGTGTTGAAAGGCTTCCTCCCGCGCGGCGTGCTGCGCGAGCCGGCGTGGGCCGGGGAGATCATGCGCCAGTACTGGCGCGCGGGGGCAGACTCATGACCGCAGCCACCGACGCCGGCTCAGACGCCGCCATCCTCGACGCCATCGGCCGGTGGCTGGACAAGAAGGTCGAGCCGGTCGCCGCCCAGCTCGAGCACGACGACATCTACCCGGCCGAGCTGGTCGAGGACATGCGCGAGCTTGGCCTCTTCGGCGCGCTCATCGCGCCGGAATGGGGCGGGCTCGGCCTCTCCGCGACCACCTACGCCCGCATTATCGCCAAGATCTCCGAAAGCTGGATGAGCCTGACGGGCGTCATCAACAGCCACCTGATGATGGCTCTGATCGTCCAGCGCGCGGGCACGCCGGCGCAGAAGGACTACTGGCTGCCGAAGTTTGCGTCAGGCGAACTCAGAGGCGGCCTCGGCCTTACCGAGCCGGACGCCGGCACCGACCTGCAGGCGATCCGCACGACCGCGCGACGGGTCGGCGACCGCTATGTCGTCAACGGCGGCAAGATGTGGATCACCAACTCCATCGAGGGCCACGTCCTGGCGCTGCTGGTGAAGACCGATCCGAGCGCCCAGCCGCGGCATCGGGGGATGAGCGTGTTGATCACGCCGAAGATCGACGTTGCGACGCGCAAGCCGCTGCCTGGTGTTCAGCCGGGGAGGAAGCTGCCCAAGCTGGGCTACCGCGGCGTCGACACCGGCGAGATCGCCTTCGTCGAGTACGAGTGTCCGGCCGACCTCTGCTTGGTCGGCGGCGAGGAGGGGCAGGGGTTCTACCAGGCGACCGGCGGCCTCGAGCTCGGGCGCATCAACATCGCCGCCCGCGGGGTCGGCATGGCGCGCCGCGCGCTGCGCGAAAGCGTGCGCTACGCCCAGGAGCGCCGCACGATGGGCAAGCCGATCGCCGAGCATCAGGCGATCCAGCTGAAGCTGGGCGAGATGGCCACCAAGGTCCGCGCGTCCGAACTCCTGGTCGAGGACGCGGCCCGCGCCTACGACGAGGGCGGGCGCGTCGACATGGAAGCCGGCATGGCCAAGCTTTTCGCGTCCGAGGCCGCGCTCGAATGCGCCACGGAGGCCATGCGCATCCACGGCGGAGTCGGCTACTCGCTCGACTATCCGATCGAGCGGCTCTACCGCGACGCGCCGCTGCTCTGCATCGGCGAAGGCACCAACGAGATGCAGCGCATCATCATCGCCCGACAGCTGGTGGCGCGAAACCGAGTCTAGCGCCGGCGCGGACAAGCACATTCATGTGAGGCCGACGCGCCGCGCGGAACTCCGAGCGGTCCCTGCTGGTTAGCCGACTACCAGGCGAGGCGCTTTAGTGAGTTTTGTCGATGACTGACGTTGTGATGACGCTGCCGATCGAATCCGATCGCGTGGCCGATCTTTTTTGGTCCTATCTCGACCGCTTCTTGCGGGGCCGCCATGCGGAGGCGGCCGCTACAGTCGACGGCGTCGATGCGCCGTTCCTTGTCGTGCACACCGATCAAGGGCGGGACGGGCAGACGAAGGTGATGCGGTTTCGCACGCGCCGCGCGGCGAGCGACTTCCGCCGCGGCTGGATCTACGCCCGCAGCGGGCTCGACGACGACATCGGCTGAAACGGCGCCGGCGGCTTGACCGCGCGCCGGCGGGGCGCTTGGTCGTGATCCATGGCCGGGCTCCAACGCGCGCGGATCGTCATCGCCGGCGCCGGTGCGCTGGGGTCGTCGATCGCCGTCCTGCTGGCCCGTGCGGGCGCGAGCGTCATCGTCGCCGACGCGGCGCTGGCGGGCGCGAACGCATCGGGCGTTGCGGCGGGGATGCTGGCGCCGGCGTTCGAGGCAGAGCCTGGCGAATATGCGATCCTCAAGGACGCGCGCGACGCCTGGCCGGCGTTCGCCGAAGCGCTCGGCGCCGACATCGGGCTTCGCCGCAGCGGCGCGGTTTGGTTCGATCTTCCCGGCGCCGAGTCCCGGTTGGAGGTGCTGGCGCGGGGCCTTAAGACCGCCGGCGCCAAATATGAGCATTGGGGCCGAGACGCGCTCGCCCGCGCCGCGCCGGGGCTGACGGCCGCCGCGGGTGCGGGGTTGTTCACGCCGGAGGATTGGCGGCTGGAGCCGCGGGCGGCGCTTCGGGCGCTGCAGCGCGCGGCCGCCGGCGCGGGCGCAACGAGCGTTTCCGCCAACGTCGCCGGCTTCACGGCCGGCCGCGTGAGCTTCGCCGACGGCGAGACCTTCGCGGCCGACGCCCTGGTGCTGGCGACCGGCGCGGCTGGCCAGGAATGGGCGCCGGAGAGCCTGGGCCTCTCGCCGATCAAGGGGCACATCCTGACCTTCTCTGCCGCGCGCGCAGCCGACGACCGGCCGATTGTGCGCACCGCGCGCGGATACGCGGTTCCCACGCCCGGCGGCCTGCGCGTCGGCGCCACGATGGAGCCGGGTGTGGCGGAGGACCGTGTCGACCCCGAGGCCGCGGCGCCGCTGAGCAACCTCGCGGTCGATCTTTATCCGGCGCTGGCCGGGGCGATCTTCGACATCCAGGCGGGCGTGCGCGCGGCGACGGCCGACGGCTGGCCGCTGGTCGGCGCCTCGGCGGCGCCGGGCGTCTGGCTTGCGGCCGGGGCGCGGCGCAACGGCTGGCTGCTCGCGCCGCTTGTCGCGCGGATGACGGCGGCGTATCTCGCGGGCGGCGATCCTGGACCGCACGCCCAGCGCTTTGAAGCGCGCCGGTTCGCCGCGTCCTGACCGCGTGAGGGGAACAAGGCCTTGTCGAGCTTCTGGCTGAGCGAGGAACAGGAAGCGATCCGCGAGGGCGTCGCCAAGGTGATGAGCGCCTATGGCGACGACTATTGGCTGAAGACCGACGACACCGGCATCTTCCCGGAAGACTTCGTGCGCGACATGGCCGAGGGCGGCTGGCTGGGGGTCGCCATGCCCGAGAGCGTCGGCGGCGCCGGCCTTGGGCTGACCGAGGCGGCCGTGGTCATGCAGACGGTGGCGCAATCGGGCGCGGGCTTCTCCGGCGCCTCGGCCATCCACCTCAACATCTTCGGCCCCATGCCGCTGGTGAAGTTCGGCACGGACGCCCAGCGGCAGACGCTCCTCCCACGGATCATCTCCGGCGAAGACAAGATGTGCTTCGCGGTCACCGAGCCGAACTCGGGGCTCGACACGTCCAGCCTGGAGACGAAGGCCGAGCGCACCAACGACGGCTACCTGATCAACGGTCGCAAGATCTGGACGACCAGCGCCCAGCGGGCGAACAAGATCCTGATCATCGCCCGGACGACGCCGAAGGCCGATGTTGCGCGGCCGACACAGGGGCTCAGCCTGTTCTACACTGACCTCGACCGCGACTATATCGACGCCAAGCCGATCCCGAAGATGGGCCGGCGCGCGGTCGAGTGTAACACCCTCTTCATCGACAACCTGCCGGTCCCGGCCGAGGACCTCGTCGGCGAGGAGGGCAGGGGGTTTGAGTATCTGCTCCATGGTCTGAACCCGGAGCGTGTGCTGTTCGCCGTCGAGGCGGTCGGGCTCGGCCGGGCGGCCCTGGCGCGTGCGGCGACCTACGCGGGCGAGCGGATCGTCTTTGGGCGGCCGATCGGGCAGAACCAGGGCGTCCAGCATCCTCTGGCCAAGTCGTGGGCCGAGCTCGAGGCGGCCAACCTCCTGGCGATGAAGGCCGCGGCCCTCTACGACGCCGGCCGAGACTGTGGGGCGGAAGCGAACGCCGCCAAATATCTCGGCGCCGAGGCCGGCTTCCGCGCCTGCGAGAACGCCGTCCTCGCCCACGGGGGCATGGGCTACGCCAAGGAGTTCTACGTCGAGCGCTACTTCCGAGAAGCGATGATCGCCCGCATCGCACCGGTCAGCCGCGAGATGATCCTGAACTTCATCGCCGAGCGTGTGCTGCACCTGCCGAAGAGCTACTAGCGAAAAAAACGCGAGACAGGCGACCGGAAGCCGGACATATTAGTAGCAGACGCTACTAAGGCTTCGTCATGGCCAGAGCCATACGCTCCAGGACCGCGCCCCCCGGACAATCCCCGGCTGTCCACGCCACGCCCGAGGCGGACTCGCCCGAGCAGGCGCTGGCTGGCCTTGGTTTCACCGACACCGAGGCGGCGGTCTATTGCGAACTTCTGCGGGCGTCACCGTCCACAGGCTATCGCCTCGCGCACGCCATCGGCAAGGCGCCGGCGAACGTCTATCAGGCGCTTGCGGCGCTCAGCCGCAAGGGCGCCGTGCAGGTCGAAGATCGCGAGTCCAAAGCCTATCGCGCGACGCCGCCGGAGGAGTTGCTGGCGATGCTCCGCCTGAGCTTCGAAGGGCGTTCCGCCGACGCCCGCGCCGCGCTCGAAACCCTCCATGCGCCGGTCGCGGACGACCGCCTCTACCAGCTGACGACCGTGAACCAGGTCTACGGCCGCGCCGAGGCGATGATCGAGCGCGCCGAGGAGGTGTTGCTATTCGATCTCTTTCCCGCCCCGCTCGAGCGGTTGCAGTCGCGTCTCGAGCAGGCGGTCGAGCGGGGCGTGCGGGTCGCGGGCGTCGTTTATGAGCCCGTGGACAGCGGGTTCGTGACCGCCGTCTCGCCGGGCGGCGCGCTGGTGGTCGAGCGTTGGCCGGGCTGGCAGATCGGCCTCGTCGTCGACGCGCGCGAGCATCTGAAGGCGCTGATCACGCGAGACGAGATGGGGGTGAAGCACGGGGTCTGGAGCGACTCCGCCTACCTCGCTTGCCTCGAGCACAACGGTCTGTCGTGCGAGCTCTGGGTCTCGCTCGCGCGGCCGAAAATCCCACACGAGTTCGCGCTGTTCGCCTCGCGCCCCCCCGGCCTGAGGGATCTGGTGGGCTCGACGGAGGACCCGTCATGAACCGCGGCTTGACGCACTCGCCACTGCAAAAGGAGGCGACGCGGGCATGACAGCTTCGGGCGCCATACTCGTCTTCGGCTCCAACCTCGCCGGTCGCCACGACGCCGGCGCCGCCCTTCTGGCGCGCGAGCGTCACGGCGCAATCTGTGGCCAGGCGATGGGACGCCAGGGCAGGAGCTACGCCATCCCGACTCAAGATGCGCAGCGGCGGCCGCTGGCGCTGTGGGAGATCGCCGCCCACGTCGTCGGGTTCGTCGACTATGCCCGCGCGCATCCCGAGCTGACGTTCGACCTCACCGCCGTCGGTTGCGACACGGGCGACTACGAGCCAGATCAGATCGCGCGGATGTTCGCCCCGGCGCCCTGCAACGTGATGATGCCGCCGGAGTTTGCGGAGCGGCTGCCCGCGCGCCGATGCGAAAGCCCGGCATCGATCGACGTGCGCTAGCCGGCGACGGTCGCCGACCGCGACGGAGCGCCGTCAGTCCGCCTCGTTCAGGCGAAAGGCGATGCTGATACGCGTGATGCCGCCGTCGACCGGCGTCCCGTCCACAGTCTTCGGGGTCATGCGGAAGAAGGCCGAGAGCTTCAGCGCCGCTTCTCCGAACCGCGCGCTGGCCGGCGTCTCGCTCAACACCTTGCAGTCGGCCAGCCGGCCGCTGGCGACCACGCCGCACATCAGCTCGACCTGGCCGGTCACGCCGCGGTCGACATCGCGCTGCGGATAGAAGCGCGCCATCTCGGCCGCCGTCGGCTGGCTCAGCCAGCGCGGGTCGGCGATCAGATGCGAGGGCGGTTGCGTCGGCGTGAACCCCTCGATGCCGGGATCGAAGGCCAGCGTCTGGGTCGGGGTGGTCTGCGCCGCGACCGGCCTGTGCACCGGCGGGTTGGCCGTCGTCGTGGTCACCGGTCGCTGGCTGGCGAACGGGTGCTGCTGCGGCAGCGGCTTGGCCGGCTTGGGCTGCGTCGGCGTGGCCCAGGTGATCTCCGTCGCGTGGCCGGTCGGCGTCGCAGGCGGCGCGACCACGAACCGCTCGACGGCGAGGTAGGCGACGAGACCGACGTGGAAGGCCACCGAAGCGCCGATGGCGATCGTCAGCGCGCGACGGCTGCTCCTGCGGCGGTGACCGCCGTCGAGCGCGTTGATCAGGGCGTACTCACTGGGACTGTTGCGGAGCGCCATCATCCGGGCGTCCTCCCTTGGAGGTTGACGTAACGTCAATGATACGCGCCGGCGCCGAAAACGGGGTTACGCGTGCGTCGCGAATGACTCGCACTTTCACGTGATCGGAGCGGCGGGCCCCGACGCTTAATCGGCGCTTAACCATAAATCTTCACACCTCGGTCATGGACGTCAGTGCGATCAGAGGGGCCGTGGAAACGGCGATCCAGCGGGCGTCGGCGGCCACCGGCGTCGATTTCAGCTTCCTTCTGGGCACGGCCCGGCGCGAGAGCGCCTTCAATCCGCAAGCGCACGCGCGCACCTCGTCGGCGGCGGGACTGTTCCAGTTCGTCGACCAGACCTGGCTGGCCACGCTGAAGGCGCATGGCGCCAAGTACGGCTACGCCCGCTACGCCGAGCTGATCCAGCAGGGGCCGGACGGGCGCTACTTCGTCCAGGGCGCCGAGGCGCGCAAGGCGGTGATGGACCTGCGCCTGGACCCGCACGCCGCCTCGCTGATGGCCGGCGAACTCGCGGCCGGCAGCGCCGCCTATCTACGCGGGCGCATGGGGCGCGAGCCGACCATGGGCGAGCTCTACGCCGCGCACGTCCTTGGGCCACAAGGATCGGCCAAGCTCATCGACGCGGTCCGCTTGAGCCCGGGGACGCCGGCCGCGGCGCTCTTGCCGGAGGCGGCGGCGGCCAACCGCGGCCTCTTCTACCGCGACGGGCGGCCGCTCTCGGCGGGCGAGGTCTATGCGGTCCTGACGCAGGGGTCCGACGCCGCCGCCCCCACCGTCGTCGCGGCCGCGCGAAGCGCGCCGGCCTCGGCGCCGACTCCGGCGGCCGCCGCGGCTTCGGACCCGGGCTTCATGCAGTATGCGATGGCCCGCCGCATCGACCGCATCCAGCAGGAGCAGGCGCTGGTCGACATGGTGCTGCGCGGGCCGGAGTCGGCGACCGACGCCAGCGGCCGCGCCTTCACCGGCTCGGTGTTCTCATCGGAAACGCTGCGCATCCTCTCGGACGGCCGCACCACAGGCCGTTAGGCGAGTCGAACGGCGGGAGGTCACTCGCGCCTCGCCGGAATTGAACACCAAGCAAAGCCCGGGTCCCGCTTTCGCGGAGATGATCGGTGTGGGGAGGCGCTAGGCGACCAGTCTCGGGCCGGCGGATTTGTCGCGGTCCAGGCCCGCCAGGGCGCGGGCCACGCTGGCCACGCTCGCGGGCTTGCGCAGCACCTGGTCTGCGCCGGCGTCGAGCATGGCGCGGGCTTCGTCGCCATCGCCGTCGAGCACCGCGACGATCGGCATGGCGGCCAGCGGCCCGCCCAGCGCGCGAATGCGGCGGGCGACCTCGGGGCCGTCCATCTCCGGCATGCGGCCGACCAGCATCACCACATCGACGTCGCAAACCTGCACGAGGTCAAAGGCCCGCCGGCCGTCGCGCGCGTGCAGCACCTGGTGGCCGAGCTTCTCCAGCGCCCCGCGAAGCACGGCCGCCGCCAACGGATCCTCCTCGGCGATCAGCACCTTCAGCGCCCGCGTGCGCGGGGCGAACGTCTCGTCCGCCGCGCCGTCGTCGCGGCGGGCGGGCTTGGCGTCGTTGTCGTAGGGCATGTCGAGGCGGAAGCACGATCCGACGCCCGGCGCGCTCTCGGCGGTGACCTCGCCGCCCATCAGGCCGGCAAGCTCGCGCGAGAGCGAGAGGCCGAGACCCGCGCCGGCGACGCCGCTGGAGGTGCGATCGACGCGCGCGAACGGCTCGAACGCGCGCTTGAGTTCGTCGGCGGCCAGCCCGGGGCCGGTGTCGGCCACCCCGACGCGGACGCGGCTCGCGCCCAGCCGCTCGACGCGCACCTCGACGCGGCCGCGGATGGTGTATTTCACGGCGTTGCCGATCAGGTTGGCGAGGATCTGGCGCGTGCGCACGATGTCGCCGAGGGCGGCGCCGGCGTCGGGCTGCGTCAGGCTCTCCTCCACGTGCATGGCGATCTCGAGCCCCTTGGCCGAGGCTTGCGGGCGGTGGATCAGCACCATCTCGCGCACCAGCCTCGCCGGATCGAACGCGGCGCGGTGCAGCGACAGCGCGCCGGCTTCGGCGACCTCTGTGTCGAGGGTGGCGTCGAGAACCGAGATCAGGTCCTCGGCGGAGTCCAGCGCCGCGGCCAGCTGTTCGCGGCTGGGCTGGGCGCGTTCGCCGCGCACGGCCGAGGCGAGCACGTGGGCGACGCCGGTGAGTCCCGTCTTCACCTCGCGCGACAGGGTGGCGATGAGGTCGGACTTCGACTTGGCCAGCCGTTCGGCCGCCGCCAGCGAGCGCGCCCGCTCGCTGATCAGCACCTCGCGCTCGTCGGCCAGCGCAAAGAGGCGGCGCAGCAGGCGGTTGAAGATGAGCGAAAGGGCGAAGCCGAGCGCTGTGGCGGCGAGCGCGATCCGCGCCAATGGCCGCTGGTTCGGCTCCAGGAAGAGGGCCGCGAGCGGCGACGCGCAGGCGGCGGGCCCGACGATCAGGAGGCCCGGCAGGCTGGGCGCGGAGAAGAAGACGCACATGGCCGCCGCGCCCAGCGCCAGGAGCAGCATCGGTTGCGCCACCGGTCCCGCGCCCATGCCGAGCGCGCTCATCTGCGCCACGGCGGCGGCCCAGAGCAGCCCGGCCATCACGTGCACGCGGGTGCGCAGGCCCAGGCGGGCGTGCTGTTCGGGATTGCGCTTGGCCCAGTCGACCACGGCGTAGAAGGCGGCCCAGTTGAGCGCGAAGATGGTGAAGCTCGCCAGCACCCACAGGCCGTCAGGCGCGAACGAGGCGGCCCAGGCCAGGATGGGCAGGCCGACGCCAAAGAGGATGAGGGCGTAGCGCAGCAGCGACGCCTGGGCGTCCAGCGACTGGCGCGCGATCGTCTCCGCGCCGGCGGGCGCTTCGTCCAAGAGCGCGTTGGGGTGCGCCGCCATGTCGCTCAAAGCGCTGAACTCCTGTCAGGTCGGAGAGGAGTCTACGCGCGCGGCGGTTGCGGCGCGGTGAACCAATGCGGTTAACAAGCCGTGGCCAACAAGCCTTCGTTAAGTTTACCGGGGCATGGTCCAACACGTGCGCCGGATGACCGGATTCGGCGGCGAACCCGGGGTTCCGATGACCGTGACTCGCGCGGCGCTGACGGATGAAGACATCCGCCTGCTGGTCAAGGGCCAGACCGCCGACGATCGCGCGCTCGCCGCCCACAAGATCTGCCGGCACATCGAGGCTGGCGGAACGACGCTCACCGACGAAGAGCGCCAGCAGGCCTACGAGATCCTGCGCATCATGGCCGACGACGCGGCCGAACTGGTGCGCCGCGCGCTGGCGGTGACGCTGAAGAGTTCGCCGCTGGTGCCGCACGAGATCGCGCTGCAGCTGGCGCAGGACGTGGAAAGCGTCGCGCTGCCGATCCTCAACTTCTCCCCCGTCTTCACCGACCAGGACCTCTGCGAGATCGTCCGCATCGGCGGGCCGATCCGCCAGGTGGCCATCGCCAGCCGCCCGGTGCTGTCTGAGAAGGTGACGACCACCATCGTCGAGCACGGCGTTGAAAAGGCGGTCGAGGTCTGTTGCGCCAACGACAACGCCAGCTTCGCCGAGAAGGCGCTGCAGACGGTTGTCGAACGGTTCGCCGAGTCCGAGGCGGTTCTCTCCGCCGTCGCCTACCGCAACGCCCTGCCGCTGGCGGTGACCGAGAAGCTGATCAAGGTCGCCAGCGACACGCTGCGCGATCACCTGATCAACCACCAGGCGCTGCCGCCGCAGCTGGCGCTCGAGATCGCCATGGGCAGCCGCGAGCGGGCCACCATCGACCTGGTCGACCAGGCCGGGCGAACGCCGGACGTGCGCAGTTTCGTCGGGCACCTGAACCGCGCCGGGCGGCTCTCCGCCTCGCTGCTGCTGCGCGCGCTGGCGCACGGGCACATGACTTTTTTCGAGTGGGGGCTCGCCGAACTGGCCGGCGTGCCGCACCACCGCACCTGGCTGATGGTGCACGACGCCGGGCCGTTGGGCCTGAAGGCCATCTATGAGCGCGCCGGATTGCCCGCGCGGCTGTTCGGCGCCTTCCGCGCCGGCGTCGACACCTACCACGGCATCGAGCAGGAGGGCGGCGCGCTGGATGCGGCCAAGTTCCAGGAGCGGATGCTGCAGCGGTTCCTGACCCAGCCCCGAACCGCGACACGCGAGGACATGGATTACCTGGTCGACAAGCTCGACCGCCTGCGCCGCGAACTTCGCCAGGATCCAAGGGCGCTGCAAGCCTCCACCGCCGGCTGACCCGGCGTCCGGCTTGATCTGGCCGGGCAATGCTCCACCATGGCCGGCGACAACCGGAGTCCGTCATGGCCGACAAAGAGCCTGTCCCCATCCGCCCCGCCGCCACCGTGCTCCTGGTGCGCGATACGCCTGTATTCCAGGTCCTGATGGTCAAGCGCCATCACCAGATCGACTTCGCCTCCGGCGCGCTCGTCTTTCCGGGCGGCAAGACCGCGCCCAGCGATCACGACGAAGCCTGGGCCGGGCACGCCATCGGATGGGCCGAGACCGACGCCGACCAGCGGCCCTTTCGCATCGCGGCGCTGCGCGAGATCTACGAGGAGGCCGGCATCCTGATCGCGCGCGACGCCGCTGGCGTGCACTTCACCGGCGACGAGCGGGCGCACGACGCCCGCGGCGTGGTGGCCAAGGACGACGGCATGTTCATGCCGCTGGTGCGCCAGCTGGGGGTCTTCGTCGACCTGACGGAACTCACCGTCTTCGCGCGCTGGATCACGCCGGACTTCACGCCCAAGCGGTTCGACACCTGGTTTTATGTGGCCAAGGCCGACTCAGAGCAGCTCGCCATCTGCGACGGCTGGGAGACGGTCGATGCGGAATGGATCGCGCCGGCCGAGGCGCTGCGCCTGGCCGACGCCGGCCAGCGGACGGTGATCTTCCCGACCCGCATGAACCTCAAGCTTCTGGCTGAGGCCTCGAGCGCCGACGACGCCATCGCGCGCGCCAAGGCGCGCACGCTGGTCACCGTGTTGCCGAAGATGGAGCGCCGCGGCGAAGCGCGCGTGCTCGTCATCCCCCCCGACGCCGGCTACGGCGCGGTCGAGGAGCCGATGGAGCGGATCGGAGTTTGAGACTTCCCCGCGAAGCGGGCGCTTCTTACCGCGGAGGACGCAGAGAAGGCGCTGAGGTCGCAGAGAGCACTCTCCGCGTTCTCTGCGCCTTCTCTGCGATCTCTGCGGTTCGAATTTTTTACGAGGCCGGCGGCTCGCGCCGGCCGTCTCGGCTATTTCTCGTATTCCCGCACGCGGCGGTCGAGTTCGTCGAGCAGGCTCTTGGCCACAGGATGGTCGGTGTCGCGGATGTCGCCGCGTACGGCCGCCTTGATGCCGTCGATGTGGGCGTCGAGCAGGAACAGCGGCGCCTTCATGCGCGTCGCCGGATCGTCGATCAGGCGGCAGAGCGAGCCGGCGATCGAGGTCACCACGGGGTAGCCGTAGGTGGCGCCGAGCCCCTTCAGGTCGTGGGCGCGGAAGTAGAGGTTCTCGGCCGTCTCGGCCGTATAGCCTTCGGCCGTGATGCGCGCGCGGGCGGCGTCGAGCTTGCCCAGCTCATCCTGCATCCACTGGTCGAAGTTGTCGGACAGGCCCTTCAGCGCCGCCTCGGCTTTGGCCAGCGCGGCCGGGTCGATGCCGCCGAAGCGGCTGCCGATCTTCAGCTTCAGGGTGTTTGAAACCGGGATCATCTGCCCCTGAGTCAAGGCCGCCTCCAAGATCATCCATCGCGTCGGGCGACAAAGCCCGCGACTGCCATGAGTCGCAGCCTCGCATCTCCTTCTTAACAAGTGGTGAGACGGTTACCCCAGAAACTGTTCGGCCAGCACGCGTTCCTCGAGGCTGCGGCCGGCGTCGAACAGCATGACCAGCCGCCGCGCCCGGTCCTCGCTCACCTCCACGCGCACGACGTCGCGGACCTCGTGGTTGTCGGCGACGGCGCTGACCGGCCGCTTGTCGGGCTCCAGCACGTCGAAGCGCACCTTGGCGGTGTGCGACAGAAGCGCGCCGCGCCAGTTGCGCGGGCGAAAGGCGCTGATCGGCGTCAGCGCCAGCACGCGGCCGTCCAGCGGGATGATCGGGCCGTGGGCCGAGAGGTTGTAGGCCGTCGAGCCGGCGGGCGTGGCCACCATCGCCCCGTCGCAGAACAGCTCGGCCAGGCGGACCTTGCCGTCGATCGAGAGGCGGAGCTTGGCCGTCTGCCGCGTCTGGCGAAGCAGCGAGACCTCGTTGATGGCCAGCGCCCTGTCGGTCTTGCCGCGCTCGTCTGTGGTGGCCATGACCAGCGGATGGATGACCGCGCGCTCGGCCGCGCTGATGCGCTCCAGCAGCCGGTCCTCGTTGTATTCGTTCATCAAAAAGCCGACCGATCCCTGGTTCATGCCATAGATCGGCACATTCCGGCCGAGCGTGCGGTGCAGGGTTTCGAGCATGAAGCCGTCGCCGCCGAGGGCGACGATCACCTCGGCGTCGGCATCGGCCACGGCGCCGTAGCGGGCGACCAGCCGCTCGCGCGCGGCCTGCGCGTCCGAGCGGTCGCTGGCGGCGAAAGCCAGCCGTTCGATTGGAGTTTTGGGCTCGCTCATGGCGAGGCTAGAAGCGCGCGCCGGCCGGGCTTGTCAAACCGACGCCAGGCCTTCCAGGAACGCCATCCTGGCCTTCTTCGGCTGGTCAGGCCCGAAGGCGTCGAACACGCGCCGCGCCTGCTCGACGTCGCCCAGCGGCCGGCCGCCGTTCAGCTCGCGCACCAGCGCCAGCAGGGTCGCGAACGCGCCGCGGTCGAGCCCGACAGCCGTGCAGGCGAGCGCCAGCAGGTCGGCTCGGTCGGCGTTGAGCGCGCGCGCCACCTCCTCGACCGAGAACCCGCCCAGCGTCGCCAGCGCGGCCTCGAACAGGGTCAACCGCTGCTCGCGCAGCGCCCGCAATAGATAGCTCGGGCGCAGCTGTCCGGCGTCGTGCAGCTTCGCGATCAGCCGGCGCTCCATCTCTTCCTGCTCGGCGTTGGCGATCGAGTCGCGCGGCGTCGGATCGTGGAACGGCGCATCGCGCGCCTCCTCGACCGCTTCGGCCAGCGCGCGGTCCAGCGCTTCGACGTCGACGCGGAAGCGGGTGACGATGGCCGAGCGCAGCGACTGGCCGACCCAGGCGTAGAGCCTCTCGGCCATCTCGGCGTTCAGCCGCGGGTGGCGCGCGAGCGGCGAGCGCATGCCGGCGACCTGACGCGAAGCTTCGACCATGCGCTGCATCGCCTCGGGCGAAACGTCGGCGGTGTCGTTGCCGGCCAGCGCGATCATCACCGCCGGCTCGCCCAGGTCGAGGATCTTGTCGACAACCGGCGTCCCGATCAGCGGGCGCTTGGCGACCTCGATCTGGTGCTCGGCCTCGCCTTCGAGCAGCAGGCGGACGAGGTCGGCGTCTTTGAGCACAGGGCTGCGGGCGATGACGGCGCGGCTGATCTCGATCTCGTCGCGGGCCAGAAGGTTGACCAGCGCCGGCGGCGGCCAGTCGGCGGCGGACAGTTTCTCGGCCAGGATGCGGCGGATGTCATGCTCGGCCCCCTCGACCAGGTCGGTGAACAGGGAGCCCAGCAACGTCTGCATGGCGGGCGAGCGGACGGTCTCGTCCGCCTGGCCGCACAGATCGACGATGGCCAGCATCAGCCGCTCGCGATCGGCCGCTGAGCGGCTTCGAGCGAGTTCTTTCAGCGCCTCGGCCGTCTGCAGCGCGGTCACGCCAATACCTCCCGGGACAGCCCCCGAGCCTGCCGCATTCGCGTGAAGACATACCTAACATGCCTTCCAGTCCCAGGCGTGCTTGACGCCGCGCCGCGCGGGCGCGACTCTCGCCGGCGAAACCCCGAAGGGAAGGAGACCGCCCATGGCGGATGGTTCGATCGCGGGCGCCGCATCGCTCAAAGGCAAGGTCAGCGAAGACGAGTGGAAGGTCCGCGTCGATCTCGCCGCCCTCTACCGACTCGTGGCGCGCGAAGGGTGGGACGACATGATCTACACCCACATTTCCGCCCGCATCCCGGGGCCGGAGCACCACTTCCTGCTCAACCCCTACGGCTACTTCTTCGAGGAGATCACCGCCTCGTCGCTGGTGAAGATCGACCTCGACGGCAACGTGCTGGACGACACGCCCTATTTCGTGAACGCCGCCGGCTTCACCATTCACTCTGCCATCCACGCCGCGCGCGAAGACGCGCGCTACGTGATCCACCTGCACACCGACCACGGCACCGCCGTCTCGGCGCAGACCGAGGGGCTCCTGCCGCTGACCCAGCACGGGCTGATCACGCTGCCCAGGCTCGCCTACCACGACTACGAAGGCATCGCGCTGAATCTGGATGAGCGCGAGCGGCTGGTCGCCGACCTTGGCGAGGACGCCTCGGTGATGCTGCTGCGCAACCACGGCACCCTGGCGCTCGGCCCGACCGCATCGGCGGCGTGGAACGCGATGTACTACCTCGAGAAGGCTTGTGAGCAGCAGGTCAACGCGCTCGCCGCCGGGCGCGACAAGGTGCTGATCGCGCCCGACTCCGCCCAGGAAGAGGTGCGCCGCCAGACCGGCGCCGCCCGCGCCCGCCGCGCAGAGCGCAACGAGAACGTCAACGCCGGAATGGGCGACCTGCTGTGGCCCGCGTGCCTCCGCCGCCTCGACCGCGAACTCCCCGGCTACGACGCCTAGGGGCTTACGGCGCGGGGCTGGTCGCCGTCTTCAGGTAGGCGATCACGTTGATGCGGTCCTTGGGGTCCTTCAGGCCGGCGAACGACATCTTGGTGGTCGGAACGACCGCGCGCGGGTCGGTGATCCACTTGTCGATCTCGGGCGCATCCCAGATGAAGCTCTGCGTCTTCAGGCCGTCGGAATAGGCGTAGCTGGCCTCGTGCGCGACCGGCCGGCCGAAGACGCCCCAGAGGTTCGGCCCTGTCAGGTTCGGCCCGCCCTGCGCCGTCGTGTGGCAGGCGGCGCACTGGGTGAAGACCGCCTTGCCGGCCTCCGGATCGCCGGTGTTGAATGGGGCCGGCAGCGTGGCGACCAGCGCCTTGGCCTGGGCTGGCGTCAGCGGCGCGGGCGGCGGCGGGGCGCTCCCGGACGACGACGAGCCGCTCGGCCCGCAGGCCGAAAGCGCGAGCGTGGCGGCCAGCGCCAGCGTTGAAGCCCGAATGATCATCGAATCCGCCCCTTTCGACCCGTCCCGTCCCGCGCTGCTACTACTCAGCCGCGCCGGCGAAGGCTAGTCGTCGAAGCTGGGCTTGCCGCGGTGGGCCTTGACCTTGCCCCGGCGGACCTTGGTGTCGACGCGCTCGCGGCGGGCCGCGGCGGTGGGCCGGGTCGGGCGGCGCTTGCGCGGAACTTCGGTCGCGCGGCGGATCAGCTCGACCAGCCGCTCGCGGGCGTCGGCGCGGTTACGGTCCTGGCTGCGGAAGCGCGCGGCGGTGATCACGATGACCCCGTCGAGGCTCATGCGGCTGCCGGCCAGGCGGCGCAGGCGCTGGCGAACGTCGTCGGGGAGGGCCGGCGAGGCGGCCGCATCGAAGCGCAGTTGCACCGCGCTCGCCACCTTGTTGACATTCTGGCCGCCCGGCCCCGAGGCCAGGATGAACCGCTCCTCCAGCTCGCGCTCGTCGAGGCTGATGGTGTCGGTGACGGCGATCACGGCGCCAGGGAGACGTCCGCCGCCTGCCCTGGAATGACGTCGACCGGCGCGAGGATCACATAGTCGTCGCGCCCCGGCGCCGCCGGACGCACCTTCACGTGCGCGATCAGGAAGTAGCCGCCGCCGATCAGGTTCGGGAAGCCGAACTCGCCGCGCGGGTCGCAGGACGCGGACGCGATCGGCGCGGTGTCCGGGGCTGCCGGCAGCTGCGCCGAGCGGGCGCGCACCTCGGACACCGGCAGCTCGATACGCGCGGTCGAACCGTACAGCGCCTGGATGCGCCGGCGGTAGCGCGGCAGGTCGGGCATCAGCGCGACCGAGAAGCCGGCGCAGCTCACCCGCGCGCCGCTGGTCAGGCGAAAGGCGCCGTGGCCCTCGATCGCGCCCGTGGCGGGCGGGGGCGGCGGGTTTGGCGGCGGCGGCGGGTAGGGCGCCTCGGCGCCCGTCGTGCAGGCGGCGAGAAGCAGCGTGGCGAAGAGGGGAGGAGCGGCGCGGCGGAGCATCGGAATCGGAGCCATGGGCGAGGCTACAGCAAAGGCGCCAGAATAACGGCGCCTTCGTGGCGTGTCATTGGCCCGGCGGGCCCGGCGGCGTGGCGGCGACGATGAAGGCGTAGCCGGCCGCTGTGGCGGCGCGGGCCTTCTCGTGGCTGGGCAGGACGAGGCGCGTCCAGCGCGTTTGAGGCGTCCTGTACCGCCAGGCGCCGGCGAGGCAGCGCGCGTCGTTCGCCGGGCAAAGGGCCAAGAGACCGATGCGCGGCAGGTTGGCGACGTCGACCCAGGGCGAGATCGCCGGATCGAAGCGGATGAACACGGCGGGCCGGCCCGGCGCGTAGAAGCCGGCGGCGTCGCCGTAGGTCTCGTCGCCGCCGACCACCAGCAGCGGCGCCGGCGTCTGCGCGCGCCAGAAGGCCACGGCGGCGGCGACGGCTTCGCGCCGCGGCTGCACCGCCTTGCTGGCCGTGCTCAGCGCGGGCGCGAAGGGCGCGGCGACGAGCGCCGCCGCGGCCAGCAGCACGCCGAGGCTCGCCGCCCAGAGCGCCAGCCGGCGGTCGTCGGGCGGGTCGAAGACGTCGATCAGCAGCAGCGGCGCGAGCGGAAAGACGGCGATCGTCCAGTTGGTCGAGAGCTTGAGCCGGAAGACGAGACCGAACACGAGCGTCAGCAGGAACGGCAGGATCGCCAGGATCGCCATGACGCGAAAACGCGGGTCGGCCAGGCGCGTCTTCAGCCGCGCGGGGGTCGCCGCCAGCCGGCGACGCGCGGCGATGAGCACCATCGCGATCGCGCCCCCGAGGAGGGCGATGTCGCCGGCAAAGAGCTTCGCCGCCGTCGCGACCGAAAAGCCGGCGTCGTGGCCGCTCTCGTCGCCGAAGTAGTGGAAGGGCAAAAAGCCGCTCTGCGCCAGCCACCAGGCGTGCGGCGCGACCAGGAGCGCGCCGGCCGCCACCGAAATCCAGGGCGAGAGCGAGGTGAAGTAGGCCTTGGCCTTCGGATGCGCGATCGCCGCTGGCGCGAGCGCCAGCAAGAGCACCAGCGCGTAGTATTTCGACAGCATGCACGCGGCGGCCATCGCGCCGAAGATGAGGCTGGGCGCCACGCGCCGCTCATCCATCGCCCGCACGAAGGCGTAGGCGGTCCACGGCCAGAGCGAGATGAAGATGGCGTTGGCGTTGAAGACGTACGCCTGGAACCCATAGAAGGGCGTGACGAGCAACAGCACGAGCGCCGCCAGCCGCCGGTCGCCGTGGGCGAAGCGGCCGATCAGCATCCAGGCGCCCCAAAGTCCGGCGACGACGTTGGCCGCGCAGAGCAGCGCGAACGACCAGGCCGTGCGCGGAAAGACTTCGAACCAGCCGCCGGCCATCCAGGCCCACAGCGGCGGGTGCTTGTAGTAGCCAAGCTCGAAGTGGCTGCCCCAGACGTAGGCCTCGGCCATGTCCTCGTGGATGGCGCCGGTTCCGGTCGAGAGCGCGCTCACCGCCGCATAGACCAGCGCCACCGCGCCGATGAGCGCCAGCAGCAGGCGCGGATCGACCGGGCTCGAGGGGCGGGCGTTCGCCAAGCTTCGCGGGCTCCCGATTGACGCCGGCGGAGCCGAGCGGGCTTATGCGCCATGCCCGATAGCGCCAAACCCCGCGAACCGAAAGCGCCGGCCGAGATCGTCGTCTGCGCCGACGACTACGGCGGCGAGCCCGGCACCAGCGCCGTGATCCGCGGCCTCATCGAAGCTCGGCGCATCAATGCGACCACCTGCCTGGTGCAGGCGGACGGCTGGAAGGACGAGGCGCACGCGCTCAGGACGTCGGTGCACGCGGCGCGCGGCGCGGCCGTCGGTCTGCACCTGAACCTCACCGAACCGCTGGCGGGCGCGGCGCACGCGGTCGCGCCGATCTCCGCGCACCTCGCCCGCGCGCTCGTGCCGACCCGGCGCGAGATCGACGCCGCCCATGCCGCCTTCCGCGCCCAGTGGGACGCCTTCGTCGCCGGCTTCGGCCGCGCGCCCGACTTCATCGACGGCCACGAGCATGTGCACCTTTTCCCCGGACCGCGGGCTGCGCTGCTGCGGCTTGCGAGCGAGGTCGGCTTCCACGGGTGGCTCCGCCAATGCCGCACGTCGAGCAACCGCGGCAACGGCAAGCGGCTGGTGCTGGACCCGTTCAGCCGCGGCTTCGAGCGGGCGGCCCGGGCGGCGGGCTTTGCGACCAACCCGGGCTTCGGCGGCCTCCGCCACTTCGACCCGCGCGAGGACATGCTGGCCCTCTGGCGCGAGGATCTGGCGGCGATGACGGCGGGCGGGCTTTTGATGACCCACCCCGGCGCCGACGGCGAAGACCGCGCCGGCGGCTGCCGCGCCCGCGAAGCCGACCTCCTTGCCCGCGGCCGCCTCGGCGAGGTGGTGGCGGAACTCGGGCTCACGCTGGCGAAGCACGCCGCGAAGGCCTGGGCGGACTAAGCCCGAGCTGCAACTTCATCGTCATGGCCCGGCTCGTCCGGGCCACCATGATCACCGCGGACCGTGAGTGTTCATGAAAACGGGGACACACACCATTTAGCGCCGCGGATGCCGCCAATCCTGCTGGTCCGGCCGAAATTGGTGCGTGTGCCCAGTTTCCGCCGCGCGCCGCGAGCGCTAAGCGTTTTCCTGAGCGCCCCTCAGACCGCTTTAATCCGCTCAGTCCGCGGCGTTCGATGTGAAGTGTTCCTGGTCGGCGGGGGGTGGCCCCTCTGCAGACGACGAAGCCTTTGTCCTTGCTGCTGCTGTTGCTGTTGTTGATCGCTTCGATCGCCGAACAGGGACGGCGGAAGCCCACCACCGACCGGGAGCCTTCCATCGGCGCCGCGGCGATCCGCCGCTGCGCGCGTTCGCGCGCGTCTGGCTCGCATCGACCCGCTACACGCCCACCGGCGCGCCGGAGCCGGCGGCTTGAGCCGCGCCGCCCGCCGCGGCGCCCAACGCATTCGCCCGCGCGATGTCGCCCAGCACGACGGCGGACGGCTTGATGGCGCGGCGCTGGGTCGTGCGGTCGACGCCGACGATGCCGAACTTCGGCCGATAGCCCAGCGTCCATTCGAAGTTGTCGAGCAGCGACCAGTAGAAATAGCCGCGCACGTCGACGCCGTCGGCGATCGCCGCGTGCAGAGCGCTCAGCGCCTCGGGAATGAACGCCGCGCGGCGGCGGTCGTCCTCGCCCGACCAGCCGTTCTCGGTGACCAGGATCGGCGTTTTCGTCCGCTCCCAGGTCCAGCGGCAGGTGGCGGCCAGCGCCTGCGGCCGGTCCTCGTAGCCCATGAAAGTGAGCGGGTGGCCAGCTTCCGCCCCGACCGAGCCGTCGCGCTTGGCGACCACGCGGGCGTAGGTCTGCACGCCGATGAAGTCGTCGCCGGCGACGGCGTCCATCACCACCTCGTAGTAGTCGCGCCGCCGCTGGTCGCGCAGCGCCTCGGCGCCCGGCTCGGCCTGCTCGTCCTGCAGGGCCAGCGTGACGCCGACCTGGCAGTCGGGGTGCGCGGCCTTGATGGCGTCGCGGCCCTTGGCATGCGCGTCCAGGCCCTGCTTCAGCACCGCCTCGCCCGGCGTGAACAGGAAGAAGTGGTCGAACCCGCCGTTGATGGCGGCGGCGGCGTCGCGCACGCGCTGGCCAGCCGGAGAGTTGATCCCGCCCATCGCGTCTGGCCGGATGAAGAGCGGCAGGTTCAGCTCGTTGATCGTGCAGGCGGTGGCGAAACCGGAGAGGGCGCCGGCGGCGCGCTCGCAATAGCGGGCGAAGCGGTCGGGGAAGTCGCTCGCCGTGAAGCCGCCCTCCCGCGCCTGCCAGAGGGGCAGGGTGAAATGGTGGAAGGTGATCACGGGCTGAAGGCCGCGCGCGTGGCAGGCGTCGATGCAGCGCTGGTAGTGGTCGAGGGCGGCCTGCGAGAAGACGCCGTCTTCCGGCTCGACCCGCGCCCACTCGATGGAGAAGCGGTAGGCGGAAAGGCCGAGCGCCGCCACGATCGCCATGTCGTCGCCGAAGCGGTGATACTGGTCGACCGCATCGCCCGACGGCTCGGCGAAGATGGTCGGTTTGGCATGCTCCAGCGCCCAGGCGTCGCTACCCACGTTATTGCCCTCGACCTGGTGGGCGGCCGTGGCGGCGCCCCAGACGAAGCCCTCAGGGAATGACCGCGTGTCGGACATGGCTCTCAGACCTCGAAATAGAAATGGCGATGGGCGCGGCAGCCGGGGTTGAACGGCGCCGAACAGGCGGGGCAATGGTCGCCGCCATCCGTATACTGACGGATCGTGAGTTCGCTCCCGCACGCCCCGCAAAGGATGGCCGCTTCATCCCACGCGGCGCGCGGCCAGACGACGATGGGATGCCCGGCCAGGGCGTCGTGGCAGTCCTTGCAGGCGTAGTACTCGCCGCAACAGCGCATCTTGATCGCGACGATGTCGAGGGCCGAGCGCCAGTGGATGCAGCGGGTCTGGCCGTCGAGGTCGACGCCGTGGACCGGCAGGCGGCTCATCCGATGGCGCGCGGGCGGCCGGGCTCGCCTTCGTCGCACTCCAGCGCCGCGCGGTCCCAGGCGGCCAGATCGGCGGCGGCGGCGTAGGTCGCCTGCAGGAAGGCGAGCAGCGTCCTGTCCGGATCGGCGGCCGCGCGCACCGCCGCGTACGGCAGCAGGAACTCGCCCAGCCCCCCGTCGAACCGCGCGGGCGCCGGAACGGCCGCGGCGTCGAAGCCGGCAGGGGTCGGATAGGCGTACGCGTAGAACGATGGGTCGATCCCGCCGCCGCCCGGCCAGAAGCCGGCGCTGGAGACCTCGTGCGAATAGGCCTCGCGGGTGACGGCGTCGGAGAGGTGCGGGATGCCGCCCGGATGCAGCGGCGCGCGCCGGCCGGAAAAGCGCGTCACCGCCAGGTCGAAACCGCCCCAGAACAGGTGCACCGGGCTGCACTTGCCGAGAAAGCGCGAGCGGAAACGATGGAACACGCGGTCGACCTGCACCAGCGCGCGCCAGAACGCCTGGGCGGCCGCCGGGTCGTAGGCG
>DATGKF010000046.1:0-11594 GCA_035294785.1 Caulobacteraceae bacterium | reverse complement strand
GCCCCCTTTGCCGCTCGGGACATTCCCCCGCGCGCGCCTTAAGTCCAAGAAGGCCCGAAAACGGAGCGGGTCTTATAGTGTCGTCTTCCCGCGAACGCAACGACCGCAAAGGCCGCTCGGCACGCGGATTTCCGCCGCCTGGGCGGGTGCGCGCGGGCGGCCGCGGACCGCACGCCGAGCGCGATGGCGCGCCCTGGCTCTGGGGCCTGCATGCGGTGACGGCGGCGCTGGCGAACCCGCGGCGTCCGGCCCCGCTCCGTCTCGTCGCGACGCCCGAACGCGCTCGCGCGCTGGCGGCCTTCGAGGCCGAGCTCCTGCCGGCCGGCGAGATCGCGCGCCTGCTGCCGCCCGGCGCGGCGCACCAGGGGCTGGCGCTGAAGGCGGCGCCGCTCGAGCCCTGGCCGCTGGACGCGCTGGCATGCCCGGCGCGCGGCGTCCTCCTTATGCTCGACCAGGTCACCGACCCGCAGAACGTCGGCGCCATCTTCCGTTCGGCGGCGGCCATGGACGCACGTGGGCTGATCCTGCAGGACCGCCATGCGCCAGCGCTCGCCGGAGCGCTGGCCAAGGCGGCGGCCGGCGCGATCGAGGCGCTGCCGCACGCCCGCGTCACCAACCTTTCGCGCGCGCTCGAGGCGCTAAGCGACGCCGGCTGGCGCGCGATCGGGCTCGCCGCCGACGCCGAGACGGACTTGAGCGACGCGCTCGACGGCGCGCCGACGGTGCTGGTGCTCGGCTCCGAAGGCGAGGGCCTGCGGCGGCTGGTCGCCGAGCATTGCGAGCTGTTGGCGCGGATCGCGATGTCCGGCGCCTTCGAAAGCCTGAACGTCTCCGCCGCCGCGGCCGTCGCTCTCTACGAGGCGCAGCGCCGGCGCGCCGCGAGCGATTAGAGGGGTAACCGGCGGCCCCCACTCGCTCCCGGCGCGAAACCGGTTCCCGTCAGGGGTTTATGGTTATTGATTCCCTCCACCAGAGTGATTTGCTGGCAGGGCCCGGCCCGAGGCCGGTCGGAGGGATCGATGTTGAAGAACCGTCTGCGGATCGCGGCCCTGGGCGTTGCTGGGCTAGCGCTTTTCGCTCTCGCCGCCTGCGGCGGGCCGAACCCGCAGGAGACGCCGCCGCCTCCCATGTCCTCGGCCGAGTCCGCCGCGCCCGCGCCAGAGCTGATGGGTGGTCCGGCCTCCTCGTCCGCGCCGTCGAACGAAACGGAATCGGCCGCCCCGCCGGCGGCGCCCGAGTTCACGCCGATGGCGCCGATCCCGAACCCGGAAGACATGACGTCCGACGAGCGGCATCACTTCTATGGGGACCGCTACGACGATCTCGACCACCCGAACGCCGAGCGCCATCACCATCACCACCACCACCACGGGGCCGAAGGCGCCCCAACGGCGCATCACCACCATCGTCATCACCACCACGGCCAGGCTTCGAACGCCGCGCCGTCGAACGGGCTCGCGGCGCCAGCCACCGGCCCGGCCGCCAGCGCCGCGCCGCCGGCGGGGACCAACGGCCATCACCACCATCCGAAAGCGGCCCCAGCGGCTCCAAACGCGTCCGCCAGCAGCAGCGCGCCCGCCGCGAGCGCCGCGTCGGCCGCGCCTGCGCCCGGCCACCGCCATCGCCACGGCGCCCCCGTGGCGTCCAGCGCCCCAGCCGGATCCAGCACCGCCGCCGGTCTCGCCGGCGCCACGTCGGCGCAGCCGTCGTCCAGCGCCAGCTCCGGCGCGGCGTCCAGCAGCGAGGCCGCGTCCGCCAGCGAAACGCCGGGCAACCAGACCGCGGCGGGCGGCCCGTCGGGCAAGACGATCGCGGCCTTCATCGTGATCGCGATCGCGCTGATCGTCCTGGCGGTGGCGGCGCGGAACTCGCTCGGCGGCGTCCGGCCGCGCCGGCGCCCGACCTTCGGCGCCAAGCCCACCGCGCCCCCGGCCGAAGACCCCCGCAACGGGGACAAGAAGCGCTGACGCCTCCGCGCTAGGCCGCCCGCCGGCTTGCCAACCGCGGGCGCCTGCCGCATGGGAAGCGGATGGCGCTCCTTCAGAGCCTGAGCGGCCTGCCCTGGTCGGCGTCGCTCGCGGCCCTCCTGCAGATCGCACTGATCGATGTGACGCTCGCCAGCGACAACGCCGTCGCTGTCGGCATGGCGGCGTCGGGACTGCCCGGCCGGCAGCGGCATCTGGCGATGGTGCTGGGACTCTCGGGCGCCGTGGTGCTGCTCTGCGTCCTCGCGGTGTTCGCCATCAGCCTCCTGAAGGCCGGCGGCGGCGGTCTCGTCCTCGGCGGCGGCCTCTTGTTGCTCCTCGTCTGCTGGCAGATGTGGCGCGACCTTCGCGCGAGCGAGCCGCACGATCCGCGCCGCGGCGAGCCGTCGAAGCCGAAGACGCTCGTGCGCGCCCTCACGCTGATCTTCGTCGCCGACATGTCGACGTCGCTGGACAACGTGCTGGCGGTGGCCGGCGTGGCGCGCAACCAACCGCAATGGGTGCTTTTCGTCGGCCTCGCGCTCTCCGTCGCCCTGACCGGATTCGCCGCGGTCGGCGTCAGCAAGGTCCTGCATCGCTGGCCCTGGATCGGCTACATCGGCCTGCTGGTCGTGCTCTTCGTCGCCGCCCGGATGGTGTTCGACGGCGCCGAGCAGCTGAAGTGGGTCAGGCTCTAGCCTAGGCCTCCGCGGCTTCCGCGCCGCCGAAGCGTTCGCTCCACTCGGCGAGCTGATCATCGTCCACCTTCTGGAACAGCACCTCGGGCGCGCGCACGGCCCGGCCGGGCTCGAGCCGGGCGAGCTCGGCGGCCGCGTGCGCCGACGGCCAGGTCGGCGGCCAGGGCTCGCCAAGCGCCTCGCAGAGTCGCTCGGCCGCGAACGGGATGATCGGCGCCGAAACGCGGGCGAAGAGGGCCGCGAGGTTGATCGCCGTGCGCACGATGACGGCGGCCCGGTCCCGATCCTCGCGGATCGCCGTCCAGGGCGCGGCCTCCTGCAGGTATTCGTTGCCTACCACCCAGAGCGCCCGCAGCGCCTGCGCCGACTTGCGCAGCTCGATGTGCTCCATCTGCTCGGTCAGTTCGGCGACGCCGGCCGAGACCCGTTCGAACAACTTCTCTTCCAGCGGCCCGGGGGCGCCGCCGGCCGGGATGGCGCCATCGAAACGGCTCTCGCAGAACTTCAGCACCCGGTTGACGAAGTTGCCGAACACGTCGGCCAGGTCGCGGTTCAGCGCCGACTGGAACTGGTCCCAGGTGAAGCTGGTGTCGGAGCCCTCGGGGCTGTTGGCGGTCAGATACCAGCGCCAGACGTCGGCCGGCGCCACGTCCAGCGCCTGGTCCATGAAGACGCCGCGCTTCTGCGATGTGGAGAACTTGCCGCCATACCAGTTCAGCCAGTTGAAAGCCTTGAGCACGTCGACCAACTTCCACGGCTCCTCGGACCCCAGGATGGTCGAGGGGAAGTAGGCCGAGTGGAAGGGCACGTTGTCCTTGCCCATGAACTGGACGTAGCGGACGTCGGCGGCGCCCTTGTCGAGCCGCCACCAACGCTCCCAGTCGACCCCCTCGGCGTCCGCCCACTCGCGCGTGATGCCGATGTAGCCGAGCACGTCGTCGAACCAGACGTAGTAGACCTTGTCCTCGAACCCCGGCCTGGGCAGCCCGTCCTTGAGCACCGGAAAGCCCCAGGCGAGGTCGCGGGTGATGCCGCGGTCGATCAGCCCTTCGTCGAGGTGCTTGTAGGCGATGGCGCGCGCCAGCGGCGGCCAGGCGGTCTGTTTGTCGGTCCAGGCGCGGATACGGTCGGCGACCTTCGAGTGCAGCTGGTAGAGGTGGCGGGTGTCGCGCACCTCGAGGTCGGTCGAGCCCGAAATGACCGAATAGGGGGCGATCAGGTCGACCGGATCGAGCAGCGAGCTGCAGTTGTCGCACTGGTCGCCGCGCGCCGGCCGGTAGCCGCAGACGGGACAGGTGCCTTCGACGTAGCGGTCCGGCAGGAAGCGCTTGTCGGCGAGCGAATAGACCATCTGGTCCACGCGCTCTTCGATCAGGCCCTGCGCTTCGAGCGCGGCGGCGAAGTGGTGCACGACCTCGCCGGTCTGCCACGCCGACGTGCGGCCCCAGAAGTCCCAGGAAAGCCCGAACGCGATGCCCAGCTCGTACTGCACCTGGTGCTGCTGCGCGCAGTAGTCGGCGACGTCGAGGCCGGCTTCGGCGGCGGCGAGCTCGGCCGGCGTGCCGTGGTCGTCGGTGCCGCAGAGGGAGAGCACTTCGTTGCCCCGCGCGCGCTCGAAGCGGGCGTAGACGTCGGCCGGCAACAGCGAGCCGACCACGTTGCCGAGGTGTTTGACGCCATTCACGCCCGGGAGGGCGGATGTGATGAGGATGCGGGCCATGCCTGGCTCCGTTTAGCGGACGCGGCCGGCGACGGGAACGCCGCGCGCGGCCGGGTCTCGAACGAAAGTGGAAGAGTTCCGGCGGGTCGTTTGGCGGATGAGGGCGGCGGCCGGCCGGCCAGGCTTCAGGCGAAGCGACGCCTCACCCGGCGCGCATTCGCGCGGGCGTCGTCAGCGGCAAGTTGGCGTTCAGGTCGCGCATCGGGCCGCTGATATAGCGCGGATTGGGCGGCGGCCAAGCCCCTAGTCGCGGCGGGCAAGCAGCGCTCCGCCCTCGCCGCGCAGCGCCCACCCGCCGCGGCGCTTGAGGAACAGCAGGTAGTAGGCGACGGCCGCCGCCATCACCGCGGCGTTGGCGATCAGGCTGGGGCGGCCGACGTCGGGGTCGAACAGGTCGGCCGCGATCACCGCCGCCAGCGCGGCGAGCGACAGCGCCGGCGCCAGGGGGAAGAGCGGCATGCGGTAGTGGCCCGGGTCGGTCGTCCCGTTGATGCGTCCGGCGATCGCGGCGGCGGAGACGCCGGCGTAGATGACCACGATGCCGGCGCCGGTGACCATCACCAGGAAATCGAGCCGCAGGAGGCACGCTGCGGCGGTCGCCACCCCCATGATCAGGCAGCTGATCCAGGGCGAGTTGAGGCGCGGATGCAGCGCGGTCGTCGCGCGGTTGACGAAGGCCGGCCAGACGCCGTCGCGGCCGGAGGCGTAGAGCTGGCGCGCGTTGATGAGCGCGATGGCCAGCATGGCGTTGACGATGGCGAAGGCGACGCCGAGGCTGACCGCCTTGGCCAGCCACGGGCCGCCCGCCTCGGCGATGAAAGCGGCGAAGGGCGAGTCGGCGCCGAGCACGGCTTGAAGGTCGCCCGCGCCCAGCAAGGTGGCCACCACCGGCAGGAACTCGGCGACGACGGCGATGCCGAGCGACCAGAAGATCACCCACGCGAGCTTCGTCCGCGCCTCAAACATCTCCTCGCCGAAATAGCAGGCGCCGCCGTAGCCGTTGTAGGCGTAGATCGCCGAAGTGCTGGCGAGCCCGATCGCCGCCCAGGGGGTCGGCGCGAGGCCGTGCGCGGTGGCGAGCACCGGGTGCAGCGTCAGGGTATCGACCGCTTGGTGCGGATGGGCGAAGCCAAGGGCCACGAGCACGCCGAGCGAGGCGAGCTCCACGGCCAGGAAGACGCCGGTGATCACCGCGTTCACCCGCACGTTCAGGATCGAGACGCCGGTGACCAGCACGGTCGCGATCAGCGCCACCGGCAACGCCGGCAGGCCGGGTACGACGACGCCCAGATATTCGGCCAGCCCCAGCGCCGTCACCGCCTGCCCGAGCGCCCCGCCGAACAGGTTGAGCGCCAGCGCCATGAAGCCGAAGGAAGGCCCGAGCGCGCGCCCCATCATCGAGTATTCGCCGCCGGTCAGCGGAAACGCCGATGAGAGCTCGGCGTAGACGTAGGCGGTCGCGAGGCCAAGCACGGCCACGGCGGCGAAGCTGATCATCGCGCCCGTGCCCGCCTGCTGGATCACCTGCGAGCCGATGATGAACACCGACATCGTGGGCGTGATCGCCGAGACGGTGATCATCAGATTGCCCAGCCGGTGCATGCTGCGCTGAAGGAGCGGCGCGGCCGCCGGATCGTTGTCGGAACTGGCCGTCGCCCCCTCCCCCAGTTCGCCCACGAAACCCCGCGGGCCAGCCCTTATGAGTGAGCGCGGAAGGCGCGAAAAGGGGGTCAGCGCGCGGTCGGAAACATCCGTATACGACGCTTTTTTGACAGTCTTGCCGCCATTGTGACGGTTCGATGACGGCCAGTACCGACGCGCCGCTAAGGATTCGGCGGCGAAAATCGGCTAGAGAGGCACCGCGCCCAAGCCGGTTTAGCTCAGTCGGTAGAGCAGCTGATTTGTAATCAGAAGGTCGCTGGTTCGATTCCGGCAACCGGCGCCAGGGCGACGCTCACCCCGCGCCGGGCGGCGGCGTGCACAGCGAGACGGCGTGCTCGACGAGCGCCGCCAGGCGCCTTGCGACCGCTTCATCGTAGAAGCTGAAGATCACGTCGTGGCCGTCCGCGCGGGCGAGCTCGACGTCGTAGATAGCGGGGTCGAGCCTGGTCGTGATGCTGGAGCGCCCGGCCTTGGCGTCGCGCTCCTGCACGAGGTCGGCCTCGCCGCGCAGACGGACGGCGGTGACCTGCGCCAGCGGGATGAGGCCCTCGGGCGCGTCCGTGGTCACCTGGCCGTTGGTCAACACGCGGTAGTGCAGGCCGAGCGTGCATCGGGTCGGATCGTATGTGACGTCGCCGAGTTCGACCCGCCGCGTGTAGGTCCAGTCGGTCGGGCCGCCGGCCGCAGGCAGCGCATCGTGCGCGGTGGCCTCCCAGGCGACGCTGGCGTTCATGCCGAGCGTCGTGCGGATCTGCTCCAGCGTCGCCGGCAGCGACTGCGCCGACGCGGCGAGAGGCGCGGCCAGCAGGCAGGCGGCGATCGCCCGCGCCAACAGCGCGCGCCATCGCGAGCCGCCGCCGAGCCTGGGTAGCAATCGCCGCCAGTGAAATCTAAGATCGCGGCGGGCGGGGTTGGGCATGCGACGAATCATCGGGCCTGCTGTTGTTGCATTGGTTCTAAGCGTCGCGCCGGCGTTCGCGCAAACGCCGGCGGCGGCGCCCTCGCCCCGCCAGGCCGCATATGACGCGGGCCAGGCCGCGTTCGACAAGGGCGACTGGCCAACGGCGATCGCCGACTTTCGCAAGGTCGTCGCCGGCGTCGAGACCGACACGCGGTCCACCGCGATCATCCGCGTGCGATTGGCGACCGCGCTCGCCGCTGTCGGCCGCTTCGACGAAGCGCGAGCGCAGGCGACTCGCGGCGTCGCCGCGTTGCGCGCTCAGGCGACGGGGCCGGATGTCGAAACGGCCGCGGCCTATTCGACGCTGGGCGACATTCTAAGGTTTGACTTCGACGAGGACGCGGCGATCGACGCCTACACACAGGCCAAGGCCTTCGCGGCGGGGGACGACAAATCCGACGCCGTCGCCACCGCGAACCTCGGCATCGCCTTGGCGGCGATGACTGTGCACCCCGACCTCGCGGCGACGACGGTCGACGCGATGATCGCCGCGCCGGACTTCGCGGGGCGCGCCGCCGACTGGCGGGCGCAGATCTTTGCGCTGCGGGCGCGGGCGGAACTCAATCGCGGCGACGCCAAGAAAGCCCAAGCCTTCATCCAGGAGGCTCTGAGGCTGGGCGGCCACATGACGTCGTCGACCTTGACCCTATCCGAGGTCGAGATCCGCGGCGATGCGGCGCTGATCTTCGCCAGGCTGAACGACAAGGAAGAAACGCGCAAATACCTCGCCTACAGCGGGGCCGGTGAGATGCCCGAAGCCGGACGCGCGCTCTGGAAAGCGGCCGACATCGACACGCCGGTGTGCGGGCCGGACGTCGGTCTCGACGACACTGCGGTGGTGGAGTTCGCCATCGACAGCGACGGGCACACGGCGGGCGCCGCGCCGGTGTACGCCAGCCGGCCCGGAACGGTCGGCGTCGCGTTCGCACGCGCCGTGCGTGGCTGGAGCTGGAAGGCGTCGGCGGTGCAGTCTTTGCCGACCTTCTGGCGCCAGGCGATTCGCGTTCAGATGCGCTGCGCGGAGACCCCTCGAGCGCAGGCGCTTTCCGAGCCGTTCGCGGCGACCACGCTGAGCTGGCTCCACGCGCACGGCGTCGACGCCCAGACCCTCAGCGATGAGGGCCCGCCGCCCGACGCCGCGCCGGGAACCCCGCCGGATGTCGCGGCCATCGTCCCGCTCTTGCGTAAGCTCGATTCCGACACCACCGCCGTCGTCTTCGCGGCCGACGCCGACAGGCTCAGCGGCCTGCTGACAGCGACGCAAGCGCCCGTCGAGACGCGAGCTTTCGCCGCGTGGCGCGTCGCGAGTCGGGCGCCATCCGGTAACTTCGCGCGCCAGAGCGCCAATCGGCTGGCGAAGGCGCTGCCGGCGTTCGACGCGCTGCCGGGCGCCGCGCGGTCGGCCGCATGGCTTCGGCTCGAAATGGCGCTGTCGCTCGAGGGCGCCGGCGACTTCGCCGCCGCCGCCGCGCCGCTGAAGGCGGTCGTGGCGCTCCCGGAGAGCGCCTTGCCGCACGACGATCCGATCCGGACGGTCGCCGTGCTGCACCTGTCCCTGGTGGACTCGCAAACCGGGCGCGCCGCGGACGCCAAGGCCGTGCTTGAGCAGGCCGGCGTGACGGCGCAGGGCTGCGACCTGCTCGACACCCGGCCCGTGATGCGCAGTACGCCCGTCAGCGACAGCGCCTTCCCGGAAGAAGCTCAGGCCTGGGGCTTCGAAGGGACGGTCCGTACCGGCGTCGACATCGCGCCGAACGGTTCGGTGAAACAGGCGCGGGCGTTGATCGTCTACCCGCCGTTCGTCTTCGGCGACTCTGCCGTGAGCGTCGTGTCGCGCTTTGAGTACCTGCCGCCGAGGGTGGGCGGCGAGGTCGTCGGGTGCGCCGGCGCGGCCGTAACGATCAACTTCCGGCTGCCGTAGGCGGCGCGCTCCGACCGATCGGGTTTCCACCGTATTTTCATGTCGTTGGTCGGCTGATCTGCGACCGCGCGCCGCGATGGGCTGAACGCGGAGTTAACCAGTTCTAGTCCACGGTACGGCGGATATCGCGAAGGACGGACGGGCGGGATGGCGCAGGAGCGCGATGCGGGCGAGCAGGCGTTTGACGCGCTCAAGCCCTTCGGCGTCGAGCTTTCGACGGCCGTGTTCGATCGCGCGACGCGCATCGCGCGCAGCATGTTCGAGACTGCCGACGCCACGATCGTCCTGATGCGGGACGGCCGCATTTGGCGCAGCCGCAACCCGCACGGCGTCCTGCCGCCGCGCGACGAGGCGGCCGAGATGGTGATGGCCAGCGGCGAGCTGCTGTGGATCGCGGATGCGCACCAAGACCCGCGCTTCGCCGACAACGCCGTCGTGACCGGCCCGCCGTACCTGCGCCTCTACGTGGGCGCGCCGGTGAAGCTGAAGGACGGGTCATGCCCGGGCGTGCTCGCGGTGGGCGACGCGGCGCCGCACGCCTTCGACGCGGTCAAGGCGGCCCGCCTTTCGGACCTCGCCGACTTCGTCGCCGACGAGTGGACCCGCGCCCAGGCCGCCCACGCTCGCGCCCAATCGGCCGAGGCGCTCGCCGTCGCGCTGGAGCGGACCGCGCGCTCGGAGGAGCGGCTCAATCTCGCGCTGGCGCTCGCCGACCTGCACGTCTGGGAAATGGATTATGTCCACCGCGAGCTGATCAAGGCCGGGGCGGAGGACACCTTCTTCGTCGAGCCGATGACCTACGAGAAGCTCTACAAGGACATCTACGTCTCGATCGACCCGCGCGACCGCGACCAGGTTCGCGACGCCTGGGACAAACACGTCAACGAGGGGGCGCCCTACCGCCCCAGGTACCGGGCCTTCCGTCCCGACGGCAAAGAGGTCTGGATCGAGAGTTCGGTGAAGGTGATCACCGACGAGAAGGGCCGCATGCTGCGCATGGTCGGGGCCATGCAGAACATCACAGCACGCAAAGCCGCCGAGTTGGAGCTGGTGCAGGCGAAGGAAGACGCCGAGGCCGCGAACAAGGCCAAATCGACCTTCCTCGCCACGATGAGCCACGAGATCCGCACGCCGCTGAACGGCGTCCTCGGCATGGCGCAGGCGATGGCGGCCGAGGACATGGCGCCGGCCCAGCGCGAGCGGCTGGATGTGATCCGCCAGTCCGGCGAGACGCTGCTGGCGATCCTGAACGACGTGCTCGACCTCTCGAAGATCGAGGCCGGCAAGCTGGAGCTGGAAGAAGGCCGCTTTGACATCGCCGAGGTCGCCCGCGGCGCCGCCCGGGCCTTCAACGCCGTCGCCGAAGAGCGCGGCCTGGCGCTGGAGCTCGAGATCGCGGCGGCGGCCACTGGCGTCTATGCCGGCGACCCGACGCGGGTGCGGCAGATCCTCTCCAACCTGATCTCGAACGCGCTGAAGTTTACGGAGCACGGCGGCGTCACGATCAGCATCGAGCGGCCGGACGATGGGCTCACGCTGGCCGTTCGCGACACGGGCATCGGCATCTCCGGCCCGCAGCTCGCGCAGATCTTCCGCAAGTTCGAGCAGGCGGACGCGACGACCACGCGCCGCTTCGGCGGCACCGGCCTTGGGCTCTCCATCTGTCGCGAGCTGGCGGAGATGATGGGCGGCACGATCGAGGCGGCGAGCGTCGTCGGCGAAGGGGCGACCTTCACCGTGCGCCTGCCGCTGCTCCGCCTGGGCGACGCCGTTCCGCCGGCCGAGCGCGGCGCCGACGCCCGGGCCGAGCCGCGCGCTGGCGAACGCCAGATCACCGTGCTGGCGGCCGAGGACAACACGGTCAACCAGATGGTGCTGAGAGCTCTGCTCGATCAGGCGGGCATCGACGTCGCCATCGTCGGAGACGGCCAGGCCGCCATCGACGCCTGGGACGCCGGGGCCTTCGATCTGATCCTGATGGACGTGCAGATGCCGGTGATGGACGGCCCAACGGCGACCAAGGCCATCCGCGCCCGCGAGGCGGCGCAGGGCCGCGCGCGCACGCCGATCGTGGCGCTGACCGCCAACGCCATGTCGCACCAGGTGAGCGAATATCTGGACGCCGGCATGGACGGCTTCGTCGCCAAGCCGATCGAAGTCGCCCGCCTGTTCGCCGCCATCGAAGAGGCGCTCGGCGCCGCAGAAGCAACCGAGCTGCGCGCCGCGAGCTAGGTAGCCATTCGCGGAGCAGTCGGGTGGGCCGCCGAACCCGTTGTGCCGCTCATACGGATGCGAAGCCGGCGCTGTCTGCTGGAGGCCGAGCCTGCCATACCGGATCGGGACGGTTGCTCCTGACCCAAGTCGCGCACGCCTTGTTCGGGTCAAGCCTTTGATCGCGTTGGGGCGAGTTGTGGAAATAGGTGTGTGTCCCCGGATAGCGATGAAGCTGAGCTGAGGCGCGCAGGAACGCACGCAGCGGCGGATCGCCGCGGCGCCGATGGAAGGCTCCCGGTCGGTGGTGGGCTTCCGCCGTCCCTGTCGGCGATCGAAGCGATCAACAACAGCAACAGCAGCAGCAAGGACAAAGGCTTCGTCGTCTGCAGAGGGGCCACCCCCCGCCGACCAGGAACACTTCACATCGAACGCCGCGGACTGAGCGGATTAAAGC
>DATGKF010000045.1:0-4078 GCA_035294785.1 Caulobacteraceae bacterium | reverse complement strand
GCTTCGAGATCGAAGCGGGCTGCGGCGACGGCCCGGTCATACGCGGCGATGCCGGCCGCGGTCAGCGCAATCCGCTTACGCCGCCCGTCCGCGGCGTCGCCCAGGATGCGGATGAGGCCGCGCGCGCCAAGCCGTTGCAGGGTGTTGGTCACCGCCCCCTTGGTGAGCGCAAAGGCGCGCGCCAGCGCCGCCGGGCTGGTTTCACCATGCTGGGCGAGATGGGAGAGCATGTTCAGGCCTGCCTGACTCAGCCCATCGGGCAGGGCGCGCTCGACGCGGGCGCGGGACAACTGGGCGATGGCGGCGATCTCGGCGAAGACCGCCACGTCAGCGCGGTTGCGGGGCGTGCGCGCCATGGCGAATCGACCTTTCGTTCAATCTTGAACGAAATGCACTCATGCGCCGCCGGGCGTCAAGCGCGCCTCGATCTCTTCCATGCCCTTGCGCGCCAGGGCGTCGGCGCGTTCGTTCAGCGGATGGCCGCTGTGGCCTTTCACCCACCGCCAGTCGACCTCGTGCCGGGCGCGCGCCTCGTCCAGCGCCCGCCACAAATCCTCGTTCTTGACCGCGCCCTTCGACAGCGTGCGCCAGCCGCGGCCCTTCCAGATTGACAGCCACTCAGTGATTCCGCGCCGCACGTACTGGCTGTCGGTGTGGAGTTCGACCCGGCACGGCCGGTTCAGCGCGCCGAGCGCCTCGATCGCGGCGGTCAGCTCCATGCGGTTGTTGGTCGTGGCGCTTTCCCCGCCCCAGAGCTCGCGCTCACGTTCGCCGAAGATCAGGATCGCCCCCCAGCCGCCAGGCCCGGGATTCCCCCGGCAGGCCCCGTCTGTATAGATGACGACTTGCGGGGTCACGCGTCGAACAGCATCAGGCCGCCGGCGGCATGGGCGGCGCGGTGAACGGCCAGCTTGCGCTCGTACTCCATCGGATCCTTGGGCCGCACCAGGGCCCCGTCGGGCTGCGATCCCCAGTCCGCCAGCCGCGTCAGGAAGAACCGCATCGCCGCGCCCCACGCCAGCACCGAGAGAGCCGCCCGCTCGTCCTTCGAGAGCGGTCGCCGCTGCTCGTAGCCGGCGACGAAGGCGCGCGCGTTGGTCACGTTGAAGGTCCCGTCAGGCTCGAAACACCAGGCGTTCAGGCCGACGGCCAGATCGTAGGCCAGCAGGTCCTCGCAGGCGAAATAGAAGTCGATCGCTGCGGCGAAGGCGCCGGCGCTGAAAAAGACGTTGTCGGGAAAGAGGTCGGCGTGCACGACCCCCGCCGGCAGCGCGCGCGGCCAGGCGCCCTCGATCGTCTGAAGATCAGCATCGATCGTCGCCGCCAGTCCCGGTTTCAACGCGTCCGCAGCGGGCCCGAGCCCGGCGAAGAGGCCGCGCCAGGCCGCCTGGCCGAGGTCGTTGGGCCGCCGCATCGGAAAGCCGTCGGCCGCGAGATGCATCCAGGCCATGCCGCCGCCGGCTTCGCGGCAATGGGCGAGGGTGGGGCGGCGCACGGAGAGCCCCTGCATGAACTCGACGATCGCCGCGGGCTTGCCGCGCGCCGTGGTCAGCAGCGCACCGCCGCGATCGGCCACCGGCCGGGCGGACGGGAAGCCGTGCTCGGCCAGCCACGCCATCAGACCGAGAAAAAACGGCAGGTCGTCCGCCTTCACCCGCCGCTCGTAGACGGTCAGCACATAGCGGCCGCGCGTCGTCTCCAGAAGAAAGTTCGAGTTCTCCACGCCCTCGGCGATGCCCTTGAACGCCAGCGGCGGCCCAAGGTCATAGCCGGCCAGCAGCGCCTCGAGTTCGGCGTCGGTGATGTCGGTATAGACGGCCATGCCCCGCCTCAATCGGGGGGCGCGCCCCGGCGGTCAAGGGCGCGCGGGCTCGGTCGTGACGGGTGGCGGCGCATATGCGATAGGCGAGCCAGCCATGACCGAGCCGCTCGTCACCGTCGTGATCTCGCCGCGCGAGGGCCATTGGATGGCCGAATCGTCGCTGATGACGGTGCTGGCCGACGACCTCGTCCCCTTCGATCTCATCTATGTCGACTTCGACGCGCCGCCGAAGTTTGCCGATGCGCTGCGCCGGCATGCCGCCGAGCGGGGCTTTCGGCTCGTCGTGCACCAGGACTGGATCGAGCCGTCGGCGGCGCGCCGGGCGCTGTTGCCCGAAATCCGCACGAAGTACGTTGCCTTCGCCGACAACGACATCGCCGTCGAACGCGGTTGCCTCGCCAAGCTGGTCGCCTGCGCCGAGGAGACGGGCGCGGCCCTCGTGGCGCCGCTCTATCTGCAAGGCGGCGAGGGGGCTCCGACAACCATCCATATGGCCGGCGGCGAGTTTATCTGGTCGGAGACCGCGCCGCCCGTCCTCTTGTCCGACCATCACAGGCTGACCGGCCAGCCTGCTGAAGCCGCCGCCGAGCTCGACCGAGCGGCGGTGGACTTTACCGAATACCACTACGTCCTCGCGCGCACCGACTTCGTTCGCCAGCCCGGGGCGATCTCCAGCGACGTGCTCCTGGTGCACGAGCACCTCGATCTGGCGCTGTTCGCGCGCGAGCAGGGAGAACGTGTCTTCTTCGAGCCGTCCGCCCGGATCACCTACGCTGCGTTCGGCCCGCGACCGCTTTCCGACCGCGCGTTCTTCCGCCGGCGCTGGAGCGTGGCGGGCTGCGAAGCCAGCGCCGCGGCCTTCGCGAAACGGTGGCCCATCGTGGACGCGGACGCGTTCTCAGGAGGCTTCGCGCGGCAGAAATTGCCAGAGGTCAGTCTGCGCCGCTCGGGGTCGGCGGGAGTCGATCTCGATGCGCCGATGCGGCCGGAGGAACTCGCCCAGAGCCGCGTCCGCTTGCGTGAACAGGCGCTTGGCCGCGGCTATTCGGACGAGGACGTGCTCGGGTTCGAAGAGGCGGGCGACCTCGCCACGCTCCTGTTCGACGGTGTCTACCGGCCGGACGGTCGCCCGTTTCTCAGCCACGCGATCGGTACGGCCAGTGTGCTCGTGCGATACGAGCTCCAGGCGTTCGTCGTGCGGGCCGGCCTGCTGCATGCGGCGCTGACCCACAGACCCCCATGGCTGGATGCAGACGAGGTCGCCGCCGCGCTGCAGGCGGCCGGCGCCGACACCCTCGTGCGCGGCCAGCCGGTCGTTTCTGCCTTGTTCGCTGGCGACGACGTCGACATCGGCGCGCTGAACATGCTTGGCGTCAGGATCGCCGCGATCCTCGCGGCCAACGACGTGGATATGCGGCTCGCGGGCGAGTACCGGGGCACGGGCCGGCCCCCCGACCTGAACCCGCTCATGCGCCAGCGGATCGCCCAGGCGCTCGAGGGTTTCGGCGTGGACGGGTTGATCGAGTCTTCGGCGGTGATCGAGGAGGCGGCGCAGCCTTGGCCTGTCCTCGGCGCTCCGGCCCGGCACGTGAGTTTTCGCCTCGATGCGCCAAACCGCCGGGTGCTGCCGGTCTAGGTCCGGCATCGGCGGCTGCGTGCGCCGCGGTGAGGGTTATTGCCGGGTTGCGCCAATCGGCTAGCTTAGCCGAATGCGAACGCACCACATCGCCCTTCTGGCTTGCATGGCGCTGGCCGCCTGCTCGAAGGCGCCAGCCAACACGACCAGCACCGCCAGCGCGGCGGCCGCAAGCGCGGCGTCCTCCGCAACGCCCTCGGCCAAGATCGCCAAAATCTTCACGCCAGACATGCTGGGCGCCAACGTCGCCTACCTTCAGACCATCACCGGCCCGGCGTTCAGGACCGACGACGACACGCGCACCTACAAGGTCGACGGCTGCACGGTCATCGTCGGCGAGACCAAGGGCAAGATCGACAACCTGGGCATCGATGGCTACGGCGGCGCCTGCAGCTTCGACATCGCCCAGTATTTCGCCGGCGGCTACGACCACCCGGTGCCGAGCCAGCCGACCTTCAACGACATCAAGATCGGGCTCGGCGGCGATTATTCGGCCGACTGCTACCGCGACTGCGGCAACGCCGCCGATCCGGTCGTTTCGCTGCGCTACGAAGGCAGCCACGCCGACAACTTCAACGAACTGGTCGCTTCGGTCCCGGTGGTCGCCGATCCGGTGCTCA
>DATGKF010000044.1:0-13218 GCA_035294785.1 Caulobacteraceae bacterium | reverse complement strand
GCCAGGTGTCGGCGCTCGACGATATGCGCACGGCCCAGCTCGAGCTGAAAACGCTGGCCCCGCCCGGGTCGGGCGCGCCGGCGGCGGCGCGCGAAGCTTATTCCGAGCGCGCCGCGCGGCTGAGCGACGACGTCGAGGGCGTCTGGGAAGAGGTGATCGACCCGAAGGCTCGCGCCGCGGTCGGACAGGCCCACGCCGCGCTGGCGGCGTTGCCGCCGATGCCGACGGCGGCCCAGGTCGCCGCGGTTGATCGGCCGTTCGGCGATGCGGTCGACGAGCAGTCCAGCGTCGTCCTCGACGGGCGGATGAAGATGCGCGAGTTCGCCGCCCGCGGTCACGATCTGATCATCCTGGTGTTGGCGCCCACGGTCCTCTTCGGCGCGATGCTGGCGCTGCTCCTTTCGCGCAGCCTCCTGACGGCGCTCGCCCGCGCCCGGGCGGTCGTTCGCGGCGTCGAGGCCGGCGCGGCCGGCGAGGAGATCGAGGTGGCCGGCGACGGCGAGTTCGCCGAACTGATGCGCGACGTGATCCGCATGCGCGACACGGTCGAGCGCCGCCAGAGCGAGGCGGCGGTGCGGGAGAAGGCGCGCGAGATCGAGGTCGAGCACGAGCGGCTGGCCAAGGAGCACGCCGAATCCGCCAATCGGGCGAAGAGCGAGTTCCTCGCCATCATGAGCCACGAGATCAGGACGCCGATGAACGGCGTCCTCGGCATGGTGCAGGCGATGGAGCGCGGGCGTCTCTCGGCCGAACAGCGCTCGCGGCTGGCGGTCATCGATGAGTCGGGCAAGGCGCTGCTCGCCATCCTCAACGACATCCTCGACCTCTCGAAGATCGAGGCCGGCATGCTCGAACTCGACGTCGCGCCGTTCGACCTCGAGCCGATGCTGAGCGCGACCGTCGCCGGCTTCACCGCCATGGCGCAGAAGAAGGGGGTGGCGTTCAACCTCGCCATCGCCGACAGCGCGCGGGGCACCTACCGCGGCGACGCCGGTCGCCTGCGCCAGATCGTCTCGAACCTGGTGTCGAACGCGCTCAAGTTCACCAATGAAGGCGAAGTGGAGCTGAGCGTCGCGGCCGAGGACAGCGGCCTCCGCTTTGTCGTCAGCGACACCGGCGTCGGCATACCACCCGAGCGGATCGAGCGGCTGTTCGCCAAGTTCGTCCAGGCCGACGCCTCCACCACGCGCGAGTTCGGCGGCACCGGCCTTGGCCTCGCCATCTGCCGCGAGCTCTGCGAAGCCATGGGCGGCGAGGTCACCGCCGAAAGCGCCGTCGGCGTCGGCAGCCGTTTCACTGTCACCGTTCCGCTCGACCGCATCGGCGACGCCGGCCCCGCGGCCAGCACGAACGCCGAGGACGATCTCGCCGGCGCGCCGCTCAGGGTGCTGGCCGCCGAAGACAATGCGGTGAACCAGCTGGTGCTCAAGACCCTGCTCGCCCAGGCCGGCATCGAACCGGTGATCGTGGCCGACGGCCAGGCGGCGGTCGCCGCCTGGGAGGCGGACGCGTGGGACCTGATCCTGATGGATGTGCAGATGCCGGTGATGGACGGCGCGACGGCGACCCGCCTCATCCGTAAGCGCGAAGCCGAGAGCGGGCGCGATCCGGTGCCGATCATCGCGCTCACCGCCAACGCCATGATGCACCAGGCCGAAGCCTACCGCGCGGCGGGCATGAACGGCCTAGTGACCAAGCCGATCGTGGTCGAGCAGCTGTTCAACGCCATCGCCCAGGCCGTCAACGCAGGGCGGCCGGAGCAGTTGGCCGCCGGCTGACGCGCGACAACGCCGCCGCTAGAACTGGAACCCGAATCCCGCGCCGGCCGAGGCCTCGTTCTGGGTGTCGTACGTGGCGCTGGCTTTGAACACCGTGCGTCCGTCCGGCAGCATGGTCGAGACGCCGACGGCGAAGCCGCCCTGACCGTCGCGCACGCCGACGCCCAAACCGATCAGCGTCTTTCCTGGCGCCCAGGCCTGCGGGATGTTGACCGCCGCCATGGCGCCGGCGATGCCGGCCGAGGCTCGGTCGCGGACCTGGGTGAACCTGAGGTCGGTGAACGCGTTCGTCTGCGCCTGCGCCGCCTGAAGCTGTCCGACGTTCACAGCGTCCGTCGGGTTGATCCCCGCCGCCACGTTCTCGATCCGCCGCTCGTGGCCGGGCGAGCCGACCGAGACGACGTTCGGGTCGTTGGCGACCGAGCCGGCGCCCAACGCCACCGAGTTCGAACCGTTCGGCCCGACGCTCGCGCCCGCGCCGATGGCGGTGGCGTTCTGCGCCGCGGCGTCGATGGTCGTGTTCGATCCGACCGCGGTGCCGTTGTCGGCGCCGACATGGGCGTTGTTGCCGAGGGCGGTGTCGCCGTTCCCGGCCGCGAAGGCGTCGAAGCCGAAGGCCGCCGCCCCGCTCCCCGCGAAGGCGCCCTGGCCGAAGCGGGCGCCGTTGTGCGGCTGCGGCGTCCCCAGGCCGGCGTCGGCAAAGCGCGTGTCGACCGAGGTCGAGAGGGTCGACAGCGAGGTGGAGAGGTTCACCTGCGAGGTCGAGACGGCGGTGAGTTCGGCGCTGGTCGCGACGCCGCCGAGGGCCAGCGACGTCGAGACGCCCGCCAGGGTCGCGTTGGTGGCGGCGAGCGAACTGGAGATGCCGGTCACCGAGCTCGACACCCCCGCCACGGTCGAGTTGGTCGTGACCAACGAGGTCGAAATTCCGGCGACCGAGCTCGACACGCCGGCCACGGTCGAGTTGGTCGACGCCAGCGAGGTCGAGATGTTGGTCACCGAGCTCGACACGCCGGCGACGGTCGAGTTGGTCGACGCCAGCGAGGTCGAGAGGTTGGTCACCGAGCTCGACACGCCGGCGACGGTCGAATTCGTCGCGGCAAGCGACGTCGATACGCCCGCCAGCGAACTCGAAATGCCGGCGACCGAACTCGAGATGTTGGTCACCGAGGACGACACGCCGCTGAGCGACGAGCCAAGGATCGAGGACACCGCGAACAGCTGGCTGCCGTTGACCGCGTCGGTCGACGTCGCGTTGATGCGCCCGGCGGCCACGTTGACCAGGCGCGTGGGGTTGAGAGCGGTCCCGAACGAGACGCCCTGAGTCGGGATGTTGCCGGCGAAGGTCGGCGAGACGCCGCCCACGGTGAAGGTCGCATTGCCGGCCACGCTGAGGTTGCCGATCTCCGACGCCCCGAACACAGCGCCGTTGCCGATCGCCACGTTGTTGCTGCCGGTGACCGTCGCGTTGGTGCCGATGGCGATGGTGTTGTCGTTGTTCGTCACCCCGGTCCCGGCGCCGGCCCCGATCGCGATGTTGCCGGAGCCGGTGACGCTGGCCCCCGCGCCGTTGCCGAACGCGACGTTGTTGTTCCCGATGACGGTCTGGCCCGCGTTGAAGCCGACGGCGGTGTTGTCCTGACCGGTCACGCTGAAGCCCGCGCCGGTCTGCAGGGTGCCGGCGTTCAGTAGCGAGCCTGAGCCCAGCCCGGTGTTGCCGGAGCCGGTCACATTTCGGGACGAGCCGGCTCCGTCGCCGGTATTGGCGTCGCCGGTGACGCTGCGGGAGGAACTCTGGCCCGATCCCGTGTTGGCGGTGCCGGTCACGACGAACGAGGCGGCGGGCCCAACGCCCGTGTTGTTTGCGCCTGTCACCGACATGGAAGAGTTGACGCCGACGCCGGTGTTGTTGACCCCGACGACCGAGTCGCCCGAGTGGGCGCCGACCCCGGTGTTGAACGTCCCCGTGACGTGCTCCGACGCGGCGAAGCCGACGCCGATGTTGCCCGTGCCGCTGACGTTCTGCGACGCGGTGTCGCCGAAGCCGATGTTGTTGTCGCCGCTGATCGCGATGGACGCACTGGCGCCGATCCCGGTGTTCGACGCGCCGCTCACGCCCCGCGAGCTGCTGCTGCCGACGCCGGTGTTGAAGCTGCCGGTCACGTTCTGCGAAGCGCCGGCGCCAAAGCCGATGTTGGAGCTTCCCGTGACCGTCTGCGATGCGCCCTGGCCCACGCCAACGTCGTTGTTTCCGGTAACGTTGAACGAGGACTGGGAGCCGAAGCCTTCGTTGAAGGTGCCGGTCACCGTGTCGGACGCCTGCGAGCCAACGCCGATGTTCTCGTTGCCACTGACAGTGCTGGACGCGTTCGCGCCGACGCCGATGTCGCTGGCGCCGGTGACGCTGGTCCCAGCGCCCGTCCCGATGAAGGTCCCGTTCGTCGCGGACACCGTGCTGGAGTTGCAGGCCGAACTTTGCGTGCCGCCGTTGCCCGACAGACAGGTGTCCTGTGCGAGCGCCGGCTCGGCCGCCAGGCTCAGAGCGAACACCGATGCGCCGAGCATCAGCGCGGTGAGCGGCCGCGCCGCGCCCGTGGAACCAATACGAACTGTCATGTCACCCCCCAGCAAGGCCTTCCAACAGAGGCCGTCTGCGTGGACCGGCGACACCCGGCGAAAAATCTCCGCGCGAGCGCGGACGCCGCCAAACCCCAACACTTCGAGCAAAGGTCATCGAATGGAGATTGGCGTCAAGACAGTCTTAAGGTTACAAAGTACATATACAATGAACATTTATATCGTAAATAACGTACTCTATACCGATTTACTGGGCGAGGGCCTCGATCAGGTCGTTCGGCTGTCGCATCAGCCGGCCCGGCTGCGGCCTTTAGCCGCCCAGAGCCGCCGCGGCCTGGGCGATGACGCCGTCCCAGTCGCCGGGGATGCGCTGGCGGAGCAGGCGCAGGGTCGGGAACCAGTTCGTGGTCGCGCCCGCCGCGCCCCAGCGCCACTCGCCGGCGGCATTGAGCATCACCCAGGTCGGTCCGCCGAGCTTGCCGGCCAGATTGGCGACGCTGCTGTCGACGGTGAGGACGCCGTCCAGCGCCTCGATCGCGCCGGCGGTTTCGGCGAAGTCGGCGAGACCGCCCGCCAGCGCCGAGGTGTTGGCCGGCGCCGGTCCGATCGCCGCCAGGTGCTCGTCCGGGTGCAGCAGGACGAAGTGGCAGTGGTCGGCGAGGCTCTCCGCCAGGCGCGCGATCGCGCCTGCGGGCACGGAGCGGCGCGCCGCGTTGGCGCGCACCACCGGATTCAGGCCAGGCGAGCGATGCTGGACGCAGTCGAACGCCAGCCCGATCAGCCGCCGGCCGGGCCAGCGACGGCGCAGGTTCTCGAGGCGTGCGCGCGCCCGCTCGGCCGCCGCCGGCGGCGCGACCAGCCGCACCGCGTTGCTCGCTTCGCTCACTTCATCGAGGCCGAGGTGCGCGCAGGCGCCAAGCAGGCTCGCATGCAGGTCGGGGGCGCGAGCGTTCACGAGCGCCGTCAGCGCCGCCGGCGCCGGCGCCTCGGTCTGCGTCGGCCGCGGCATCGCCACGACTTCGACGGACGGCATCGAGGCGGCGAGCAGCGCCTTGAGTTCCCGATCGCAGGTCATGATCACGCGGCCGGCCCGACGGGCCAGCAGGCCGGCCATGGGCGCCAGCATCATCTGGTCGCCAAACCCCAGATGGTGGGTGATGAGGAGCGTTCGGCCTTCGAGCGGCTCGCCGCGCCAGGTGGGAAGCGTCGGCAGGACAAAGCTCGCCCCATCGCTGCGATCGCGGGCTTGAAACAGCGGAAAGCCGCTGATGTCGCAGCCCTTCAGCTTCGCCTCGCCCAACGTCCGCTCGAGCATGGCGCGATTTGGCGCGCCGTCGGCGATCGCCTCGCTCAGCACCCCGGCCGCACCGAAGAGATCGCCGGCGTCGATCAGGCAGCGCCCCATCTGCAGGGCGAAGGCATGGGGCGCGCCATAGATCGTCGTCGCGCGCCGCCAGTAGACCAGCGCCGCGTCGAACGCGCCCAATAGTTCGTGCCCATAGGCTTTCGTGGCCAGGTAGAAACCTTCGGCCGGTTTGAGCGCCAGTCCCTTGTCCGCCCAGGCGACCAGGCGCGCGCCGGTGTCGGTGCGGTCGAGGATCTGCAGCGCCGTCGTGATCGGCTCGACACTCGAGGGGGCTGCGGCGTTCGCCTCGGCGCAAGCGGCGATGGCGCCGTCGACGTCGCCGCGCTCGGCCCGCTCGCGCGCGGTCTTCAGCAGCGCGTCCACGCCCGCTATCCCAGCGCCTTGACGACAGCGGCGACCACGCTCTCCCAGTCGCCGGGCTCCGGCTGGCGGAACAAACGCACGTTGGGATACCAGGCGCTGGTCGTCCGATCGACGCCCCAGCGCCAGTCCGGGTTCCACCACAGCATCAGGAAGACCGGCTTGCCGAGCGCGCCGGCCAGGTGGGCGACGGCGGTGTCGATGGTCACGACCACGTCGAGGTTCTCGATGATGGCGGCGGTGTCGGCGAGGTCGGTGATCCAGGGGCTCGGATCGACGACGTCGACCCGCGGAAGGTCGGCCAGCATCGGCGCGGTCTCGCGGTCGTGCAGGCCGATCCAGCGGACCCGTTTTGCTTCGGCGAGGCCGGCCGCGCGGTGGGGCGGGATCGACTTGCGCTGGGCGTTGGCGGCCCCGTCGTCGCTCCAGCGCACCTGCCGCGTGCCGAGCACCAGGCCCGCGCGCCGCTCGCCTCTCTTCGGCGGCGCGAGCGCATCGAGCCGCGCCTTCCAGACGGCGACGTCGTCGGGATCGGCGCTGAGATAGGCGGCAGGCGTGGGCGGCCCGTCGGTCAGCCGCAACGCGCCGAGGCTGCACATGGGCGCCTGGATGTCGATCGGCCCGGCTGCGGCCAGCCAGCGCTGCTCCGGCTGGGCGCCGCCGCCCACGCGGGTGAGGCTGCTCCAGATGCGCGCCTCCGGGAAGCTCGCCGCCATCAGCCTGACGAGCGGCGGGTGCAGCGCCAGGTGCACGGCGGCGCCCTCGGCGATCAGCGCGGGGAGGGCGCTGGCGAACATGATCATGTCGCCCATGCCCTGCTCGCGGTGCAACAGCAGCGCGCGGCCGGCGGCCGGCCCGCCGGTCCAGCGTTCGGCCGCGTAGGGATAGATGCCGAGCGCGTCGAGCCCGTGGCTGTCCAGCCGCCGCTCGTACTGCGGCCAGCCGCGCGCGTAGTCCTCGCGCACCAGGCTCAGCATGGCGTGCTCCCAGCCGACCGAGGCATCCCCCGGGGCGTGCGCTTCGGCCCGCTCGAACCAGTGGGCGGCGTCGTCGAAGCGGCGCAGATCCATCGCCAGCTTGGCGAGCCGGATCTCGAGCCCGGCGATCGCGCCGCCGCGGTCGCTATAGCGCTGCATCAGCGCCCAGCCTTCCGCCGCGCGGCCGCGCCGCCGGTAGAGGTCGGAGAGGTTGTTGAGCGCCCCCAGATTGCCGGGATCGATGCGCAGCGCTTGCTCGTAGCAGGCGATCGCCCGGGTCAGATCGCCCGCCGCCTGGATCGAGACGCCGAGGTTGAACTGCGCCTGTGCGTCGCCCGGGGCGATGCGCACCGCCCGCTCGAGCAGCGCCAGCGCATCGGCCCCGCGCGGCAGCGCCAGCGCCCAGAGCTGCAGCGCCAGCGGATGGTCGGTGGCCGCTGCGCCCATCGCCCGCAGGCGCGCCAGGCACTCGTCGCGCCGGCCGGCCGTCCAGGCGGCGAGCGCCGCGGCGACGTCGGTCTCGACGCTCATCGCGCGGCGACCAGACCTTCGAGCCGTCGCTTGGTCTCGGCGATCACGCCGGCCCAGTCGCCGGCCGTCGTCTGCCGGATCAGCGCCATGTCGCGGTACCAGTAGCTTTCGTCGTCGGTCAGCGTCCAACGGCAGTCGGCGAAGTCGTGCAGCAGCACCCAGCACGGCGTCCCGACCGCGCCGGCCAGGTGCGCGACCGAGGTGTCGACGGCGATGACCAGGTCGAGGGTCTCGATCAGGGCGGCGGTGTCGTCGAGGCTCTTCAGCTCCGCGGAGAGATCGGTGAGCCGGCCCTTGAACACCGCCGGCGTCGGGTCGACGCGCCAATTCAGCACGCTGACCAGCTCGACCCCCTCGACGTCCGCCAGCGGCGCCATCGTCTCCAGGCTCATGCTCTTCTTTACCGCCCGGCGGCTGGAATCGAAGCGGAACAGCGCCGGGTTGGACGCCCAGCAGATGCCGACGCGCAGCCGCTTCGTCGGCCTCCTCGTCTTGGCCCAGCGCGCTCGCGCGGCGTCCGAGGGGCGCAGGTACGGCTTCGGGTCGGCGAAGCTCTCAGGCGTGTTGCGCAGGATGTGCATCAGCCCGCCGATCGGCAGTTGATAGTCGACCGGCCCCAGCTCGCTCAGCCACGGCGGCGGCGGATGATCGCCGGCGAAGCGCCCCATCCGCGCCGCCAGCACCCGCGCCTCTGGGAAAGAGGCGGTGAAGAGGTCGACCAGCTCCTGCACCACCACCAGCGTGACGCGGCCGGCCTGGGCGTTCACTTCGGGAACGGCGCTGGCGAACATGATTTGGTCGCCGAGCCCCTGTTCGTTGTGGATCAGGATGTGCTTGCCGGCCAAGGGCTCCCCACGCCACTCGGGCATGACGAACGGGTACTTGTGCACCCCGTTCAGGTGGCCGCAGGCGAAGCGCTGTTCGAAACTTTCCCAGGCCGGCTTGAACTCTTTCTGGAACAGCTTCAGCGAGAAACGCTCCCACTGGACGATGGGGCGGTCGGGCTCCAGGGCGCGGGCCGTCAGGAACGCCTCGTCGGCCTCCTCGAAACGGCGCAGGTGCAACAGGCTCACCGCTCGGTTCAGATGCGCGGCCCAGCTGTCCTGGCCCAGCGCCAGCTGCCGGTCGGCCCAGCGCAGCGACTCCTCGAACCGGTCGAAGCGGCGCAAGAGCTCGCAGCCGTTGTTGAGCGCGTTCAGGTGCAGCGGATCGAGCGCCACGGCGCGCTGATAGGCGCGCAGCGCCGCCTTCAGCTGGTTCCGTTCCGCCTCGAAGACGCCCAGGTTGTACCAGCTCTCGGCGTTCTCCGGATCGAGGTGAACGGCCTGCTCCACCAGCGAGAGGCAGACAGCCGGCTCGGTCTTCGGGTGCACCACGCTCTTCAGCAGCATGGCCCGCGCGTCGACCGGCGAGCGCGCCAACAGCGCATCGAGCGCCTGCTCGGCCTGCGGGGCGTCGCCGGCGCGGTAGGCGGCGAACGCGCGGTCATAGAGGTCGTCCGCCTCGCTCATGGCCGGGGTTGATAGAGCAACCCCGCCCGACCCGCCAGGATCGGCAAGCTGGCGGGCGCGCCGCTTCTCTGGCAAACCTCTGGTCAGGCCAGACCAGAGGAGCCGCCATGCCTGACGATCAAGCCGCCGTCGCCACCGCCGAACCGCTGGTCGGCGGATTCACCCGGAGCGGCCTTGCCGCCCTCAACAGCCAGATGCACGCGCTGGTCGACGAGGAGAAGCTCGCCGGCGTCGTCACCCTGGTCGCTCGCCACGGCGAGGTCGTGAACCTCGACGCCTATGGCCGACAGGACCTTTCGCAGCCAACGCCGCTCGCCACCGACTCCATCTTCCGCATCGCTTCCATGACCAAGCCGATCATCGGCGTGGCGATGATGATGCTGTGGGAAGAGGGCAAGTGGGCGATGAACGACCCGGTGGCCAAGCACATCCCCGAGTTCGAGGGCCTGAAGGTCCGCCGCAAGGACGGCGATCCGGTTGAGCAGGCCGCGCCGATGACGATGCGCCAGCTGATGAGCCACACGGCCGGCTTTGGCCGCCTGGGCGATTATCAGGACCTGAACCTGCGCGGCGGCGACCTCAAGGCGATGATCGATACGCTGGCCGGCCTGCCGCTGCACTACCAGCCGGGCAAGGATTGGCGTTATGGCCCCAGCGTCGACATCCAGGGCTATGTGATCGAACGCCTGTCCGGCCAGGGCCTTGACGTGTTCCTGAAGGAGCGGCTGTTCGACCCGCTCGGCACGGTCGACACCGGCTTCTGGGTCGATCCGGCGAAGGTCGCCCGCGTGGTGCGCATCCACAAGTATGTCGACGGCAAGATCGCGCCGGCGGGACCGGAGAACATCGTCAACACCAAGAAGCCGGCCTTCCTGTCGGGCGGCGGCGGGCTGGTCTCCACGATCGGCGACTACTGGCGCTTCGCTCAGATGGTGCTGGACCGCGGCGTCTTCGAGGGCCGCCGGTACCTTGCACCCGAGACGGTCGACATGATGCACGTCAGCGTGCTCGAGCCGGGCGTGAACGTCACCCTCTACAGCCCCGACGCCCGCGGACTCGGCTTCGGCATGGACTTCGGCATCATCGAGGACCCGGCGCTGGCCAAGACCAACCAAGGGGTGGAGAGCTTCTACTGGGGCGGCGCGTTCGGCACCTGGTTCTGGATCGATCCGGTCAACGACATGATCGTCATCGGCATGATCCAGAACATGGGCGGCACCACCCCCGACGGCGCCCCGCTCATGCGAGAACTCTCCGCCAAGGCGGTCTACGCCGCGATGACCGACCGCAAGCGCGGCTGATCCGCAGGCTATAGCCTGGGCAAAGGCCGGGCGGCGCGGCGCTCGATCTGGGCGATGACGTCGTCCAGCGTGTGCCCGGGAAGGGCGGCGGCGAAGTCGTCGTGCTGGACGCCGACGGTGCTCAGGCCCTGCTGCAGGCTGTCGACGATGCGGAAGCCGGCGCCTTCGCGCCGCACGCGCCAGGCCAGCGCCACCGGCTGCCGCGCGCCGGTAGGCGTCTCGCGCGTCGACACCAGCCAGTCGGCGCCGCTAGCGCCGCGGACCTCGGTCACCGCGAAGCCGTCGCTGGCGGTCTGCCGGCCCGCGGCCGCGATCTGCCGCGCGATCAGCGTCAGCAGGGCGCGTGCGAGCCGTGCGCGCTCGGCCGGCGTCGCCTGGGCGTCGGCCGAGCCCAGGACCGTGCGGGTGATCGCCGCCATGTCGAAGCTGCGCGCGGCCAGCGCCGCCACCGCCGGCGCCGGCGGGTCGGCGGCGGCGGACAGCCGGACGAGGCCTGCGTGCAGCGCCTTGACCGGCGCCGCCGGGTCTGGGCTCGCGGCGGCGCTCGCGGTCTCCACGGCCAGCGCGAGGGTCGCGAAGAGGACGGTGAGCGCGCCTCGCAATGCAGGGCCTCCACGGGCTAAGACAGCGGGCGTGCTTAGCACAGCCGGAGGGCGCCCATGAGCCGCTACGTCGCCGCGATCGATCAGGGAACGACCTCGTCGCGCTGCATCGTCTTCGATGCATCCGGCGCGATCGCCGCGGTCGACCAGAAGGAGCACCGCCAGATCTTCCCCCGCCCCGGCTGGGTCGAGCACGACGCGATGGAAATCTGGGCGAACGTCGAGCAGGTGGTGGCCGGCGCCCTCGCCAAGCTCTCGATCGGGCCCAAGGACCTGGTCGCGGTCGGGATCACCAATCAGCGAGAGACGACGCTGGTGTGGGAGAAGGCGAGCGGCAAGCCGATCGCCAACGCCATCGTCTGGCAGGACACCCGCACGGACCGGCTGGTGCGCGACCTCGGCGGGCGTATCGGGCAGGATCGCTTCCGCGACGCCTGCGGGCTGCCGCTGGCCACGTACTTCTCCGGCCCGAAAATCCGCTGGCTGCTCGACGAGACGCCGGGCGCCCGCGCCGCCGCCCAGCGCGGCGAGCTGTTGTTCGGCACCATCGAGACGTGGCTGATCTGGAAGCTGACCGGCCGGCATCTCACCGACGTCACCAACGCCAGCCGCACGATGCTGATGAACCTGAAGACGCTGGACTGGGACGAGGACCTGCTGGACGCGATCGGGGTGCCCGCCGCGATGCTGCCCGAGATTCGGCCCTCGGCTGAGGTCTATGGAAACGCCGACGGGGTTCTGGACGGCGCGCCGGTCGCCTCGGCGCTGGGCGACCAGCAGGCGGCGCTGTTCGGCCAGACCTGCTTCGCCCCCGGCGAGGGCAAGTGCACCTACGGGACCGGCAACTTCCTCTTGGTCAACACGGGCGCGAAGATCGTCCACTCGAAGCACGGGCTCCTGACCACGCTCGGCTACCAGATTGGCGGCGAGAAGCCTGTCTACGCGCTCGAGGGCTCGATCGCCGTCACCGGCTCCCTGGTGCAGTGGGTGCGCGACAACCTCGACCTGATCGACGCCGCCGCCGACATCGAGCGGCTGGCGCGAAGCGTCGACGATAACGGCGGCTGCTATATCGTTCCGGCCTTCTCCGGCCTCTTCGCCCCCTATTGGCGAAGCGACGCGCGCGGCGTCATCGTCGGGCTCACCCGCTACATCAACAGAGGCCACATCGCCCGCGCCGTGCTCGAGGCGACCGCCTGGCAGACCCGCGAGGTGGTCGACGCTATGGCCGCCGACTCGGGCGTCGGCCTGAAGACCCTGAAGGTCGACGGCGGGATGACCGCCAACGCGCTCCTGATGCAGATCCAAGCCGACGTGCTGGATGTCCCGGTCGTGCGGCCGGTCGTGGCCGAAACCACCTGCCTCGGCGCCGCCTACGCCGCTGGCCTCGCGGTCGGCTTCTGGCCGGGGACCGAGGCGCTGCGCAAGAACTGGAAGGCCTCGGCGACCTGGACGCCGGCCATGCCGAAGGCCGCGCGCGAAGCGGGGTATCGAAAGTGGAAAAAGGCCGTCTCCCGCACCTTCGACTGGGTCGATGACGACGACTAGCGGCGCGCGAATCCTCTCCCGTCATCGCCCGACTTGTTCGGGCGACCCATGATCACCGTGCGTCTCCAGTGTTCATGGGTTCCCCGCATTCCGCTGCGCTCCAGCGGGGGATGACGGCAAAGAGCAGGACGACGGGCTTCAGCCCTCCGCATTGTCCATCATCTCCCGCGTGATCGTGTAGTCGCCGTCGAGCCAGCCGATGATCTCGCGGGCGGCCGGATGGTCGATCGGCGACCAGCGGGCGCGGATGCGGGCCTTGGACTCATCGTCCAGCGCGGCGAGACCGGTGTCCTGCATGGCGACGAGATGTCGGCGAAGCAGCACGGCGGCGTCCGCGCCCATCATCGCGGCCGCGGCGCGGTCGAAGGCGGCGAGGTACTCGTAGGCCTCGCCCTCACGATAACTCTCCGCCAGGCTGGCCAGCGGGATGCGGCTCAGCCAGCACTGCAGCGCCGGGTTGACCGCGTGGGCGGCGATGTGAGGACCGATCGCCGCCGGGCGCCCCGTGAAGCCGCGGATGTAGAGATAGGGGCTCATCCTCGGCCCGTCGTTGACCGGATAGTTGTCCCACAGCAGCGGCTTGCGCTTCAGGCTCTCGCCGACGCGTGCGAGGTGGCCGGGGCTGAACTCGCGCGAGCATACCTCCTCGCCGGTCCAGAACACCTCG
>DATGKF010000043.1:0-5272 GCA_035294785.1 Caulobacteraceae bacterium | reverse complement strand
CGACGCGGCGGATGGGCGGCGCAAGTCCATCGCGCTGACCCCGGCCGGCGTCGCCGCCCACGACCGCGCGGTCGCCGCCGCGCGCGTCGATCTGGACGCCCTCCGTGCACGCTTCGCCGCCGACGCGTTCGAGGTCGCGCTGCCGTTCCTCGGCGAACTGCGCGCTTGGCTGGACGAGAACCGCTAGGTCAGGCGCCGCGCACGACCAGCCGCCCGCCGCCAGCAACGGAGACCACTTCGATCCGCGCGCCCGGCTCGGGCGGGGCGACGCCCGGCTCGAGCTCGGCCGGCCATTCGACGCCGTCGACGAAGACGCGGCCCTGGCCGGCGGAGAAGGGCGCGACCGACTTGCCGAAGCGGCCGGCGAGCCTGGAACCGCGGTTGGAAATGTCCGGCCCCTCGGACGTGGCCTGCTTTCGCGGCATGAAGCGGCGGCCGAGGATGGTGGTGATGATGGTCAGCACGGCGAAGACGATGAGCTGGAACGGCGGGGGGATGTTGAGCCACAGCGTCAGCACCGCGACCGCGCCGGCCGATGCGGCGGGCCAGAGCAGGTAGCCGGAGGCGGTCGGCACCTCGAACACCAGAAAGATCGCTCCGACCGCGAGCCAGACCCAGAAGGGATGGGTCAGGTAGATCATCTCGAGCGTTTGCATGGCGGCCCCGCCCTAGGCGCCGGCCGGGCGGGGCGGCGCGGGCCGGGGCGGCACGGGCGGCGCATCGCGGGTGGCCGCCTGCACGAGCGTGCCGATGCCCGCCAGCGTGCCAACGAGCGAGCCCATCTCGGCCGGGATGATGATCGTGCGCTGCTGGTTCGACTGGGCGAGCAGGGCGAAGGCGTCGACGTATTTTTGCGCCACGAAGTAGTTCAGCGCGTTGACGCTGCCGGACTCGATGGCGTCCGAGACCATCTTGGTGGCTGCGGCTTCGGCCTGAGCGGAACGCTCGCGTCCCTCGGCGGCGCGGAAGGCGGCTTCGCGCTGGCCTTCCGCCTGCAGCACCGTCGATTGCTTCTGGCCCTCCGCGCGGGTGATGGCCGCCTGCTTCTCGCCCTCGGCTTCAGTGATGACGGCGCGCCGTTCCCGCTCGGCCTTCATTTGCCGGGTCATGGCGTTGGTGATGTCGGGCGGGGGTTGCAGATCCTTGATCTCGATCCGCGTCGCCTTCACACCCCAGGGCTCGGTCGCCTGGTCGATGGCCGTAAGCAGCCGGGTGTTGATCGACTCCCGCTGCGACAGCACGTCGTCGAGATCCATCGAGCCGACCACGGTCCTGAGGTTCGTCTGCGCCAGCTGGCCGATGGCGTAGGTCAGGTTGTCGACCCGATAGACGGCGTTGGCGGCGTCGATCACCTGGATGAAGACGATGGCGTCGACCTGCACCGAGACGTTGTCCTTGGTGATCACCTCCTGCTGCGCCACCGGCAGCACCTGCTCCATCATGTTCACCCGCCGGCCGATGCTTTCGACGAACGGCGTCAGAATCGTCATGCCGGGCTTGATGGTGCGGACGTAGCGTCCGAAGCGCTCGACCGTGTATTCGCGCCCTTGCGGGACGATCTTGATCACGCTGGTGACGAAGATCAGCGCCAGCACCACGAAGACGATCAGGATAATGAGAGGTACCACTCTGCTGCCCCTTTAAGAGCTTGCGGTTAAACCAAGTCTAGCGCGTCGCTTCGTCGTCCGCCACAGAACTGCTCAATGTTACAGAGAGTTCACGCCCCTTCTCCGCGACGCGCGCGGCCTCACGGCGGCTTGCGGCGTTGCAGGTCGGAAAGCCCTGGCGGCCCGCGACGAAGCCATCGTTGAAGGAATCGGCCAGCCGGTGGCTGAACGGCGCGTCGGGCTGCTCGGCCGCCACCAGCCGCCGCATGCGGTTGCGCCAGTACTGATCGCCCTGTCCGTTGCAGGCCTGGCGCAGCGCGTGGCTCTCGCCGATCACATAGGCGAGTTCGACCAGCGCCTGCCGGTCGGATGGCCCGCGCTCCTGCGCCAGCGCGGGGCCAGCGGTCAGGAACGCGCAAACGCCGGCCAGGACGGTCTTGTTGAAGCGCGCGAACGGCATTCGACTGGGCGCCTCCTCGCGCCGGCGTCCTAGAAGATCGCGTAGCCGCCGTCGATGACGAAGGAGTCGCCGGAGTGGTACTTCGAAGCGTCTGAGGCCAGGTAGACGGCGATGCCGCCGAAGTCTGACGGCTCGCCCCAGCGCCGCGCCGGCACGCGGGTGATCACCCGGTCGGTGAAGGTCTGGTTGGCCTGGGCGCCGGCGGTCATGTCGGTGGCGATCCAGCCTGGCAGGATGGCGTTGGCGCGCACGCCGTAGCGCGCGTGCTCGACGGCGATGGCGCGGATCATCGAGATCACGGCGCCCTTTGTCGAGGCGTAAGCCTCGTTGCGCGCCGCCCCGTCGATGGCCGAGAGCGAGGAGATGGCGATCAAGGAGCCGCCACGGTCGCCGCCTTGCGCACGGGCCACCATGTGCTTGCAGGCCTCGCGAAAGGTGAAGAAGACCCCGTCCAGGTTAACCGACAGCACGCGCCGGTACATCGCCGTCGAGAACTCTGAAAAGGACGGCGCGCCGCCGCCGACGCCGGCGTTGGCGACCACGGTGTCGATGCGCCCCATCTTTTCCACCGCTTCGACCATGCCGGCGGCGACGGCCTGCTCGTCGGCGACGTTGACGACCTGCGCCAGCACGCGCCCGCCGATGGCTTTCAGCTTCGCTTCCGCGGCGGCGTTCTTTTCCGCGTTCGAGCCCCAGATGACGACGTCCGCGCCCGCCTCGGCCATCGCCTCGACCATGCCGTAGCCGATGCCGCCGTTGCCGCCGGTGACCAGCGCCACCTTTCCCGTCAGATCGAATGGCGCGTAGGCCATGAGCGTGTCTCCCGTCTTGCCGCGTGGGTTGGTTCTAGGCGCCCGCCGGCGCGAAGTCAGCCCAGCGACCCATCAGGACGCCGGCCAAGTGGGCGTAGCCGCGCGCATCGTCGATGGCGCGGTGGGTGTGCTCGTGCTCGCCGAGCCAAGCGGACGGCAGCGTCTTCGGCGCGCAGGCCCAGACCGGCTGGCCGGTGCGCGCGGCGGCGAGCGTGCGGAGGCACAGGCCCGAGCCGTCGAACAGCCGGTTCTCCGCGTACGGCCCCTCGACCAGCGCGTGGGCGGTGAACCGCTTGAGATAGGCGTCGATCCACATGCCGTCGAAGGCGAGCGGGAAGGCGGCGAAGATGCGGCCCTCGCCGAAGCCGCGCACCCAGGCCTCGAAGTCGGCCATGACCATGGCCGCCGGGCGCGGGTTCGCCGTCGCCGCAGCCCAGGCCTCCGGCTGGGTCTGGAACCAGGCGAGCGTGGCCGGGGCGCCGCGCGCGCCGGGCAGCGGGGCGAGGACCGCCTCGAAGACGCCGCGCTCGACGCCGCCGGCCGTGACCGCGACCGAGGCGAAGGACAGCATGGAGTTCTCGCCCGGGGTTGGCCCGTCGCACTCGATGTCGGTGACGATATAGACCGGGTCGAGCATCGGACGGTCGACGCCCATGATCGGGGGGGTGCTCACAGGTTGGGCGGGGGCGCGCGGTGTTCGGCGTCGGCCGGGCTCATCAGGCCGACCGGGTTGCCGTCCGGGTCCTCGACGATCGCGAAGCGCGAACCCCAGAAGACGTCGTAGGGCGGCTGCAGGCCCTGATGCTCGTGAGCAATCAGGTCGGCGTAGGTCTCGTCCACCGCCGCGCGGCTGGGCAGGCGAAAGCCGATCAGCACCTTGCCGCGCTCGGCGGCGAAACCGTGGTTGTAGTTGCGCGCGAGGGCGTGACTGTCGAAGGCGAAGTCGCAGGTCTCGGGCGAGCTGATGCTGAGGTGATGAACGCCGCTGGGCGTCTTCCAGGCGGCCGAGTCCGGCAGCTCGACGCCCAGGCGCCGATAGAAGGCGATGGAGCGATCCATGTCGCGCACGATCAGGTTGATCTGGTCGAAGACCGCCGTCGCCATCGCTCATCCCCTCGCCGTTCTTACCGGATCAGGATTGCCCGCGGCGACGGGCCGGGGTCAAGCGCGCTACTGCGCCGTCCAGCCGCCGTCGATGGAAAGGGCCGCGCCGTTCACCGACGCGGCGAAGTCGCTGACCAGGTAGAGCAGCAGCCCGGCCAGCTCGTCGAACTCGACGAACCGCTTGGTCGGCTGGGCGGCGAGGATCACGTCGCGCATGACAGCCTCGGGCGTCATCGAGCGCGCCTTCGCCTGGTCGGCGATCTGCGCCTCGACCAGCGGAGTCTTCACGTAGCCGGGGCAGATGGCGTTCACCGTCACGCCGGAGAGCGCAAGTTCCAACGCCGCCGTCTTGGTCAGGCCGAGGATGCCGTGCTTGGCGGCGACGTAGGCGGCCTTGAAGGGCGAGGCGACGAGGCCGTGCGCCGAGGCGATGTTGACGATCCGCCCGGAGCCCTGAGCCTTCATGAACGGGATGGCCGCGCGCATGGCGTGGAAGGCCGAGCTCAAGTTGATGGCGATGATCTGGTCCCACTTGTCGACCGGGAAGGCCTCGATCGGCGCGACGTGCTGGACGCCGGCGTTGTTCACCAGGATGTCGAGGCGGCGGAACTTGCCGTGGGCGAAGCCGACCAGGTCGGCGATCTCGTCCGGCTTGGTCATGTCGGCGGGGTGATAGAGCGCCTTGACGCCGGTCGTCTCGGCCAGCGCGGCGCGTTCCTTTTCAATCTGCGTCGCCTCGCCGAAGCCGTTCAGCACCACGTCCGCGCCCGCTGTGGCCAGCGCGTGCGCCATCGCCTGGCCGATGCCGCTGGTCGAGCCGGTGACGACGGCGGCGCGGCCTTTGAGCGGGGGCGTGTCTGGCATCGGCGGGCCTCCTCTTGCTCGGGAGCGGAAGCGACGAAAATAGGCCGCGGGGCATGGAAAGTCTTGGGGCCTCGCGCGGGGCGCGGGTCACGCCAGCCGTTTGATATTGCGGCAAGCAAAACCCCCGCCGGATTGTCCGGCGGGGGTTGAGCGGCGAGCTTCGGGGTTTGTGGCGTCTAAGGCCCGAAGTTGATGTCGATGGTGGATCGCCTGTTGAGCGGTTCCTTGACGCCGTCGGGGGTTGGGACGGCGAGGTCGGTCTTGCCCTTCCAGTCGACCTGCAAGGTTGACTGGGCGACGCCCTGGGCGACGAGCGCATCGGCCGTGGCTTTGGCGCGCCGCTCTGAGAGCCGCATGTTGTAGGCGAAGCCGCCGGAAGTGTCGGTGTGGCCGACGACGGTCACCCGGGTGGCGTTGCCGCTCTT
>DATGKF010000042.1:0-18488 GCA_035294785.1 Caulobacteraceae bacterium | reverse complement strand
ATCAGCCCCTGCGTGCAGTTCAACAATCACGACGGCTCGACGAAGAGCTTCGACTATGTGCGCGAGCACAACGAAGCGGTGAACCGGCTGGACGTCATTCCGCCGCGCGCGCCGATCGAGATCGACCACGAGCCGGGCACGGTGGAGATGGTCACACAGCACGACGGCACCGTGCTGGCGCTGCGAAAGCTCGGCCCGCACTACGATCCGAGCGACCGGGCGAGCGCGCTCGCCTATCTGCAGGAACGGCAGGCCGAAGGCGAGATCGTCACCGGGCTGTTGTTCGTCGATCCCGAACCGCACGACCTGCACGATCACCTGCACACGATCGATTCGCCGCTGAACGCGCTGAACGACGCGGAACTGACGCCGGGCGCCGCGGCGCTCGAGGCTGTGAATGCTTCTCTTCGCTAGGCCGCCGCGCGCACAAAGAATTTCGTTGACCCATTGGGGTTGACCCTCTCTTCTACGGCCCTGGGAAGCGTGACTTTTCGCGCCTCGTCGCATACCGCGACCCGCGCCGAAAATCGGGGGACGAAACGATGAATATCCAAGACGCTGTGATGACGTGTCTGCGTAAGTACGTCGATTTCAACGGACGCGCCGGGAAGGCGGAGTTCTGGTGGTTCGTGTTGTTCTACGTTGTTGTCTATGTCGTGGTAGCCATCATCGGCGGCCTCATCCATGTTCCGGCCCTCGCGGGCTTGGTCGTGCTCGGCCTCTTCCTGCCCAACTTGGCGGTGGCTGTGCGGCGCTTGCACGACACGAACCGCAGTGGCTGGATGTACCTCATCGGCCTCATTCCGCTGGTCGGCTTCATTCTGCTGATCGTGTGGTGGGTCGGCGACGGCACGGTCGGCGACAACCAGTACGGCCCGGACCCGCGTGGCGGCGCCGGCGCGCCCACCGCCGTTGCATCCTGACCGACGGGATCACGACAAACTGGCGTTCAAGGCTCCGGCCTAGGCGAGGATTTTCATGGCGGCGACCGTATTCTTAAGTCACGCCTCGAAGGACAAGCAGATGGCCGACACCATCTGCCAGTCCCTCGAGTCGCGTGGCATCGAATGCTGGATGGCCACCCGTGACGTCCATCCTGGCGAGAACTTCCAGGAGGCCATCGTCCGCGCCATCCGCGCGGCGAAGGTGATGCTGTTCGTCTTCTCGGCGAACTCCAACAACTCCGACGAAGTGAAGAAGGAAATCGCCCTGGCCGGGGCCAACAAGCCGCGGCCGCTGTTTGTCATCCCTGTCCGCGTCGAGGACGTGACGCCCAACGAGGCGTTCGCCTACGAGTTCGCCACCCGCCAGTGGATCGACCTCTTCAACGACTGGGAAACCTCGCTCGATCAGCTCATGGTCCAGATCGAGGCGGTGACGGCCGCGCAGCCCGGTGATGGGAGCGACGCCGCCGCGACCGATCGGCCGAGGCGCACGCGGCGGACGGCCCCCGCGGCGCCGCCCGAGCACGCGCCCGCGGCGCCGGCGGTGGACGTGGAGGCTCTCTACGAGGAGGGCAACGTCCAGGCGCGCGGCAACGCCTTCGACGCGGCGATCGAAAAGTACAATCAGGTGATCCTCGCCAAGCCCGATCACACCGGGGCGCTCAACAACCGCGGCAACGCCTACCACGCCAAGGGCATGCAGGATCAGGCGATCGCCGACTTCGATCGCGCCATTTCGCTGAAGCCGGATTTCGCCGCCGCCTATTGCAACCGCGGCAACGCCTATCAGGCCAAGAACGACTACGATCACGCCGTGCGCGACTACACCGTCGCCTTGCAGCTGCAGCCCGATCTGGCCGCCGCGCTCGACAACCGCGCCCGCGCCTACGAGCGCAAAGGCCTGGGCGACATGGCGCGCAAGGATCGAGCCGCCGCCGCGGCGCTGCGGGCGCGTCAGCCGGCCGCGGCCATGGCCGCCGGGGGCGCCTCCGCGGTCGCGGGCGCCGCGCCGCCAGGCGCCCCGCCCGTGCGGTCGCCGAACAACAACAACCTGATCTTCCTGCTCGGCGGCGGGGGCGTTCTGGCGCTGCTGCTGATCATCGCCATCGCGGTGGCCGCCGGCCGCCACCCCACGCCCAACAATCAGGTCGCGCTGAGTTCGGACTCCTCGAGTTCCATGGTCTCGTCGGACTCGTCCGCGGGAACGCCGACGACGTCGATCGCGGAGGCCAACACCAACGGCGACGCGGCGTTCAACGCCAAGAACTACTCGGACGCCATGCGCTGGTACATGATCGCGGCGAACCAGGGCGACTCCAGCGCCGAGTACAACGTCGGTTGGCTGTACGACACCGGCGACGGGGTCAATCAGGACTACGGCCAGGCCATGCACTGGTACCTGCTGGCCGCCAACCAGGGCGACAAGTCGGCCGAGAACAACATCGGCGAACTCTACTACTACGGGCGCGGGGTCACGTCGGACTACGCCACCGCGGCGCACTGGTACACGCTGGCCGCCGCGCAGGGCGAGGCGAACGCGGAGTACAGCCTGGGCTTCCTCTACGCCAACGGCCAGGGCGTCCCGGAAGACCTGGACCAGGCGCGCATGTGGATGGAGAAGTCCGCCGCCCAAGGCAAGCAGGACGCCGTCCAGTGGCTCTCGCAACATCCGGGCTGAGCTCCGCTCGCTGACGGCCGACGCGCATGGCTGAGCGTGTGCTCGTTCTCGGCGCCGGGATGGCCGGCCTGTTCGCGGCGCTGGCGCTGGCGCCGGGGACGCGCGACATCCTCATTCTGGACCGCGACCCGCCGCCGCCAGGCGACGCGCCGGACGCGGTGTTCGAGGACTGGCGCCGCCGCGGCGTCGGCCAGTTCCGCCATAGCCACGGCTTCCTCGCCCGGCTGCGCAGCGTTATCGCCCGGCGCCACCCGGCGCTGCTCGCCGCGCTGGTCGCCGCCGGCTGCGAGGAAATCGCCTTCGACCGCATGATGCCCGCCGCGTTGCGTGCGCGCTACGAGCCGGCGCCGGGCGACGACGAGGTGGTCATCCTGACCAGCCGGCGCAGCACGTTCGAACTCGTCCTGCGCCGCTACGTCGAGGCGCTGCCGCGCGTGACGCTGTGCGCGAACGCCTTCGTCCGCGACCTGGTTATCGAAGACGCCGGCGGGACTCTTCGCGTGGCTGGCGCGCGCGGCGAGCGCGACGGCGAGCCGGTGACCTGGCGGGCCGACATCGTCGTCGACGCGCAGGGACGGCTGTCGGACTGCGCGGCGCAGCTGGCCGGCGCCGGCGCGCCGGTGCGCGAGGCGGCCGAGCCCTGCGGCATCCTCTATTTCACCCGCCACTTCCGCCAGATCGGCCCGGAGCCGCCGCCGTCGCGCGCGACGGCCACCGGCGACCTCGCCTATCTCAAATACGGCCGCTTTCCGGGCGACAACGCGCACTTCTCGGTGACGCTCGCCGTGCCCGAGATCGAGACCGCGCTTCGGCAGGCGGTGGTCGACCCGGCGGTGTTCGATCGCATCTGCACGCTCCTGCCCGGGCTCGCCGGCTGGGTCGCGCCGGACGTCGCCGAGCCGGCCTCGCGCGTCTATGGCATGGGCGACCTGGAGAGCCGCTGGCGACGCTTCACCTCGCCGGACCGAAGGGCGGCGCATGGCTTCTTCGCCCTCGGCGACAGCCTGGTCCGCTCCAATCCGCTGTACGGGCGCGGCTGCACGTTCGCCGCCGTTCAATCGGACATTCTCGCCGGCGTCCTCGACGACGCCCACGATCCAGCCGTCCGCGCGCGGCTCTATGAAACGCGCGTCGAAACCGCCCTGCGCGCCTACTACGACGACATGCGGGCGCAGGATCGCGGCGCCATCCGGCGCGCCGAGCAGGCGCTCGACCCCGGCGCGCGGCCGACCCTGCAGACCCGGCTCCTGCAGAGCTTCGTCGACGACGGGGTGCGCATCGCCGTTCGCGGCGACCTCGGGCTGCTGCGCGCGGCCATCCGCGAGTTCAACATGCTCGACCCGCCCGGCGTCTGGGCGCGTCAGCCGGCGACGCTGGTCAAGGCGGCGGGCCGCTGGGCGCGGGGCCGCCGCGCCAACGCCGGCCTCTACCCGCCGCCGCCAGGGCCCGGCCGGTTGGAGATGCTGACGGCGCTCGGCTTATCCCCCGCCGCCGGGCCGGGGCTTGCTCTGGCCACCGTGAGCGGGGACAACAGCGGCGCTTCCTGAGCGAGGCCGGAGCCTATGACGTCCCCGCCCGACGCGCCGAACGCCTACCGACCCCGGGCGCACCTGCGCGTGGGCGTCACCGGCCACCGGCCGGGCCCGAAGCTTCCCCCTGAGACGGAACCGGCGGTCAGCGCCGCGGTCCAGCGTCTGTTCGCCGCCCTGGCGCGGGATCTGGGCGCGATCGCCGCGGCGCACGCCGACGCCTTCGCCGCCGCGCCGCCGCAACTGGTGGTCATCTCGTCGCTCGCCGAAGGCGCCGACCGCATCGTGGCCGAGCGCGGGCTGGAGGCCGGCGCGACGCTGGAAGTGGTTCTGCCGGCGCCGCGCGCCGAGTACGAGACAGATTTCGAGGACCCCGCGTCGAAGGCCGGCTACCAGGCGCTGCTGGCGCGGGCGACCTCGGTCTTCGAACTGGAAGCGACGCCCGGCGCGCTTGGCGGCAAGCGTGGATACGAGGCCGCCGGCCTGGTCATGCTCGCCCACACCGACCTGCTGATCGCGATCTGGGACGAGGGCGAGCCGGCGGGCATCGGGGGCACTGGCGCGATCGTCGAACACGCGGTCAACGAGGGCTGCCCCGTCATGCTCATCAACCCGGCGGCGCCGGACACGATCAGGCTGCTGTGGACGGGCGACGCCGTCCTGCCGCCGGCCAAGGTCCGCCTCGAGCAGCTCGCCGACCGCGACGGCCTGGCCGCGACGCCCGACGTCGTCGCCACGCTCGTCGCTCCGCCGCCCCTGACATCCGTCGCGCGAACCGAACTCGACGCCTTCTACGACGAGCCGATGGGCCGCACGCACGGCTGGCCGGTCTATTCGATCTTCCTGGCGGCGCTCGGCGTGCGACCGCTGCGGCGCAGCGACTTCGGGCCGGCGGCGCTCGACACCGAGGCGGGCGAGCGCTGGCGCGGCCACTTCCCGCGCGACCACGGCGACGACGGCCTGACGCACGCGGTGCGCACGCACCTGCTGCCGGCGGTCACCCGCTGTGACGCCCAGGCCGTGCGCTATGGCGAGTTTTACCGCTCGGCCTTCGTGTTCAACTACCTGGCGGCGGCCCTGACGGTCACGCTGGCCCTGATCGGCCTCGCGCCGGAGCTGCCATGGATGCACAACATCATCGGCAATTCCGGCTCGACGGTGTTCAAAGCGTTTCTGGTCAGCTTCGAGCTGGTGCTGATCGTCATGATCATGTGGGTGTGGCGCAAAGGCGCGAGCCGCCAGTGGCATCGCCGCTGGCTCGACTACCGGCGCCTGGCCGAGAATCTGCGTCACCTGCGGATCCTGACCCTGGTCGGCTCGCGCAGCCCGGCGCCGCGGCCGCGCAAGCTGCTCGAGCATGAGCTGACCAAACCCGACTGGGTGGAATGGCTGGTGCGCGCCAACGAACGCATGCTGCCGCTGCCGAACCGGCCGGTCGACAACGCCTACGTCACCGCCGTGCGCACGGCGCTGACCAAGGCCGAACTCGACGACCAGATCGACTGGAACGCGGCCAACGCCCACCGCATGATGCACGCCGAGCACCGGCTGCACGCGGCGGGCTATGTGCTGTTCGCAACGCCAGCCCTGGTTTGCCTGGGCTTTCTCGTCGCCTACATCGGCGTCGACCTCGTGCAGGGCTCGGACATCACCCACCAGCTGCGCTTCTACGTCACCCAGCTCAGCGCCGTCTGTCCGAGCTTCGGCGCGGCGCTGAACGCGATCCGCATGCAGGGCGACTTCGATTCCGTCGCCCGGCGCTCGGCGGCGACGCAGGCGCGGCTGAAGGCCATCCGCTTTGCGCTGCACGAGCCCGGCATCGACTTCGCCCGCCTGGCCGACCTGGTGCAAAAGACCGCAGAGACGCTCGGCGCCGACGTGGCCGAGTGGCGCACGCTGTTCAGCACCCGCCCGCTCAGCCTGCCTGCCTGACAGCCGCGGCGCCCTGCTTCCGGGGCCGCGACCCCAACGCCTATTGACGTTCGCCGCCGGCCTCGATCAATTCTCTGAAAGGGTTGGGGGAATAGCGATGCGGGCACTGGGGCGACTGATCCCGTTGGCGGCGGCGGCGTTGACGCTGAGCGGCTGCCTGGCCTTCGGGTCATTGGACAAGCGCGGAACGGCGATCGACGAAGGGGTCGGCACGCTGCAGAACCGCGCGATCCTGCTCAATCTGGCGCGCGCCAGCCGCGCCGAGCCGCTCTATTTCGTCTCCATCGGCAACGTGTCGGCGCAGGCCGCGACCGATCTGAGGCTCTCCTCGCCACAGGTCATCGAGGGCCCGGGCCTGAAACACAACGACACGCTGAACGAGCTGACCTTCAACGCCGCCGGTCAGTTCCTGGACAACACGACCAACACCAACTTCCAGATGGGCGTGTACACGACCAAGGACTTCTACACCGGCATCATGGAGCCGCTGTCGCTCAATGACGTCGACCTCCTGCTGCACCAGGGCTTTCCGCGCGAGCTCGTCTACTACCTGGTGATCGACAAGGCCAAGTTCACCAACCCGGACGACCCGAAGGATTCGTTCTTCGTCTACAACGACCCGGCCATGGAGGGCCCGCTCTCGCTGCCGGGGCCAGACTACAAGCCGACGTTCGCGGCCTTCCAGTTCGTGATCCAGCTGGCGATGACGACCGGGTTCACCACCGAGGTGCCGCAAGGCGGCGACAGCAGCGACGCGAAGACGGCCGACGCCGGCCCATCGACCATTGGCGCGGTGCAGGGCCCGAGCGGCAAGGGGGCGCCGGGCGCCATCAACTTCGTGCTTCAGCCGCCGAAGTCCGACAAGGCGCCGAGCGCGCGGCTCTGCTTCGAACTCTCCATGGCCAGCCGGGCGCACACGCTGCCCATGACCGGGCTCGATTTGCTGCAGCTGGCCGACAGCCAGGCGCAGGCCGACGTGGCCAAAGGCGTCCTGACCGACAAGAAGGCGAAGGAGAGGATGCCGATCTACTGCGGCGCGGAGGGCAGCCGCGGCAACAAGCAGGCCATTTATCTGCCGGCGCCGATCGGCAAGTATTACAACATCCAGATCTACACGCGCTCGATCTACGGGATCTTCAACTACCTCGGCGGGATCATGGATCGGCCGGCCGCCGACATCCCCGACCTCAAGGACTACAATGTGGTTGGCGAGATCACGCCCCCAGGCCCGATCCTGTCGCTGAAGTCGACGAGCGGCCAGCCCTGCTTCACCGCGGCGCGATACGACGGTCAGTTCTATTGCGTGTCGCGAGGGCCCGAGGCGACGAGCACGCGGCAGATCTTCAACATCCTGAACGCGCTCGTCGCCCTGAAGCAGTCGCCGGGCGATCTGCCGGCTTCCCAGACCGTGCTGATCGCGCCCTAAGCGCCGCGTCAGTCCAGCCTGCGCCGATAGCAGAGCACGGCGACAACGAAGGCGACGGCGGTGAACGCCGCCACTGGCAGCATGTGCCAGAACACGACCGCGGGACCCTGGCCGCGCAGCAGCACGTCGCGCGTGGCGCGGATGTAGTGGGTCAAAGGGACCGCCTCGCCCAGGACCTGCGCCCAGCGGGGCATGCCGTCGAACGGGAACATGAAGCCGGAGAGCAGGATGGACGGCAGGTAGGAGAAGCCGGACGCCTGCACCGCCTGGATCTGCGTCTGCGCCAGCGCCGAATAGGCGAAGCCCAGCACCAGATAGGCGCCGGCGAAAAGCGGCGTCGCCGCCACCAGCGCCCAGGCGTCGAGGGGCAGCGGAACGGCGAACAGCCAGTGCACCACGGCCAGCAGGCAGACGGTCTGACCGACGCCGATGACCAGATAGGGCGCAAGCTTGCCCGCCAGCGCCTCCGCCGGCTCCACCGGCGTGGCGAGCAGGCTCTCCCAGCTGCCCCGCTCTCGTTCGCGCACCAGCGTGAGCGCGCCGAGGAACATCATGGTGATCATCACGACCGCGCCGACCAGGCCCGGGGTGATGTCCCAGTCGCTGCGGGCGCCCGGATCGTGCACCCAGGCGATGTCGACCGTCGGCGTCTGATCCTCGGCGTAGATCTCGGCGGTCTTGCGCCAGATGCCGGCGTCGAGCGCCGCGACGACCGGCCTGGCCTCCGGCGGGTCGCCGGCGTCGGCGAGGATGCGGACGCGCACGGCGCGCGTGGCCGGATCGCGGTCCACCTCGACGCCGACGAGCGCCCGCCCACTGGTGACCGCGCGCTCGGCCGAGCCCGGCTGGCCGACGCCGCCGACGAGCGTCACCGCCGGGTCGGCGCGGATGGCGGCCATCGCCGGCGCCACCAGCCGCGGCTCCGACGTCGCGATCGCCAGCGGCACGTTCTTCGGCTGCAGGCTGATGGCGTAGCCGTAAAGCAGGATCTGCAGCACCGGCAGCACGAAGATCAGCAGCAGCGCCGCGCGATCGGCCATCAGCCCGAGACTTTCGACCCGCGCGACGGCCATGGCGCGGCGCAGGCTGAACCTCATGCCGCCACTCCCGGCAGGCTTTGCCTGACGAGCACGAAGGCCGCGTCTTCGAGCCGGTTTTGCGAGTCCTCCAGCGTCAGGCCCGCAGCGCGGGCGCGGCGGCGGATCGCAGGCAGCGCGTCGGGGCGGCAGAGAACGCGCAGGCGCTGTCCCTGCACATAGGTGGCGATGACGCCCTCGAGCGCATCGAACACGGGCGCCGCGCCGTGGGCCTCCCCGCCGCCCACCACGAGCGCCTTGAACGGCGCGCCCTCGGCCAGTGCGACCGGCTCGCCGACGGCGAGCACGAGGCCGCGGTTGAACAAGGCCACGCGCGTGCATTGCTCGGCATCGGCGAGGTCGTGGGTGTTGATGATCACGCTTCCGCCGCCGGCGGCCATTTCGGCGATACGCCGCCAAACGTCCTGTCGCGACTCCGCATCGAGACCGGCGGTGGGCTCGTCCAGCATGGCCAGGCGCGGCGCATGGATCAGCGCCGCGGCGAGCTGGAGCCGCCGCGCCCAGCCGCCGGACAGCGCTTCGGCCTTCTGCGCGCGGAAGGCGCCAAGGTCGAACGCCTCGATCGCCGCGAGCGCCACCCGCTTCGGGTCGGGAAGTTCGTACACGGCGGCGCGGAAGCGAAGGTTCTCCAGCACCGTGAGATCCGGATAGAGCGCCAGCCGCTGCGGCATGTAGCCGACGAGGCGGCCGACCGCCCGGCCGCCGGCCATGACGTCGTGGCCCAGCACGTGCCCCTCGCCGGCGTCGGCGCGCAGAAGGCCGGCCAGGATGCGCATTGTCGTCGTCTTGCCGGCGCCGTTCGGACCGACGAACCCCAGGACCTCGCCGGGATGCAGATCGAGGGAGACGTCCACCACGGCGGGGCGGCGGGCGAACGACTTGGCGAGGCGGCGAACAGCCACGACCGCCTCGGGCGGGGCGCTCTGGTCCGCCTCATCCATGCGTCAGCCGTCCCCGACGAACCGATCGCCGCGCGCCCATGCTTCGCCCGCCCTTCGCCCTCCGCCGCCGGCGGCGGTTCACACCTCCAGCATAAACCGGAACGCGACCGCGCAAACGCGAAAGGGCGACCCCGCGGGTCGCCCTTAGGTTCGGCTCTGTCATAATCCGCGGCCCGATCTCTCCGCCCACCGGGCGCAGATTTCGGGAGCCTCCCGCGGGACTCCCCACACCCCCGTCGAGACCGGTAAGCGGTCTCGCGAAGCTCTCGTCGCGATAATGTTGTCTGATCGCGGCAACGGCGAAAAGCGCCAAACCCTGTGCGCGTTGCGATGGCGGAAGACTGTTGCGCCGGAGGCACAGAGGCCAAGCCGCGAAATGGCCCTATTCCGGTCGCGGCATGGCCGCACCGGCCCGCGATAAGGAGGCTGTCGGCTGATCGGTTGTTCTTTGCGGATCCCGGATCCTGAACAGCCCCCCCAGCCCCCCTGGATCGGCGGACGCCGGTCGGCCGACACCCCCTCTCCCCAGCGCCCGCTCGGCCCGGCTCTATCGCCTCGGCCAGCGAACTATGCCATCTAGAGGCTCGCCGGCGGGACGCCTTCGCCGTGTTTCGCAAGGACGACGAGTTGACCGAGGCCGCCAGTATCGACCGCGTTTCCGACGTCGCCGCGGTCAAGGCCGCCATCGCCGCCAGCCTGAAAGCCGCCCAGACCCACACCGCGCCCTATCGGCATTGGACGCTGGCCGGGATGCTACCCGACGACGTCGTCGATGCGCTGATGGCGCTGCCGTTCGAAGCGCAGGAAACGCATGGCGTGTCGGGCAAGCGCGAATTGCACAACGACACGCGCACCTATTTCGACCAATCAAACATCGAGCGCCTGCCCGTTTTCGAAGCGGTGGCGCGCGCTTTCCACGATGGTGGGATCGTTGAAGCGGTTGCGCGAGCGACCGGAGCGGATCTCGACGGCACGCTGCTTCGCATCGAGTACGCGGTCGACAAGACCGGTTACTGGAACAAGCCGCACACCGATCTCGGGGTGAAGCGCCTGACGCTGCTCCACTATTTGGCGGAAGACGGCCAGGAGGACCTCGGAAGCGACATTTACAGCGCAGAAGACCGCTGGGTGAAGCGCGTGCCCTTCCGGCGCAATGAGGCTCTGATGTTCGTGCCGTCAGACAGCACCTGGCACGGTTTCGAGCAAAGGCCGATCGCCGGCGTGCGAAAGTCGCTCATCATCAACTACGTCACCGAGGACTGGCACGACCGTTGGCAGCTTTCTTACGCCGACCAGCCGGTCCGCTCGCTGACGAGGCCGCGCAAGGCCTGAGCCGCTTCCGCCGTTCCTGAAACCGGCCTCGCGGCGCGCACGGGCGGCGGACCGCCAGCGAACGGCGCGAGCTGGCCCCCGTCGAACAGCGTTCGGAAAAACAGGCGATGGCGGGCGTTCTGCGCCTCGCCCAGCACCTCGACGGGGTGCGGCGTCGCCAGCGCCTCTGAGACCATCGAAACCGAATCGCTTGTGACGATCAGCCGATCGGCCAGCGCCAGCACCCCGCGATAGGGGTTGTCGCCGCTGCGGTCCCACACCAGCACGCCCGCGTCAGCCGCAAACCCCTCGCCCAGCGCGCCGACCAGCGCCTGCGGCGTGCGCCGCGACGGCAGGATGGCGAGGCGGGTCCCGCCGGCGCGCAGCCCCTTCAGCGCCGCCACCAGCTCGCCGCCGGCGGCGAAGCGGCCGCCGCGCGTCGGACCGCCGAGCAGAACACCGGCCAGGGGGCCCTCGCCCCGGGGCATGCGCGAGCGCCACGCGTCGGCCGCCTCGGCCAGCGCCGCCGGCGTGATGTCGTGCAGGGCGGTCACCACCTTGACCACGTTCGGGCCCCGAATCGCATCGTGGCTCATGGCGACGACGAGGTCGAAGCGACGGGCCGGCGCGAGCGGATCCTGTATCTGGACCGTGAGCGTGGCGCCGCCGCTGGCCTTGCGCACGCCGATCGAGATGGCCGCGACGCCCCGGCCGCAGCCGATCAGCACGTCCGGCCAGGGCGGCGACAGCGGCGCGCGGGCGGGATCGAGATGCGAGAGCGGGTCCGGAACCCAGACCGCCGGCAGCCGGTCCCACGGCGCGGCGAGGCCGACCACGATCTCGCGCGGCCGTGCGAACACCGCGCCCGCGAGCCCGCGCGCCTGCGTGCGGAATCCCGCCTCGCCCGTGGTGATGAACCAGCATGTCGGCTCGCTCGTCAGGGTCGCCCGCTCCCGCCCGCCGAAAAGTCGCACCCTATAGCCAAAGGATTCGCCGGTGCGATATGCATCGCCGGCCGCGCCGGCCGCGGCCAGGGAGTCGGCATGGGCTATCTCGACATCGACGCGCTGAACCGCGAGCCGGTCCGACACGATCCCTTCGACTACCTCGTCCTCGACGGGTTCGTCCGCGCCGAGTCGCGCGCCGCCATCGCCGCCGACTATCCCGCCATCGACAAGCCAGGTTCGTTCGCGCTCGAGGACCTGGAGGTGAAGGGCGCGGTGGCGGCGCTGATCAATGAGATGAGCCAGCCGCCGTTCCGCGAGGCGATCGAAGCGAAGTTCGCCGTCGACCTGGCCGGCAAAGCCACCACGTTCACGCTGCGCGGCATGTGCGGCGAGCGCGACGGCGACATCCACACCGACTCGAAGACCAAGATCATCACCATCCTCGTTTATCTGAACGAGGACTGGGCGCCGGACGGCGGGCGGCTGCGCCTGTTGCGCAACGGCCGCGACCTCGATGACTACGTCGCCGAAGCGTCGCCGAACTTCGGCTCGCTGGTGGCGTTTCGGCGCGCCGACAACTCGTGGCACGGGCACAAGCGCTTCATCGGCCCCCGGCGCGTGCTGCAGATGAACTGGGTGACCTCGGAAGGGGTCGCCAACTGGCAGCGGCTGAAGCATCGCCTCTCGGCCGCGGTCAAACGCCTGACGCCGGCCAGGACGGCGAGCGCCGGCGCGGCCTGACGGCCTCGCCATGACCCGGCCGCCGCGATCGCTGCTCGTCTTTCTGCTCGCCGTGACGCTGGGGCGGCTGGCGGCCGCCGCCTTCATCCCGCTCGGCGAGGACGAGGCCTACTACCGCCTGTGGGCCCAACACCTGCAGCTGGGCTACCTCGACCACCCGCCCATGATCGCGCTCTGGGTCCGCGCCGGGATGACGCTCGCCGGCGACAACGCGCTTGGCGTTCGGCTGGCGTCGGTGCTGTCGACGGCGCTGGCGAGCCTGCTCGTCTTCGACCTGGCGTCGCGGATCGGATTGCAGCCGCGCGCGGCCGTACGGGCGGCGATCTGGTTCAACGCCACGCTGCTGATCGGCATCGGCGGCATTCTGGCCGTGCCGGACGCGCCGAACATCCTCTTCTGGACCGCGACGCTCGCCTGCCTGGCGCGCACCGATGGCCAGGGCGGCTGGCGCTGGTGGCTGGCGGCGGGCATGACGGCGGGGCTGGCGAGCCTCTCCAAATACTCCGCCCTCTTCCTCGCGCCTGGCGTGCTGCTCTGGCTCGCGCTCAAACCTGGCGGCTGGCGGGCGCTGACGCGGCCGTGGCCATGGGCGGCGGCGCTCATCGCCGCGGGCCTCTTCGGGCTGAACGTGAGCTGGAACGCGACGCACCACTGGGTGACCTTCGTCAAGCAGTTCGGCCGCGCCGCCCCGCGCGCATTCGCGCCGGAGAACCTGCTGTGGCTGATCCTGAGCCAGATCGTGCTGATCAATCCTTCGATCGGCTGGTTCGCCGGCCGCGGCGCCGGCCTCGCCTGGCGCTGGCGCAAGGCGAAGGACGCGCCGGACGTCGGCCTCGTCCTGTGGACGGCCGCGCCCTTCCTCGCCTACCTGCTGATCCACGCTCTGCACGACCGGGTCGAGGCGCACTGGCCGGCGCCGCTATATGCCGGCTTCGCCGTGCTCGCCGCCTGGGCGGCCGAGGCCGCGCCGGAGAAGGGCTACCTCGCCGGCATGCGCGCGCGGGCGGCGCCGATCGGCCTTGTCCTCGCCGCCCTGGTTCTCGTCCACCTCGCCGCGCCCGCCACCGACTTCGGGCCCGACGATCCGGCGCAAGGGTTCCGCGGCTGGCCGGACCTGGCGACGCGCGTCGAAGCGGCGCGTGTCGCGGCGGGGGCGAGCTGGGTGGGCGCCCTGAGCTACGGCGTCGCCGCCGAACTCGCGGCAACCAGGCGCATCAAGGCGCCGATCGTCGAGGTGCGCGAACGCGACCGTTATCCGCCGGGCGACGGCTCCTGGACCGCGGACCTCGGCCAGCCCGGCCTTGTCGTCGACGAAGCGGATCGGATGCGGCGGCCCCTGCTGGGCGACTGCTTCACCTTGCTCGAGCCGCGCGGCGACCTTGCGCGCGGCGATCCTGGCAAGCCGGGCCAAACCTACAGTCTCGTCCGCGTGCAGGGCATCGCGCCCGGCGCCCAAGGCGACTGCGACCGCCTGGCGCGGACGCCCGAGCCGGCGGATCTGGCCAATTGACCGCCGAGCCTGCAACGACTGGCTCGAGCTGGCGCGACCTGGTCGTCGACGGGCGGCTGCCGCGCTTTGCGCTGGTCTGCGCCGGGACCTGGCTCGCCGCCGCCGACGAGTTGGTCACGGCCACGGTGATGCCGAGCGCGGCGCGCGACATCGGCGGCTACACCGCCTTCGGCTGGGCGGTGGCGATCTTCCTCTTGGGCTCGATTCTCGGCGGGGCCACGGCGGGGCGGCTCACGGCCCGCTTCGGCCTGCGCACGGCGATGGCGATCGCCGGCGCGACCTACGCGCTCGGCTGCGCGGCAAGCGCGCTCGCCCCCGATATCGGCGTCTTTCTCGCTGGCCGGCTGGCGCAGGGACTGGGCGGCGGCTGGGTGGTCGGCCTCTCCTATGTGGCCTCGACCAGCCTCTTTCCCGAAGCGCTGTGGTCAAGGGTCCTGAGCGGACTTGCCGGCGTGTGGGGCGTCGCCACTCTGGTCAGCCCGCTGATCGGCGGCGTCTTCGCCGAGATTCACTTCTGGCGCGGCGCCTTCTGGACCTTCGCCGCGCAAGGTCTGGCCTTCATCGTCGCCACCGCGTTCCTGGTGCCGCGCGGCGCGGCGCGCGGGGAGGCGAGCGGCCGGCCGCCCGTGCTGCAGGTCGCCGTGCTCGCCCTCAGCGTCGCCGCGATCGGAGCGGCGGGCCTGTTGCCCACGCCGCTCGCGAAGGGGACGGCGGGATTGGCTGGCATCGCCCTGCTCGCCCTCTTCCTGCGCATCGACACGCACGCGCCGACGTCGCTCTTGCCTCGCCAGACGGGCCGGCCGGCCAGCGCGGTCGCCGCGGGCCTGTTCATGATTTTCACGCTCAACGCCGCCACGGTCAGCTTCAGCGTCTATGGGACCTCGCTGATGCAGCGCCTCTATGGCGCGACGCCGATCCTGGCCGGCTACATCCTCGGCGGCGGGGCGCTTGGCTGGACGCTGAGCGCGCTCGTCATCGCCGGGCGCGGCTGGGCGCGCGGCTACATCCGCCTGGGCGTGGCGCTGATCGCCGCGACCCAGGTCGCGATGATGTTCGTCGTTCCGCACGGCTCGATCGCCGCCATCGCGGCGCTGGTGTTCGTCAGCGGCGCCGGCTTCGGCATGGCCTGGGCGTTCGTGGCCGCCCGCATCGTCGCCAACACCGACGACGCCGAGCGGCCGCTGGCCTCGGGATCGGTGCCGACCGCCTCGATGATCGGCGCGGCCGTCGCCGCCGCCGCGGCCGGGTCGATCGCAACGGCGCTGGGCGTCGGGCGGGGCATGAGCCTCGGTTCGGCCCGGGCCGCCGGCTTCTGGCTGTTCGCGGCGTTCCTGCCGCTGCTGGCGGCGGCGGTCCTCGCTGCCTGGCGGTTGACCAACCGCCGCTTCGACCCCCCTAGCGCGTGAGCATCACCTTGCCGCCGCGCGGCCCGACGCCGCTCGGCACTGGCACGGTCGAGCCGGCGTAGTTGGCGTTGATCACCAGGTTGGCGCTGCCGCCGACGCTGATCGCCCTGGCCACGACCACCGTCCAGGCCGACTGGTCGGCGACGAGGTTGTTCGCTCCGCTGACCGCGAGCGTCGCGTTTGGAATGTAGATCGTGCCAAGCAGCTCGCGCGCGGCGCTCGAGGAGATGGTGAACGTGCCGGTGTTGTCGCGCGTTGTGGCGATAACAAACCCGGCCAGCGGCGACCGCCCCGTCCGCCCGCGCAGGTCGATTTGCGCCCCGTCCTGGAAGGTGAAGGTCGACTTGGAATCGAAGACGAGCACGACGTTCGAGCCGACGAGCTGCGAATTGTCCATCATCGTCAGGTGGCCGTTGAGGAAGTAGTATTCCCCCGGCAGCATCTGAACGACGGCGTTCTTGCGCACGGTGATGTTGCCGCAGTGGATGCCTGGCGTGAGCACCGTGACGCCGATGTCGTACACGAGATCGAGCGGGTTGCAGATCAAGCCGTTGGGGTTGATCGCCAGCGACGCGAAAGGATCTGCGATCGGCGGCGCGCCCGACTGCGGCGCGGGCGTGATATTGCCGCTGGCGGTCCCGACCGCCTGAACCAGACCCGCCTGCAGCGAGGCCGATCCTTCGACGGCGACGTTGTTGTTCGACTGAACCAGGCAGTTGTTGGCGGTGATCTGCGACTGGTCCGTCATCGTGATCTGGTCGGCGCCGCTGGAGCCCGAACTCAGCACGCAGAGCGGCGTTCGCCCGAGTGATGCGGCCGTCGCGCTCGTGTGCAGCGTCCAGCCGCCGGGCGGCAACAGGTTGGCGAAGAAGGACGGCCGGTGACCGGTCAGCGTGACGGTGACGCTCGAGTCGTCCTTGCCGAACGTGGTCGTGGCTGTGACGCCCAGCCGCGCGGCGGAGTCGCCAAGCTGAACCGCGGCGAAGGGGCCGGCGCGGGCGCTGATGCCGGCCTCGTCCGACACGCCGAGCTGTTTGGCGGCGTCGAGCGCGGCGGCGTCGGCGGCGTCCTGCATGGCGCTATCGTCGGATCGCACGCTGGTGAGATCGATCGCGCCACACGCCAGCACGACGAGCACGGGCACGGCGATGGCGAACGTGGTCGCGATCCCGCCGCGACGGTCGAGCCCGAGGCGCCGAAGGAGGCCGCGCAGGCCCATCACGCCGCCCGGTTCGCGAGTGGTTCGAGCATCGCCCGCAGCGCAGCCAGCGGCGGGCTCGGCGCTTCGCCGCCGGCGAGCTGGAGCAGGCGGCCGGTTTCCCGCGCGAGGTCGGCCAGGCGAGCCTCGGCCTTGGCGACGGCGGCGCGCGCGCGGCGCACGTAGCGGATCTGGTAGGCCAGCAACCGCCAGTTCAACGGCTTGCACACGAACGAGGTCGCGCCGACCGCGAAGGCGCGGTCGATGGCGGCGATGTCTTCGCGCCCGGTGACCACGATCACCGGCAGGTCGCGATGCGCCGGGTTGGCGGCGAGCCGTTCCAGCACCTCAAAGCCGTCCACGCGCGGCATTTCGAGGTCGAGCAGCATGAGGTCGACCGGCCACTCGCCGAGCATCGCGAGCGCTTCATCGCCGTCGCCGACCGTCCTGACCTCGACCGTTTCGCTGGCCAGATGCACGGCCGCGAATTCGCGCAGAATCGGGTCGTCGTCGACAAACAGGAGGCGCACCTCCTCCTCGAGGACCGGGAAATATGGCTGCGGAGCCTTCGGCGACGCCGGCATGGGAAGCGAGGAACCTGGCGAAAAGAGGCCCCCAGTTAAGCGGGCAGTCATTAATCCCCCGTAACGGCAGGGGAATCCGCCGTTTGCCTTTTGTTGACCACGTTGCCAGATCGATCCGCACGCCGCCTCCGAGGCTCCATCCGCGGCAAGCTCGCGGCGCTGGTGCTGGCGTCGGTTGGCGTGGCCGTCGTCCTCGTTTCCGGCGTCTCCGCCTGGCGCGACGCGCGTCGCGACGCGGCGCTCGAGGTCGACCGCCTGCAGGCGGAAGCCGCGGTGCTGAGCGCGCTGGTCGGGCAGGCCGCGGCGACGGGGGACCGCGGCGGCGCCTATCAGGCGCTGCGCTCCATCCAGCTCATGCCGGAGGTCGCCTACGCGCGCGTCGAGGCCGCGAACGGCGCGCTGGTCGCCGAGACCGGCTCGGGCGTGCGGCTCACCACCGATATCGAGACCGCGGCCGGCGCGGCCCGACCTTCGATCTGGTCGATGCTGCGCGCGCACACGGTCGAGGTCTCGGCGCCGGTGACCTACGACCGGCGGACGGTCGGGCGGGTGGTGCTGGCCGGCCGCCTGACCGGCGGCGGGCGGTTCGCCTCCAGCCTCTGGATCAGCCTCGTCGCCGCGCTGGCCGCGTCGCTCGCCGGCTTGCTGGTCGCCTGGCGCTTGGGCCTGCGGATCGCCGCGCCGGTGACGGCCCTGACCGCAGCCATGGCCGAGGTCGAGGCCAGCCACGACTACACCCGGCCCGTCGCCGTCTCCGCCGACGGCGAGGTTGCGCTGCTGGTCGAGGGCTTCAACCGCATGCTCGGCGAAGTCCGCGGTCGTGACGAGGGGCTGGAGCGTACGGTCGCCGACCGCACACGCGAGCTGCGCGAGGCGAAGGACGCCGCCGAGGGCGCCAACCGCGCCAAGTCGGACTTCCTGGCGGTGATGAGCCACGAAATCCGCACCCCGATGAACGGCGTGATGGTGATGGCCGAGCTGCTGGCCGCCGGCGAACTCGCGCCGCGCCAGCGGCGCTTCGCCGAGGTGATCGCCAAGTCGGGCGCGAGCCTGATCGCGATCATCAACGACATCCTCGATTTTTCGAAGATCGAAGCGGGCAAGATGACGCTGGAAGCCGCGCCGACCGATCTGGTCGAGGTCGCCGAGGACGTGGCCAGCCTGTTCTGGGAGCGGGCGCGCGAGAAGTCGCTCGATCTCGCCGTCTGCGTCGATCCGGCGACGCCGGCGCTGATCGCCGCCGA